>NZ_AP023086.1:935625-1247500 GCF_021655555.1 Marinagarivorans cellulosilyticus | reverse complement strand
CCCCACTACTAGGTAGATTCCCAAGCATTACTCACCCGTCCGCCGCTCTAATCAGTCCGAAGACCTTTCGCGCTCGACTTGCATGTGTTAGGCCTGCCGCCAGCGTTCAATCTGAGCCATGATCAAACTCTTCAGTTTAAATATAGCAATCTCTTCATCACCGAAGCGATAGATGAGATCAAATCTTTTTGAACGCAAATAACTTTTAACATCAAAAAATAATTCTTAACGTTAATACTGCTGCATTACTGCTGCTGTGGTCACTTGCGTTAATTTTTTACTTACAATTACACAAGCGCCCACACGCTTTGCTTGATCTGTCTTGTTAAAAAGCGATAAGAGCGTTAAGCTTCTTATCCTTTACCCTTTCCGGCTGCGCCGTATCGGGGTTGCGAATTCTACGCTTTTCAGTGTTGCTTGCAAGCTTTTTTTCGATTTATTTTTCAGTGTTTTTTCGGTGGCCTATCCGAAGATAAACAACCAACCAAACAACCCGAATGAATAACGAATCATCCTGCCCTCAGCCTGACTGAGCGAGGCGCGCATTATACGCAGCGCCAAACGCTTTGCAAGCGAGTGATCAAATAACCTTAAAGATAAAAACACTTTAAAAACAACAACTTGACCTACTCAACGGACGCCCTAGAAACCCTTCTCGATGACGTTTACCCCGTGAGGAGGCGCGCATTATAGGCACTTAAATCATCCGCGCAAGCTCTTTTTTATTAATGCTTTGATTTTTTACTCCGCAGAGTCTTTATTAGCCTCCGCAGGCGGCGCTTTTTCGGCCTTTTGTGCGCGCAAAAGGCCGAAAACCCAGGCCACCGGCCCCGAGAAACAATAAGTCACAGCCATAAGAAGAAGCATTCTTGCAGGATCAACTGTGACCAACACAAAGATCAATACCGCAGCAAACAAGACAACAAATGGAACCCGCCCCTTTAAATCCAACCCTTTAAATGAGGTGTAGCGAATATTTGAAACCATCAGCAAGCCAATGACAGTCGTCATTAACGCCAATGCAATAGACACCTCATAAGAAGGAACTGTATCCGACCAACTCCATACTGTAGCTGCCAAAATAGCCGCGGCAGGAGGGCTCGCCAAACCAACAAAATAACGCTTGTCGACAACCTCGACCTGAGTATTGAAGCGCGCCAAGCGCAATGCCGCGCAAGCACAGAAGATGAACGCCGCCGCCCAACCAAGCTTTCCTAAAGGCTCTAACCCCCAGCTAAACATGACCAATGCTGGCGCAAGCCCAAAGGAAACCATATCCGAAAGACTGTCATACTGAACACCAAACGCGCTAGTGGTATTGGTCATGCGGGCAACGCGGCCATCAAAACCATCGAGCATTTGGGCGGCAAAAATCGCCATGCCTGCATTAGCAAAATCACCATTCATACCCGAAACAATCGCGAAAAAGCCAGCAAAAAGAGCAGCAGTGGTAAATAAATTAGGGAGCAAATAAACGCCCTTACGGCGAATTTTCTTTCCCTTTTCCTCTACCTCTTCAACATGCTCATCCACAATCTGTGAGATTGGATGCTCTTCCACATCGTTAAAGTTGTTGTCATCTGGATTCGACATAATAAGTTCAACTCGCAATAGTTGGGACAATCCCGTTAAATTCACCAGCGCATCATACTCTTGCTAACGATGATGCCAAGCCCTGCCAGCAATAGATAGTTGCCACACCAATCACGCAGCCATCAATTAACACTTGGTATATTGATGGCTTGACCTGCAATAACAAATCGAGCCTTACTATGCGCACAATCGAGATTCCAGGCTACACCATAAAACGCCCTCTAGATAAAGGCGGTATGGCGACGGTCTATTTAGCAGTACAAACATCGCTCGCAAGGCAAGTCGCCATTAAGGTTATGAGCGAAGAGCTTAGTAAAGACCAAAGTTTTGCTGAGCGCTTTGACCAAGAGGCCAAAATAGCTAGCAGGCTAGCTCACCCTAACATTGTCACCATTTTCGACTATGGGTCGATTAGCACCGAGAAAGAGTCTACCTCGTACCTTGTAATGGCTTTTATTGACGGTCAAGACTTAAAAACACTGCAACCTAAACTTCCTTTGGTGACACGGTTACAGGTCATTCAAGATATTGCCAATGCGCTCCACTACGCGCACCAGCAAGGAGTTATTCACCGCGATATAAAACCACAAAATATATTGTTACAAAAAGATAGTCATCGAGCACTACTGACCGATTTCGGTATTGCTAAAGCCCACAAAAATACGCAAGAGCTCACACAAACAGGGATGACACTGGGCACCCCCCACTATATGAGCCCAGAGCAAGCTCTTGGCAAAGTGATTGATCATCGAGCCGACATTTATAGCTTGGGCGTGGTACTGTATTTTTTATTAACAGGGCAAACGCCCTACAACGGGGACTCCGAAGTAGAAATAGGTATTAAGCACTCTATTGACCCAATCCCCAATTTACCTGAAATATTCGCATGCTTTCAGGCCATTATTGACAAATCCCTCGCTAAATCTCCTGAAAACCGATACCAAACAGCGCAAGAATTTTCAGAAGCTATTGGAAGGGTATCGATCGACAACTTAACTACGTTGGTGCAGTCAATAAATAATCAAAGCGAAGCCCCAACCCAAATATCCACAGCACCACCACAATTACACCAAAGCACAAAAGAACAAAGCCGCCTAAATAATATTAAAACGACCGCAATCAGCACCGTCGTCACAACCACACTATTGCTTTTAGCATTTTGGTTTTTTCAGCCCATAATGCAAAAACAAGACGCACCCCCGCGTGAGCCTGAAAAAAAACGCCTAACACTTCAAACGGAGCCGGCACGAGCAGAAGCAAATAGAAACCGCGACACCATCAAAACCGCACTAACTTGCCAATACACAACAATTAATACTTGGGGGAATGGCTGGCAGGGACGTATATCACTATCGAATACGTCCAACCAAACGATTAACCAATGGAGGATTACTTTTACGCTGCCTTCAAATAGCCGTATTACAAATTCTTTCGTCACCCAAATTGCCAGCAACGAAAACGCAATAACTTTAACGCCGCACGACTGGAATAAGATAATAAACGCCAACACTACATTAAAACTAGAATTCCAAGGGAACGGGGCAGCACCAAACCAGTTAAGTGATCTACACTGTAATGGTTAATTAAAAGTACGTTTTATCTAATCACACAAGGATGCTAGTGATGATATTCAACCTTCGGTTTCTGCTGCTCGTTATATTTTTCTGGCTGTCACCACACAGTCAAGCACAACCACCACGGCTAATGCTGGCCAATACATATCACTTAGAACAAGCCATAGACTTAAGCGATTACTGGGTCAGCGAAAAACTGGATGGCATTCGTGCTTACTGGGACGGCACAGACCTTAAAACCCGCAATGGGAATACGATAAAACTGCCAGTCCATCTAAAAAACACACTACCCAACACACCTTTAGATGGAGAGCTATGGCTAGGCAGGCAAACATTTGACAAAATCAACGCGCTAATCCACACCCGCACACCCACTTCACAGCAGTGGCTCGGCGTTCAATATAAAGTTTTTGACCTCCCTCAATATGCAGGCGAATTCAACGAACGGCTATCGACTCTTCAGGCAATGTACGCAGAATCCCCTAATACTTTCTGGTCGCCAGTCGAGCAATTTAAAGTCGAAAACCAAACGCAACTGGAACAACATCTACTAGACATCGAAAAACTCGGTGGCGAAGGCCTAATGCTACACAAAGGCAGCAGCCTCTACGCCGGCACAAGAACCAATGATTTACTCAAACTTAAAAGCTTCCAAGATGCTGAAGCCGTAGTCATTGGCCATACTGCAGGCAAAGGGAAATACACCGGAATGGTCGGGGCACTTATCGTAAAAATAGAAGGTGGCGTAACATTCAATATTGGCACAGGCCTGAGCGACGCGGATCGCGCCACCCCACCAACAATAGGCAGTGTTATCACTTACAAATATTTTGGCTTAACGCATAAAGGCACGCCGCGTTTTGCCAGCTACCTGCGAACACGCACTAGCAAAGTCGCAAACTAGTGAGTCACAGCTATACTGTATAAAAAAACAGCACAAGGAAAGTTATGTCTCTTGCCGTTATTCATACTCGCGCGCTGCTAGGCGTAGAAGCCCCCTGCGTACAAACCGAGGTCCATCTCGCCAATGGTTTACCTGCATTTACCATTGTTGGCCTGCCAGAAACCGCCGTAAAAGAAAGTAAAGATCGCGTACGCAGCGCCATTGTGAATAGTCACTTTGAATTCCCTCAGCGCCGCATTACTGTGAATCTTGCGCCAGCAGATCTCCCAAAACAAAGTGGTCGCTACGATTTAGCCATTGCATTGGGCATTCTTGCTGCATCAGAGCAAATCCCTTCAACCCAATTGAACAATTACGAATTTATTGGCGAGCTTGCTCTAACAGGAGAACTACGCGGTGTTCGCGGCGCCATTGCTAGCGCAAAAGCCTGCGTCAACGCCAACAGAGTACTTATTTGCCCTAAAGCCAACGAACCAGAGGCCGCATTTTGCGCAGCACAAAATAGCCTAGTCGCAAGCACATTACTCGAAGTTGCCGCACACCTGCATCAACGCGTAAGCCTACCCAACCCAGAAGTTAATTTAGCCCCGCAAAGCGCTACAAGCTACCCAGACCTTGCCGATATAAAAGGCCAACTACAAGCCCGCCGCGCGCTCGAGGTTGCCGCAGCTGGGGGGCACAACTTGCTTTTTTTTGGCCCGCCAGGAACGGGGAAGAGCATGCTGGCAGCCAGGCTTGGCGGTATTTTACCGCCTCTTAGCAATGACGAGGCGCTGGACGTTGCCACTATTCAGTCAATCATCGGCAATAGCCAACCAGAGCTATGGCGCCAACGGCCATTTAGATCTCCGCATCACACCGCCTCTGGCGTAGCGTTAGTTGGCGGAGGCGGGCAACCAAAGCCAGGCGAAATCTCACTCGCCCATCAAGGTGTACTGTTCCTTGATGAACTACCTGAATTTCCACGCTCGGTCCTTGAGGTATTGCGTGAACCCCTCGAAAGCGGCCGTGTCTCAATATCGCGCGCCAACGCACAAGTCGAATTCCCGGCACAATTTCAACTTATTGCAGCAATGAATCCGTGCCCGTGCGGTTATGTTGGTGATCAAACACAACGCTGCCGGTGTAGCCCGCAACAAATAGCCCGCTATCGGCAAAAAATATCAGGCCCGCTATTAGACCGTATTGACCTACACGTACCTGTGGCCACCCTCCCGATTAGTGACCTACATAGCAAACCGCAAGGCGAATGTAGCGCAACCGTAAGAGCGCGAGTTGAGCACTGCAGGGCACATCAACTCCAGCGGCAACAGTGCCCAAACAGTCAGCTCAAGGGCAATTTATTACAGGAACATTGCAGCCTAGACCTAGCCAGCAAAAACCTACTTGCGCAAGCCGTGACGAAACTTAACATGTCTGCTCGTGGTTACGACCGCATATTACGCGTATCCCGAACACTGGCCGATATGGCTGGCGAAGCCCATATATCGGCAACACATTTAGGCGAGGCGCTCAATTACCGCGCACTCGACCGTTCACAGCAACTCTAAAGCAATGGCTGTCGCCTCACCACCACCAATACACAAACTCGCTATACCGCGCTTTTTTTGCTGCGATTGTAGCGCCGCAATCAGCGTTACAATAAGTCTCGCACCCGAGGCACCTAGCGGGTGCCCCAACGCACACGCACCGCCATGAATATTCACCTTATTGGCATCCAAAGCTAAGTCATGTATCGCAGCCATCGTCACCACGGCAAAGGCTTCGTTGATTTCAAACAAATCAACATCGGCGATATCCCAGCCGCTCTTCGCTAATACCTGCTCAATTGCCCCAACAGGCGCCGTTGTAAACCATTCGGGGGCTTGTGCATGCTCTGCGCAGGCTTTTATTTCTGCTAAAGGGGCAAGGCCTCGCGCTAGCGCTTCGCTTTTAGGCATCAATAATAATGCTGCAGCGCCATCGGCAATTGAGCTGGCATTTGCCGCCGTAACCGTGCCGCCAGTTTTAAAGGCCGGCTTTAAAGTGGGTATTTTTTCGGGCTTGGCTATTTCGATTGACTCATCACGCTCAACAGTCACTACCCCCTTACGCCCTTCAAGCGTTATTGGCGTTATTTCTGATTTGAAATGATTGTCATCTACCGCTTGCCGCGCGCGCCGCAGCGACTCTAAAGCAAAGGCATCTTGCGCTTCGCGTGAAAAACCGTACTTTTCCGCTGTAGCCTCCGCAAATACGCCCATTAGCTGCCCGCTATAAGCGTCTTGCAAGCCATCGGTAAACATGTGATCCAGCAGTTCACCATGCCCTAAGCGATAACCACTTCTAGCCTTTGCCAGCATGTGCGGCGCATTGCTCATACTCTCCATGCCACCAGCAATCAGTAACTTCGCGCTACCCGCTCGGATAGCATCTACGCCTTGCATAACGGCCTTCATCCCAGAACCGCAAACCTTATTCACCGTGGTAGCACAAACACTGGCAGGCAAACCGGCTTTGAGCACAGCCTGCCTAGCAGGCGCCTGCCCCACACCGGCCGGTAAGACGCAGCCCATAATAGCCGCCTCTATTTGATCAGACGCCAAATCACCATTTCGCAACGCGCCAGTGATAGCCGCCGCGCCTAAATCCGCTGCAGTGCAAGTACTTAAAGCCCCTTGCATAGCGCCCATAGGGGTTCTCGCCATGCCTACAATCACTACATTATCTAAAAGAGCCGTCATATTGCCCCTCCTTATTGAGTTCTCAGCTTAACGAGTTTGTTTTTTTATTTCACACTCTAACAGTAAAGTCTAACGGTTTAGCGTTTGCTTACTTGATGGTACACTTGCGCCCATTTTTTGGCTTACGTGAATACAATGGCTTACCCCTTGTTAGTGCGTGCGCCGCAACAAACGTAAACGCGGTAGACCGGCATCATGAATTTAAATTACCTAAGCTTTGAACAAGATATCGCCAAATTTGAAGGCCAAATTGCTGAGCTGAAGCTCGCCAGCACAGATCAAGATATCGACATATCGGATGAAATTGACAGCTTGCGACAAAAGCTCAAAAAAGAAACCGAAAGCATTTACAACAATTTAACCCCGTGGCAAACGGTGCAAGTAGCCCGTCATCCGCAACGCCCTTACACCAGCGATTACATATCGCGTATGGTTGACGATTGGGACGAATTGCATGGCGATCGTCACTTTGGTGATGACGCCGCTATTATCGGTGGCATTGGTCGTATTAACGGTCGCAGCGTAATGATTATTGGCGAAGAAAAAGGCCGTAGCGTACAAGAAAAAGTATCGCGAAATTTCGGCATGCCCCGCCCCGAAGGTTACCGCAAGGCTTTGCGTTTAATGGAAATGGCCGAACGTTTTAAGCTTCCAATTATCACCCTTATTGACACACCAGGAGCCTACCCCGGCATTGATAGCGAAGAACGCGGTATTAGTGAAGCCATTGCGCAAAACCTCGCCGTTATGAGCCGCTTGCGCACCCCAATCATTTGCACGGTTATCGGAGAAGGATCATCTGGCGGCGCATTGGCCATTGGCGTGGGCGACCACCTCAATATGCTGCAATACGCAACTTACTTTGTTATCTCCCCCGAAGGCTGCGCCAATATCATTTGGAAAACCGTAGAAAAAGCACCACTTGCTGCAGAAGCTATGGGTGTAACCTCAAGTAAACTTGAAGAACTTGGCATTATCGACGAAACCATTTTAGAGCCACTCGGCGGCGCGCACCGCAACCCCGATGAAATGGCCAATGCCCTAAAGGAACGCTTAAGCGCACAACTCGATGAACTTTGCGCAACAGACCCAGACGAGCTTCTAGCAAAACGCTACGAACGCCTAATGAGTTACGGCAACGAATAAACATCTAACGCCCTTCGGGGCGTTTTTTATAAGCGAAGAATGAGGACTAACACATGCATATCGTGATTACCGGCGCAAACCGTGGAATTGGATTAGCACTCACGCAGTACTACCTAGCACAAGGCCATAAAGTCACCGCCGTGTGCCGCCAAAATTCAAGCGCCCTTGAAGCAACCCAAGCACATATCATTAGCAACATCGATATGAGCAACGAGGCGACCCTTACCGATTTAACCCACCAACTTCAAGACCAGAGCATCGACATCCTCATTAATAATGCCGGCATATTGCACAGCGAAACATTGCACGAATTCAATTCAAACACTATCGAGCAACAATTCCAGGTTAATGCATTAGCGCCAATTAACGTCACCCGCATGCTACTTCCGCAATTACACAGCGGCAGCAAAGTCGCTGTGATTACAAGCCGAATGGGCTCTATTGCTGATAATGGTTCTGGCGGTTACTACGGCTACCGAATGTCTAAAGCTGCATTAAATGCTGGAGCAAAGTCGCTAGCGATCGATCTTGCACCGCAAGGCATCAGCGTTGCTATATTGCACCCTGGGTTTGTACAAACCGATATGGTTGGGCATGCAGGTGACATATCGGCAGAAACAGCAGCGCAACGTCTAGCGGCAAGAATTGAAAACCTAAAACCAGAAAATACAGGCACCTTCTGGCACTCCAATGGCGAAGTTTTACCCTGGTAATTCATTAACAACAGTACTCAATTATGCTGCCTGCGGCCAAAAAATATCTCGACCAATATGCCGAGCCTTTAATTCACCAAACCGCAGCGCAGCGCAGCGAATGTTTTGCCGGCGCACCAACAGCGTATACTCACGTTTTAGTTATACCCTCTTACAACGAAAGCACAGCATTTGTTCGCCGCCTAACAACACAAATATTTGATAGCTGCAAAAAGCTGCTTGTTATTGTTGTAATTAACCAGCCTAAAGAGCGACATCGCAGTAGCACGCGCTTAAATCAGCGTTTGTGGGACTTTTGTCATTCCTCCTTACAAGGCGCAAGCCATAAAAAGGGTATTTATTCCCTAACGACACGCAGTAGTAAACAGTGTGATTTTTTGTGTGTTGACCAATTTAGTGAAGGCATTTCCAGCAAACAGGGTGTTGGTTACGCGCGCAAATTGGGATGCGACATTGCTGTCGACTTAATCGCAAAAGGGTATCTCAGTGAAAACTGGCTACATTGCACCGATGCAGACGCAACCCTTCCAAACGACTACTTCAGCGCGCCTTCAATAAACAAGCATTACAGCGCACTAAATTATGGCTTTACACACAGTTTTGCTAAAGTACATAAAAGCCAACACCAAAAAACCACCGAAGCCGCCAGCCTACTTTACGAAAGCAGCATACGCTATTACTGCAAGGGCTTAACCTATGCGGGTTCGCCTTACGCTTTTACAACGCTTGGTAGCGCAATTGCAATTCAACCCAATTATTACTGCTTGGTAAGGGGCTTTCCAAAACGTGCAGGCGGAGAAGATTTTTACCTTTTAAATAAACTAGCCAAATTAGCGCCCATCTTTACCATGCCGCAAACGATCCAGCTCAAACCAAGAGCTTCGCTGCGCGTACCCTTTGGCACAGGGCCTGCTGTTTGCGCATTATTGAAGAATAATAAGCTTACTGACTTCAACCCTTGGGTATTTAAGCACCTCAAAGAATGGCTAGAGTTTTCCCCTAAATTGCATTCACACATCACCGACGTTAGTAACTCCCCGCTGGCCTCCCTAAGCCATGCTACGCAGCAAGCTTTAAGTGACATTAAAGTACAGGCATTACTCGAACATATCGGGAAGCAATCGAAGAATAGCGCTCAAACAGAGCGCATGATAATGGACTGGTTTGACGGCTTTAAAACCCTCAAGTTTATTCATGCACTAACGCACAACAACTACCCCAAAATGGGGCTAGCCGAATTACAAAAAAATAAATCTTTTAACGCGCTTTTCAGCAACACTTTATAGTCACAATTAAGTTTGCGGAAATGCGCAGTCCAAAGCCGCCAATAAATCGCGTTTAACTGCAGGCAATTCTTGCCCTGCATTGACAACTAAGTAACGTTCTGGATCTTGCGAAACGCGAGCTAAGTAACCTTTGCGCACACGCTCAAAAAAATCGACATCTTCTTTTTCAAAGCGGTCTAATTCGCCGCGTGCGGCTGCCCGAGCCAGCCCAACTTTAACGTCAACATCCAAATAGACGGTAATATCAGGGCGAAGTGTTTTTTGCACTAACACTTCTAATTGGGAAATTAATGCTAAATCCAAACCCCGACCACAACCTTGGTAGGCATAAGTTGCATCAGTAAAACGATCACTCAACACCCAAGTGCCAGCATCTAAATGCGGCTTAATTAAAGTATTTAGGTGTTGCGCTCTGGCTGCGAACACCATCAATAATTCAGCAGTCGCATCGACTGATTCATCCCTATTGGCTAGCAACAACTCGCGAAGCGACTCAGCCAACGGGGTTCCGCCAGGCTCTCGCGTTGCGACAAATGGAATACTGCGTTCGTTTAACCACTCTTTAATAACAGCAATATTCGTTGATTTCCCAACGCCCTCGGTACCCTCTACGGTAACAAATCGTCCTTGCATATTACTTACCTCCCTTCGCCGAAACGGAACTGGATGCAGCCGTTGGCGCAACAGGTTTAACCGTAGAGGAATAATCCGCTCTGCGCTTTAACTGGTATTTTCGAACCGCTTTATTGTGCTGCTCAAGCGTTGCTGAAAACTGATGGCTGCCATCGCCTTTAGCAACAAAATATAACGCAGCCCCATCGGCAGGATTTACAGCGGCTGCAATGGCTTCTCTGCCCGGGTTAGCAATAGGTGTCGGCGGCAAGCCTTTGATGACATACGTATTGTAAGGCGTGGGTGTCTCTAAATGTATGCGCCGAATACGCCCCGCATATTCATCCCCCATTCCATAAATAACTGTAGGATCGGTTTGCAAGCGCATCCTCTTTTGCAAGCGGCGAACAAATACACCGGCGATATCAGGGCGCTCATAGGGGACGCCCGTTTCTCGCTCAATAATAGACGCCATAATTAAGGCTTCGTAAGCGGAATCATACGGTAACGATGGCTGTCTACGCGCCCACTGACTTGCCAACTCTATTTGCATTTTATTGTAAGCGCGGCGCAAAACATCTAAATCGCTATCACCTTTTTCAAACCGATAAGTATCAGGAAAAAACCATCCTTCAGGGTTTAATTCAGAAATCCCCAGTTCACCAGCAATTTGCGCGGCAGTCATATCGCCCGTAATCTGCTTAAGCTTTGGCTCGGCCTTTAGCAAAGCAAGCCATTGCTTTAAGGTTAAACCTTCAGCAAAAGTGACGTTATAACTAATGACTTCACCACCTTGCAGCCGAGTAAGCAGCGTAATGGGCGATTCATAGGCCGCTAACGCATACTCCCCAGCCTTGAGTGTTTCTGGCTGTAAAAAACGAGCATACAGCCGCCAAACCAAGGGCCACCGCAATAAGTCGCGCTGAGTAAGCGCATTGGCTACGCTGCCAACGCCCTGCCCTTTTTCCACCACTAAAATGCGGTTTGATGCGGGAACTGCCTGCTCCGTTTGAAGCCATTGCCACAAATAGACGCCAGCAAGGCCAAACATAATCAGCAGCCACGCAACGATCGCAACTGTAACTCGGGTAAAGGTAGAATTAGCCATGAACAGATTGTAAATACAGTTGATGTGATTTTTGAAATTGACGACAAATATTGCCAATTGACCAGTTCACGATTTTTTTATTCGCAGCCAACTGTGTTACAGGCCAAAAGCCTCGCACACTATTGCCAATAAAAACTTCGTCCGCCGCCATTATTTCATTAAGCGAAACACAAGCTTCGCGCATATTAATATTTAACGACGGTACAATTTTTTGCTGCGCAAATTGTTTAAGCACACCCTCAACACCGCAATGCATTAAATGCGGCGTAATGACTTCGCCTTCACGCACTAAAAAAACATTATGAGACAGTGTTTCGATGACATATTCATCCGCATCTAACAGCAAAGGTAATTGACCGGCCGGTGCCCGATCGGCTGCCAATACGTATTCCAAGCGATTTAAATGCTTGAGCCCAGCCAATAGCTTTTGCTTTGCTAAACGCACATCACTAACGCATAAAGAAACACCATTTTGCGCTTCTGTGGATGGAGCCGCAGCAGGAAGCCACTGCCAAATGAGCGTTGTTTTGGAGTTTTCTGGGGGCAAATAACCTTTGCCGCCCGCACCTCGAGTGACAATAAGCTTAACAATGCCATGTAAGTTTGGCTCTTGTTTTTGAATATTATTTAAAAACGATTGGAGGTCTGCCAGTAATCGATTTTTATCGAGTGTAATGGATAAGCGTTCACAGCCTTTTAGCAGGCGCGCCCAATGCTGATCAGCTAACGCGCAAAGCCCTTTTTGAAAACGCATAGTTTCAAAAAGGCCGTCACCATAAGCCAAGCCTCGATCGGCCATTGGCAGGCTGGCACCGAATTCGCCATTCACCTGCCAATAACTTTTTAACTTTGCGTTAGAAGCGGTCATTATGCATCACTATCACAAGCATAAATCCCTCGATCAATGATTACTCACTCACCTTAGAAAAAACCAAAGTGCCATTAGTACCACCAAAACCAAAAGAGTTGCTCATCGCGACATCAATGGTCATTTTCTGGGCGGTATGCGGAACAAAATTGAGGTCACACCCTTCATCGGGTGAATCTAAATTAATTGTGGGCGGGGCAACTTGATCAACAATGGCCATAACACTAAAAATGGCTTCGATAGCACCAGCAGCACCCAACAAGTGGCCAGTCATAGATTTTGTTGAACTTACCGCTATGTTGTTGGCGTGCTCTGAAAACACACTTTTAACAGCAGCACATTCGGCTTTATCGCCAGCAGGTGTCGATGTTCCATGCGCATTAATGTAGTTAACTGCACTGGAATCCATCCCCGCATCGCGCAATGCGTTAATCATAGATTTTGCCGCACCGGCGCCGTCTTCAGGCGGTGAAGTCATGTGGAAGGCATCGCTGCTTGTACCAAAACCAGATAGCTCGGCATATATTTTTGCACCGCGCGCTTTAGCATGTTCGTACTCTTCCAGCACCAATACCCCAGCACCATCACCCAGCACAAAGCCGTCGCGGTCTTTATCCCAAGGGCGGCTGGCTTTTTGAGGATCATCGTTGCGTTTTGATAAAGCACGCGCCGCAGCAAAGCCGCCAATACCTACTGGGGTAGTGGCCATTTCTGCACCGCCACACACCACGGCATCAGCATAACCAAACATAATTTCTCGCGCGGCCAGCCCTATCGCATGGGTGCCAGTGGTGCATGCCGTTGTCACGGCGAGGTTTGTCCCTTTAAAACCATATTTGATCGACAGGTTGCCGGAGATCATATTAATGATTGAGCCAGGCACAAAAAACGGCGATACACGACGCGGCCCGCGCTCTTTAATTAAAATGGAGGTATCTTCAATAGACCCCAAGCCGCCAATACCAGAGCCAATCACACAACCGATGCGTTCGGCATCTGCATTGTCAACAGTCAGGCCGGAGTCCTCGATGGCTTGTATACCGGCAGCCATACCAAACTGAATAAACGGGTCGTTTTTTCTCGCCTCTTTTTCATTCATGTAAGGCGACAAATCAAAGTTTTTGACAGAGGCACTGAACTGCGTAGCAAAGGCGCTAGCATCGAAGTGCTCGATAGCGCTCACGCCACTTCGACCATTTACCACAGAATCCCAAGATTCGGCCACAGTATGTCCGACTGGGCTTACCATTCCCATCCCGGTGATTACAACGCGCTTGCGGTCCACTTTAACCCCCAAAAACCTTTATAAACCCATCTTGCACTCTGCCCACACAGTCAATTAACTTGAGCGGCCTGAGAATGCAGGATGTATACGTAAAAATGAAAAGCCCTTATACAACAAAAGCCGTGCTATTTGCATAGACGGCTTTCGCAAGAGCTAAAACTACGAAGAGCTAGGCTTATGCCAAGTTCTCGTTGATGTAGTTGATAGCAAGCTGAACAGTAGTGATTTTTTCAGCTTCTTCGTCAGGGATTTCAGTTTCGAATTCCTCTTCCAAAGCCATAACTAGCTCAACTGTATCCAATGAGTCGGCACCAAGGTCTTCAACGAAAGAAGCTTCAGTTTTAACTTCGTCTTCTTTAACGCCTAATTGCTCGGCAACGATTTTTTTTACGCGTTCTTCGATGCTGCTCATGTTATTTAGTAACTCCTAAAGTCGCTTTAAATGGTACAAAATTTAATAACAAAAATAACTACAAAATTTGTTGCAGTGCTAATGCAGATTAGACTCTGCCTCAACCCCATAAAATTTGTGCTTGTACACCGCCAACAATCACACAAACAACCCACATTTGGCGCTGACGGGGTAAACTGAGGCGCGCATTTTAGCGCGATTTTCTCAATGTTGTAATGCACCGCACACAATTTATTAGTTATAAGTAAAATTTGCTTTTATAAACAGTAAGTTAAAGCAGAAGACTTACAGCAAAAGCCTTCTCTAAATGTGTTACTGCATGTACATTCCGCCGTTTACTTGAACAGTTTCGCCCGTGACATAGGCTGCTGCATCACTGCATAAAAAGGCAACGACACCAGCAATTTCTTCTGGCTGACCTAGACGGTTCAAAGCAATGGATGACTCTAGTTTTTTGCGCTGCTCTTCTGGTAGCGCCTTAGTCATATCAGTATCAATAAAACCCGGCGCCACAGCATTAACAGTGATATTGCGCGACCCAACTTCTTGCGCCATTGAGCGTGCAAAGCCTGCAACGCCCGCCTTAGTTGCGGCGTAATTTGTTTGCCCTGCGTTACCCATGCAGCCAACAATAGACGTAATGCTAACAACACGGCCCCACTTAGCCTTCAACATCCCGCGCAAGCAGGCTTTTGTTAAACGGAAGATCGAGTTTAGGTTGGTATCAATGACATCAAACCACTCCTCATCGCTCATACGCATCAATAAGTTGTCTTTCGTAATGCCGGCATTATTGACCAATACAGTAACGGCCGAATACTTCTTGGCGATATCGGCCACTACAGCATTTACAGACTCGCTATCGGCAACATTTAAGACCATACCCTCGCCTTCAATACCTGAGGCGGCCAATTTTTCGCTAATAGCACTCGCCCCATTCGCGCTTGTGGCTGTACCAATAACAATAAAGCCATCTGCACCCAGTTTCTGCGCGATAGCCGCACCAATCCCACGGCTTGCACCGGTCACTAACGCTACGCGCTTTGCATCACTCATGTTTAACTCCTCACTATTATTGTTGTTCGCGCTTCACCCAATAAGGCGATTAAACAGCTAACGCCGCTGCACTACCCAAAGCCACACAATTCAAAGGCTTATGTATTCGCTTATTCAAACCAGAAAGCACCTTGCCAGGGCCGCATTCAACAACGGTTTCAACCCCTTGCTCGACCATAACATTGACCGACGCCACCCAAGGCACGGCAGAATAAATTTGCTGTATCAAGCGCTGCTTTATCCCTTCGGGATCAGATTCTGTAGATACCCCTACATTGTGAAGCACAGGTATTTTCGGCGCATTAAAAGTGGTATCAGCAATGTGCTTTGCCAAATTATCGGCTGCCGGCTTCATCATCGATGTATGAAAGGGAGCGCTAACGGCTAACGGCAAGGCACGTTTTGCACCGACCTCTTTACAAAGTGCCATCGCACTTTCTACTGCGGCAACTTCCCCTGCAATCACCAATTGGCCTGGCGAGTTGTAATTAACAGTTTCTACAACACCTTGCTCAGCCGCTTTTCGACAAACCTCCTCTACAACAGCATCGTCTAAGCCAATAATGGCAGCCATAGTACCCACTCCAACCGGCACCGCCTGCTGCATATACTGGCCGCGTAAGCGCACAAGCTTGATGGCATCAGCAAAGTCGATAACGCCAGCACACACCAGTGCAGACCACTCCCCTAAACTGTGACCTGCCAAAATTGCAGGCTGAGCCTTGCCTTGCTTTTGGTAAATACGCCACAAAGCAACACTGGCTGCTAACAGCGCAGGTTGAGCATTTTCGGTTAAACCTAAAGTTTGCTCGGGGTCTTCCTGCACCAAAGCCCATAAGTCGAAACCTAACGCCTCACTAGCTTGCGCAAATGTTTCTTCAACCTCGGGGTATTGTTGTGCCACATCGGCCAACATGGCGACACTTTGCGAGCCTTGCCCGGGGAATACAAAAGCTAATGCGTTATCTGTCATTTTCAAAACCTTAAATCTATTACAAATTTTAATCGTCGAACCACAAGCTATGCCGATTGCGATAGCCAACTCGCCAATAACTGATCTGGACGCCGCTGCGCCTGATCGTTAGCCACCCTTAAAGCAGCCTGAAACCCTTTGCCATCAGCACCGCCATGGCTTTTTACCACCACGCCTTTTAACCCCACCAACAAAGCACCGTTGTAACCTGCAGGGTCCAAACGCTTAAACCAGCCAATAGCCATAAGCCCAAGTAATGCCCCAAGAAACTTACGCCACCAAGAGGCCGCGAAATATCGGCGCAAATCTTGAATAAGATAGCGAGCCAACCCCTCACTAGCCTTCAGCGCCACATTGCCAGCAAAGCCATCACACACAACTACATTGGCAACGCCTTCAAAAATGGCATTACCTTCAACAAACCCCAAGTATTGGTAACGCGGGTCGTCTCGCAACAGTTTGTCCGTCTCTTGCAGGACCTCAGTCCCCTTTTGCAGCTCCTCGCCAACATTAAGCAGCCCGACCTTAACCGGAGCCACGCCTTCTACCTCCGCCAAGGCTGCGCCCATCAACGCAAATTCGCGCAGTTGCTTTGCCCCAACCTTAACGTTTGCACCTAAATCCAGTACAAAACAAGGCGCACCCGATACTGGCATACGCTTACAAATAGCAGGCCGTTCTATACCCTCAAGGGTTCCCAGTAGGTGCCTTGCCATCGCCATTAAGGCGCCGGTATTACCAGCACTTAAAACAGCTTGCATCTCACCACTAGCAACCGCGCTAAGCGCCAACCACATTGATGAGCGCTGCTTCGATCGCAAGGCAACGCCGGGCTTTTCTTCAGGCGTGACTATTTGCCCTGCATGAACTACGTTCAGCCGAGAAGCTACAGCGTTAATATCTAGTGTGCTCAACGAAGACTCTAGCGTGGCTTTATCACCAAACAGAGTAATATGGGCAAGAGAGTGGAGCTTTAGGAAAGAAACCGAAGCGCAAACGAACGAGTGGGGACTTTCGTCCCCACCCATTACATCAACAGCTAAATAAGTTGGCGATGCCAAACTTACTCGTCGTCTTGAGTATTCAAAACCTTACGGCCACGGTAAAAACCGTCTGGCGTAATGTGGTGACGCAAATGCTTTTCACCAGTAGTTGCATCTACCGACAAGTTAGTTGCAGTTAATGCATCATGTGAACGACGCATACCGCGCTTAGAGCGGGTTTTTTTCGACTTTTGAACAGCCATGGTGTACTCCTGGGCTTATTGACTTTGCGCCTCTCGGCGGTTTAGTTTTTTTGATCTTTACTACTATTGCCCTTCAAAGCGGCTAACGCTTGAAAAGGGTTGTTTGTTAATTCTTTTTCATTTTCGATAAGCTCTTCGTCACCACTACTTAACAAAGAGCTTTCTATACACAATTCTGGGTGCATGGGCGCTGTTGGTATAGCCAGCAGCAGCTCATCCTCTATCATTGCGTATAAATCTTCGGCTTCCTCACCCGCAATCCAAGGCTCTAGACGCGACGGTAATTGTTTTGCCTTTTCCTCATCCCAAACTACAGCCCAGCTCACCTGAATATCAACACTGTAGGGCATTGGCTCTAAGCAGCGCTGGCACTCTAGCGACAGCTGCCCGCTCACAGTACCTGCTACTGTGCGGTGGCGCTCCTGATCAAAACCAAACTCCAGCTCTACATTTAAACAATTAACCACGGCAGACGCCGCTGATAATCGCTGAAATCCATTCCCAGGTACTTCACCCGCGAGCAACACGGCCTGCGCACAAAATTTGCGCGGTTCAATGTACTGCGGAACTGTTCTTTTTGGGGTGTCATCTGACATAAGCGCGCGATAATATTGATTTGCAATAAGGATGTCAAAATTAATTGATCAATTTTCGACAAATGATTAAGCGTAGATCTCGGCCTGCAACTTCGCAAGGGCTGATTTCAACGCTAATAAATTGGGCGCAGTCACATTAATGTGACCCACTTTTCGCCCCGAGCGTACTTCTTTACCATACCAGTGCCAGTGATGATTGGCCCGCAACGCTTGCTCGGCAG
This sequence comes from Marinagarivorans cellulosilyticus, assembly GCF_021655555.1. Taxonomy (NCBI): domain Bacteria; kingdom Pseudomonadati; phylum Pseudomonadota; class Gammaproteobacteria; order Cellvibrionales; family Cellvibrionaceae; genus Marinagarivorans; species Marinagarivorans cellulosilyticus. The sequence continues at coordinate 1,229,184 of NZ_AP023086.1, read as the reverse complement.
TGGCTTGCACACCCAGCAAGTTCAGCATGCCAGCAGCGCCGCTCATCTCAGGCGGTGCCAACGGGAACCCCAATACAGCTCTTACATGTTGCTCAAACTGACCCGCCGGTACTGCATTTTGTGTCCAATGCCCACTGTTGTGTACCCGAGGCGCCAATTCATTCGCCACAATGCCTGACTCTGTTACGAAACACTCCATCGATAACACGCCAACATAATCCAACTCTTGCAACAAACGCGTAATATGGCGCTTCACTTCATCAGACTGCGCTTGCGAAATAGATTCGACAGGCACCACGCTGGTTAGCAATACGCCGTCGCGGTGAACATTCTCCGCCAGAGGGTAAACCTCAACCTGCCCTGCCGACGAACGCGCAGCCACAACAGACACTTCACACTCAAAAGGGACGACCTTTTCTAGCAGCCATGGACCCGAAGCCTCGGCGCCTTGCATTGATGCAATATCAGCCTCAGAGCGCAACCACCACTGCCCCTTACCGTCGTAACCATTTTCTTGTGTCTTAACAATAACGGGGTAGCCAAGCCGCTCTGCGGCGGGGGCAATCTCTTCCAAACTTGTCGCAGGGGCAAACTCAGCTGTCGGCACCCCCTGATCATTCAGAAATGTTTTTTCACGCAATCGATTTTGACTAATCCACACAGCTCTTGAAGACGGATAAACCGCGCAATGCGACGAGAACTGCTCGTAAAAATCGACATCAACGCCCTCTTTTTCTGTTGTGATAACATCAGGGCAACCCAAAGCCTCAAACAAAGAGGCGCACGAATCCTGCGGCCCAGCAGTCACAACCGAGCCCAAGCAATCCACACAGCGAGAATCCTCCCCTGGCAGCTTGAGAAAGCTGAACTCAACGCCCATTGCAATGCCGTCCAGCGCCATCATTCTAGCCAGCTGACCAACACCCAGTATTGCAATGCGCATCAGTCGATAACCTCCCAAGGCACGCTATCGGTTTGCTGCTGGCGCCACTCCTGTAAACGCTCAGCCAGCTGCGGATCTGTTAGCGCCAATATTTGCGCCGCCATTAAGCCAGCGTTGTAAGCTCCTGGCTCACCAATTGCCTGCGTCGACACTGCCACACCTTTGGGCATTTGCACCATAGACAACAAACTATCCACACCCTGCAAACGACCCGCAGGAATAGGCACAGCGATTACAGGTATCCACGTCATCGCCGCCGCCATACCCGCCAAATGCGCAGCACCGCCAGCACCGGCAATCAATACCTTCACACCGCGCTCTGGCGCACTTTTCGCAAATTCCAGCAGACGCTCAGGCGTGCGATGGGCAGAAACCACCTTGCACTCAAACTCAACACCCAACTCTGTCAGCGGCGCAGTTGCTCGCTCCATAATTGGCCAATCGGAGCGCGAACCCATAATAATATTGACGGGGATAGACATATTTACCTCAAACTGAAAACGGTTCGCTAATTGCGCATCTCTGCGCAAAATACCGCAAGCGACAAACCCGTAACAAAAAGAAAGCCGCGCATCATTCCAGAAAACACGAGCGCTGAAAAGTAGATTTTTTAATCAATGCCATATTAAAACTGTTATTGCTCAACCCGAAAGGGGCTGGATAACACTAAAAACACGACACCAGAAACAAAAAAAGCGGAGGAAAATGCCTCCGCTTTTCACCAAACGGAAACAAAACTAGCCTGGACTGCTATCAATAATATTCAGCAGTTCAGCCGTCTTTTGTTCCATCAGCTCTCGATCACCACGAGCTTCAACATTCAAACGAAATAAAGGCTCTGTGCTTGAACAGCGCAAATTGAAACGCCAGCGATCGAAAGCCATAGACAGGCCATCCACGTGCTCAATATTCAGCGCGTCACCCGCGTATTTAGTTTCAATTTGCTCGAGCAAGGAGGCCGTATCGGCAACGCGTCGATTGATTTCGCCACTACAAGGGAAAGCGGCAATACGCTCACCAATAAGCTCAGAAAAGGGAATATCTCGCTCGCTAAGCATTTCGGTAATTAGCAGCCACGGTATAGTTCCGTTGTCGCAATAAGCAAAGTCTTTAAAGTAATGGTGCGCACTCATCTCACCGCCATACACAGCATCTTCTAAGCGCATGCGCTCTTTAATAAAGGCATGCCCAGTTTTACTCTGCACCGCGCGGCCACCACTAGTTTCCACTAGATCAACCGTGTTCCATGTTAAGCGCGGGTCGTGAACGATGGCGGAGCCTTCGTGCTTAGCCAAGAAAGACTGCGCCAACAGGCCAACAAGGTAGTACCCCTCCATAAAGTTACCGCGCTCATCAAAGAAAAAGCAACGATCAAAGTCACCATCCCATGCGATACCCAAGTCGGCGCCGTGCTCTCGCACCGCATCCGCCGTTACCCCTTGGTTTTCCAGCAGTAACGGGTTGGGAATACCATTTGGGAAGCTCCCATCCGGCGTATGGTGAATTTTAATAAACTCGAACGGCAAGTGCTTTTCAATGGCATCTAACACCATTCCGGCACCGCCATTACCCGCATTAACAACAACTTTCAAAGGCTTGAGCTTAGACGTATCAACATACGTAAGCAGGTGCTCGATATACGCAGGGCGCATATCTTTGTGAACAACAGCCCCCTTGGCAGCCTCTTTGAAATTACCTGCTTCAGCCATAGCTTGAATATCATTCAAGCCGGTATCACCCGAAATGGGTTGCGAGCCTTTGCGGACCAACTTCATGCCGTTGTAATCCATAGGATTATGGCTTGCGGTTACACAAATACCGCCATCTACACCTAAGGCAAAAGTCGCAAAATACACTTCCTCCGTACCACATTGACCAATGTGCGTGACATCGGCACCACCATCGGTTAGCCCGTTCACCAAAGCATCCGTTAAGGAAGCGCTCGTCAAACGAATATCGTGGCCCACAACAACTGTCTTGGCACCCAAAAACTCCACATATGCGCGGCCAACCCTATAAGCAACATCATCATTCAGCTCATCAGGAACACGGCCGCGAATATCGTAGGCTTTAAAACAGGTAATCTTCATTAACTCACTTAACCTTTTGTATATATATTTTCGTAAACAAAATTTGTAGCATCTACAAAACCTTCGACACTACCGCAATCGAAGCGCTTACCTTTAAATTTATAACCCAATACACAGCCTTGCTTAGCTTGTGTTAACAAGGCGTCTGTTAGCTGCACTTCACCGTTTTTGCCCGGTGGGGTTTTTTCGATAATTTCAAAAATATCGGGAGTAAGAATGTAGCGGCCAATAATGGCAAGGTTCGTTGGCGCCTCTTCTTTTGTTGGCTTCTCAACCATATCAGAAACCTGATAAATGCCATCTTTGATGGACTCGCCAGCGATAACACCAAACTTATGAATCTGATCTTCAGGCACTTCCTGAATAGCGACAATACTGCAGCGAAACTGCTTATACAGCGCAACCATTTGCGATAGCACACCGTCACCGCCTTCATCGGCAACACACAGGTCATCCGATAAAACAACACCGAAGGCCTCGTCACCAATTAAACGCTTACCGTTCAAAATCGCATCACCTAGGCCGCGCATTTCACGCTGACGAGTGAAAGAGAATGCCCCTTTCGCCATGACGCCGCGAATCGAGCTTAAGTACTCTTCTTTTGCCGAACCCGCAATTTGATGCTCCAATTCATAGCTCACATCAAAATGGTCAGCAATGGCTCGCTTGCCACGCCCAGTGACAAAACCGATATCTGTTAAACCTGCACCTAACGCCTCTTCGACACCGTATTGAACCAACGGCTTGTTCACAACAGGTAGCATTTCTTTGGGCATAGACTTAGTGGCTGGCAGGAAACGAGTACCGTATCCAGCAACAGGGAATAAACACTTCTTAATCATAAAACTTCCTTAAAGATAATGATTGATTTGCTCGGCAGGCGCCGAATATAACACAAGGGTTATTTGTCATGTATGCAAATAGACGGCCGACTTCTACGCCAGCAAACAATTACCCAAAAGGCTTGGTGCTGGACAAGTACGCCCTAGGCGTTAGAATGGCAGCCCTTTAGTGACAGGCCTATGACAACAGGCCAAACCTCAAACCACCCAGGCGCACCATTTTGATGCATTTGGGCCCAGCTGCAAACATCTAACGAGTCACCTATGCACACCTTTGAACCAAAGTCCTCTTACGAGCGCGATGAACTATTAGCGTGCGGCCACGGCGAACTTTTCGGCCCAGGCAACGCGCAACTCCCTGTACCCAACATGTTAATGTTAGACCGGATCACCTCTATTAGCGCCACCAACGGTGAGCACGGTAAAGGCGAAATAGTCGCGGAGCTGGATATCAACCCAGACTTGTGGTTTTTCAGTTGCCACTTCCCTGGCGACCCGGTAATGCCAGGCTGCTTGGGCTTAGACGCCATGTGGCAACTGGTTGGATTTTTCCTAGCTTGGAAGGGTAATCAAGGCAGAGGTCGCGCATTGGGTTCTGGCGAAGTGAAATTCACCGGTCAAATTTTGCCGACGGCCAAGAAAGTGACATACCGCATCACCTTAAAGCGCGTTATTGAGCGCAAACTGGTCATGGGGATTGCAGACGGCTCGGTAGAAGTCGACGGCAAAGAGATTTACACCGCAAAAGATTTACGCGTCGGCCTATTCACCAATACCGATAGCTTTTAAGATCGACTCAATAATAAAACTTACCCGCTGCGTAAGGCAGCAGAGTAAACGACCCAATTGTATTTAAAGAGGCTACTATGAAGCGTGTTGTGATTACTGGTATGGGCGTTGTGTCTTGTATTGGCAACGATTTAGACACTGTTCTGGATTCACTGAAAGAAGGCAAATCTGGCATTCGTTTTAACGAAAGCTATGCCGAACAAGGCTTTCGCAGCCAAGTATCGGGGTCAGCAAACATTGACCTAGGTGATTTCATCGACCGCAAACAACTGCGCTTTATGGGCGATGCTGCCGGCTTTTCTTATGTAGCCATGCAAAATGCGATTAGCCATGCTGGCCTAGAGGCGCACGAAGTTTCTAACGAACGCGCAGGCATTATCATGGGCTCCGGCGGCGCTTCAACGCGCAGCGTTGTTGAGTCGGCCGATATCATTCGCAGCAAAGGCGTTAAGCGTGCAGGCCCCTACCGCGTCACCCAGACAATGGGCAGCACCACCAGCGCCTGCCTAGCAACACCTTTTAAAATCAAGGGCGTAAACTATTCGATATCATCAGCCTGCGCCACAAGCGCACACTGCATTGGCAACGCCATGGAGTTAATCCAACTGGGCAAGCAAGATATTGTTTTTGCCGGCGGTGGTGAAGAAGAGCACTGGACCCTAACGGGTTTGTTCGACGCGATGGGCGCACTATCAACCAAATACAACGACACCCCCGAACAAGCCTCGCGCCCGTACGATGCAGACCGTGATGGCTTTGTTATTGGCGGTGGCGGCGGCTGCTTAGTGGTTGAATCTCTAGACCACGCTCTAGCACGCGGCGCCACTATTTACGCCGAACTTGTTGGTTACGGCGCGACAAGCGACGGTTACGACATGGTAGCGCCTAGCGGTGAAGGCGCTGCACGCTGCATGCGCATGGCAATGGCTGGCAGCCAACTCCCTATCGACTACATTAACTCTCACGGTACCAGCACCCCCGTTGGCGACGTAGCAGAGCTTAGCGCCGTTAAAGAAGTCTTTGGTGACAACATCCCCGCAACGGCATCAACCAAGTCGCTAACAGGTCACTCGCTTGGCGCTACTGGCGTACAAGAGGCCATTTACAGCTTACTTATGATGCAGCACGGTTTTATCAGCGCCTCAGCAAATATTTCAACACTCGACGAAAAAGCCGAAGGCATGTCAATTGTACAAAGCATGCGCGAAGCTGAGCTCAATAGTGTAATGTCGAATAGCTTTGGTTTTGGCGGCACCAACGCCACCTTAATATTCAACCGTTACAACGGTTAAATAACGCTAGCACAACAAAAAAGGCCTGCAGTTTTAGCTGCAGGCCTTTTTTGTTTTCGAAGGGTTAAGCGTTACAACCTGTCCATTTTATCCAACACAACCGCTCTTATACCCGCAATTTCCATTGCAGATAAGTTACCCACCTTAGCCAAGTTAATTGAATGTAAGTGCAAGCTAGGGGTGCTTTGATCTAGCTCTCGTAAATCACCTTTAACCAGCATCGGCAGCAAGGGCTGATCTGGCGGCCTACGGCTATTAATTAAACGCAAGCCAGCATTTAAAGGAACAAGGCGATAAGGCTCTGCCCCTTTGCGCAAAGGAATCCTCAGCATCATTTTTTTATCAGCACTGTAATAATCGGGCACGATCATTAAACCCGTTGGTTTGACAGCATGCTCTGGCACCGAGTGAAAAATATCGTGGTGAGCAAACGGGTTGGGCAGAATAACAATTTTGCGGTTCTCCTCCTTCGGGAAGAAGACATTATAATTCGTGTAAATTTGCTCAACCGAGCCAGAATAAACACAGATTCGGTTTTCAAACTGCAACACAAATTCCTGCGCTAATTTCTGCTGCTTAAACTGGTCCAAATCCCAAACTAGATCGCGATTAGAACCACCACTTCCTTCGGTATTTTCTGGCTCAAAAGCTTGAGCAAGGTTTAAGTCTAATAGCGCCACAAGTATGCCCTCTGGGTATTGTCAGTCTATCGAATGTGAAACACGCAAAGTGGATATAGACCAATACACTCAAGGTTAGCGGAATAGTTCTAGAAATGAGACGAAGTTCACGCTCAGCGGGCGCTTTAAGCGCCAAAAGGAGGGGCAATACTAAAAGGCAGGGTAACCACCTTCCATGGTGATAAAATCTAACACAAGAACAATTAAAGGGGTTTACTGGTCAATAGCAATTACATCATCAAGCAAGCCAACAAGCTGACTGATTTTGTTATTACTTAACTTGCTGCTTAGCTCATCATAATTGGCCTGTACTTTAGGCTGCACCTTTTGATGCAGGCGCTTACCTTTAGCGCTTAACGATATAACCAATTCCCTTTGGTCTCCTGGCGATATTTTACGTAGCAAGATGCCGTCTTGTTCCAAGCGGTTGAGAATACGAGACAAGCTAGGCCCGAGAATTGCGCTCTGAGAAGCCAGTGTTTGCGCATTCAGCTCGCCATTTAAGTAAGTCGTGCGAATAACCCGCCACTGCTGCTCTGTTAGTTCAAAATTGCTCAGCGTTTGACGAGCAGCCAAAACTACGGACTCGCGCGCTTTCTGCAATAAAATTGGTAAGCTTTCAAAATCAACTTTCATATATTTTTCACACATCAACAAATTAGGAAAGAGGTTAAATATTAACCAATTGTTGATTTATGCGCCACTCCGTTATGTAACATGCACGCCAATTAATTCAAAAAAAACGTACTTTTGCATGAGTTTCCGACGAGTGACGCATTAGTTAGCATGATACATATACCATATGCGTTAACTTCAATGGTAAATACGTTCACTGAGCATACAAAGCTCCCAATTTAAAGGGTTAGCACTTAGCCAAGCGGCTGAAAAGCTGTCATTGCATCAAGGTTTCCTAAGCCATGCTTTTCAAATATAGAGCCAAAGTTACCTTGTTCTCCATGTAACGCCATGTAGTTTAGTACCACAGACTCCACTAACGAGTTCACGTTATTAGCCGCAGGGCTGGATGACGTTTCTACATCGCCACTAGCGCGCATAAAGCCAATTTGTTGGTTTCGCGCCTGCTCGTCTTCGGTGGCGCCGATTATTTGAGGCTTTTGGGTTGGGTTGTAAACCAAGAAAAAAGCACTGGCCGTTTGCTGGTTGTCTCCAGTCCATACACCCTTGCCTCTTCCGCCAATACTGTCATCGGTCATACCGTTGGAAAAAACGGAGCCATCACTAAACACATACATCATGACTGGCTTTTGCTTCTTAGCCGCATATTCAAGTACAGCCCCCATACAACGCCCAGCACGTAAATCTCGGCTCTCACCGGTGGCACGATCACCCGTGTGATAATCGTAGCCTCCCATGGTTATTGTGCCTGCCCCTGCATACGCACCAGCAACGCCATTGGATTGAAGCGGACCGTCCAGTACTAGCTTCATTACCGATGCTGTTTTACGGAATTCGCGATCGGCCATATCGGCAGCGCTAAAAATGCCTTCGTCACCCACAATTTCAGGGTCAGATAAGGGGCTTAAATCAATACCGCCAAACTGAGAAACAATATCGGCACTTTTTGCGTAGCTACAACGCACATGCTGTTTGATGATGTCGTCACGCACGCGTTGTGTTTCTACTGCGCTTAATTTTTCGTGGCTAATGCGATACATAGCTTCCATCACGGAAACCGTATCGTCCTTAGATAACAAGCCTACCAAGCCACCGGTATCTACCAGCCCGGTCACGTCGGTTGGGCGATCGACTTTGGTTGGGCGCGCAGAAGGATCAATCATGCTCGCAGGCGCCATAGAGTTCCCCCCAGAAACACTGCTTGAAGAGCCGCAAAGTGGCAGCAATGCTCCAGCGGCACCCGCCTTGTAAATACCATACATTGGGTTGTGCGGGTTATTACCCGTATCGTTTTCGCTGCGAGCCGCAATCACTGCACCATTAATTAATTCCCGAGTAGCTTCTGATGTCTTTTCCATAATGCCGGCAAGGAATTGTGAATCCGCATGAAAAGCTAAACCTAAGTCATCATTCACAAAATCGTTGGTATCGGTTGCAGGATTCACTACCGAAGGCACCATATCGCCAGGCAAGCCCTGCTTTGAATAGCCCGAAGCGCTAAGAAAGTCTTTTTGCCCGCCCGGGCCACCTACCAAAACATTAGAGCCCGCAATATTCGCCCCGCCCGCTAAATCAAAACAAATAAACGGGATTTTATTAGCCCCGCCGTATTCAAGCTGGCAATTGGCGCCATTTTCTCCGTTAAGCACATCGGGGGACAAAGCTGCCATAGCAGGGTTCGCCAACCAAGGTGCGCCCAAAACACTGGCCGCACCAGCGGCAAAACCTTGGGCAATAAAATCGCGCCGCGAACGAGGCTTGTGATGATCTGGGTGAGCAAGCGCTTGATCGATTTCAAAATGACGTTTTTTCATGGCTAATCCTCCTACTGCACCAACATTGCTGCACTGCCTAAAGCAGCAGCGCAAACAGCCGTTACGGTTGTATTTGTTGTATCCGCAGGGCAGCTATTACCGCACGAAGTCATTTGATCAATTAAATTATTTAGCTGTGTTGCCATCTGTAATGCAGACGGCCCAGAACCAACTTCATCACCTTCAGGCGTTTCAATCACTAGCACCCTCGCAAGGCCATCAACAATAAGGTCGCGCCCAGCCGCAGAGAATGCAGCAGATGGCTCAGCAGCAAAATTAAAGCTGCCAAACAACTGTGTACGCAACTCAGTATTTGCCACCAACGCACTGCAATAGGCAACCGCTAGCTGAGTAATTCCCATATGATGCGCCGGCAAAAAGCCTTCTATATTTTCATCGACAGGGAGTTGCTGCGTTACTTTTTCGTAAGTTTCTTTAACGGCAGGAAGCGTGGTGGCAACACCGGTCATTTGCGATAAGCTGGCATTAATTTCAGCAAATGTTTTAATGCCGATATCCGAAGATCGCAGCTCTTCAGATGTATCTTCTGGGGCTGCTAGCACAGGCACAACCTCTGCTGGGCGGTCATAAACCCGCGCCCCCAAAGCATCAAATGATAAAAAGAACTCGTCGTTTTCTTTACCTTGCTCAACAGGAATTAACGCGCCTATATTCGATAACTGCAAACCCTCACCCGCCATATAATTAGCTGATGAAATATTCACGTTAATATTCATAAACGCTTGCCCAATTGACGCCTCTCGGCCATTCACACCAATGCGCATTCCCGCTAAGGGGATTTCTTGCAATGGTACGGGTGGGTCGGAATCGGCTGTTTTATTGGGGTCTAAAATATAGAAAAACGGATTAGAAAATAAATAGCTGTAACTATCAAAAGGCTCCACTTCGAACACCACATAGGCATCAGTGCCTTCAGGTATTGCACCAGTTTGCAGGGAATCGGTTACCCGAAACAACATATAAAACTTTTCACCAACGCCAATATCATAATTCACGGCCACATCTTCGGCAGAAAGTGCACGGTTGTGGATAGCTAAAAAACGAATGGTGCCAAACCACGGATCATTAAGGTCAGGGTCGTTATAGGACTCAGTCCCCACTATTAATGCGTATGTATCATCCCAACTTCCAAGGCTACCTTCGCCAAGGTTTTCGGGGTCATCACTAGCCGCCAATTCACCATTCACATAAATCCGGCGGCCTTCAAGGATGTTAAACGATACAACCACATGCTGAAGCGTGGCTTGTAGTGCCTCATCAGCATTAGGGGTGGATAAACCAGGGGAGCCGACTTCATCAGTTTCGGTCGTACGGTTAAGGAAGTCGTAGTTATAGAGCGTTTGCCCCAGCGTTATATTGCTAATTTCTTCGCCACCCGCATAGCTAACAATATGCGCTTGCTCTTGGGTCACATTAGCTGGCGCCACCCAACCCTCTATACTGTACTCGCCTGTAAACGTAATTTGCGAATGCAGCTTTTCACTGGCGGCGGTTGTCGCTTGGGCGCGACCACCCAAAAAGCGCAGCCCCCATACACCACCCTCTAGCCAATCAACATCCCCAGTTAAGCGCAAATCCAAAGCAGGGTCTTGGCCGGAAGTATCAAACGCCCAATTGCCATTACCTGTTTTGAACTCGTACTTAGCAATAAGGTTAGGCTCTATACGGCCACCAGCACTGGCCACCAAACCATCAGGGCCTAACTGCAACGCATTACTAATGACTAAAGCATCGTCAATTTCGGTAGGCTCGATAGTTTCTGCAAAGGCAGCAATCGCAGCCTCCAGCGTATCAGCATCATTCTGGCAGTCTGCTGTCCAGCAGTTGTGCGACTCCTCTCTCAAACGAACCACCATGCGAGAGCGCGCTGGTGAACTCAAATTAATTTTGCTCTTTGCCGCCTCATAGGCGGTATCTACATTTTTGTCGGCGAAATAAGGCTGCTGTGGTGTCGAACCTGAAGGCGAGTGACAATCGGCGCAGTGCTCGATCAAGTAAGGCGTATGAATAATTTCACCAAAGCCCGCGCTATCGGCAGGAAAAGCACGGCTGCTGCCCGCGGCCTTCACTTCTGGTGGCGTTAATACAATAACATTGCCGCTTACGCCGGCATCATTCGCCCAAGCTTCTATCCAAGTGGTTAAGGTATCGGCACATACAGAGGCCTCCGTGCGCCAGCAGTTATGTCCCGCTGCGACCTTACTCACCATTGTAGATAACGACGGCGCCTGCAGATCAACGATAGTCAGCGCCGCAGAATAAGCGGCATCGATATTATCTCTGCGAACAAACTGAGGGGCTTGACCGCCTTCTGCATGGCAAGCGCCGCAACGCTCTTGCAACGCCAAATTGCTCCATACATTCACCAAAAAGCGCTGCACATCGGCCGATGTCGGGTTTGGGCCTTTATATTCGATGCGATTACCATCATCGACAACCGGCGGAGGCGGATTACTTTGGTTTGTCGGGGTGCTGTCGTTACTGCACGCAGCAAGTAAAAAGGCGGCAACAATGACGGCGCCGCGAATAACCTGTTGTAACTGTTTATTAACAACCATTAGTTATTCCCCCCCATGCAATAAACAGCTGCATCGCCAAACAACGTTTTCGCGTTGTAATTTGCCGCCTTAAAATTGGTAACCATTGTGGTAATGTGAGCGCGATCAGTGCCACTTTCGGGTTCGCGAAAACACATGGCGTTAAAGGCTTTTGTTGCTTGGCAGCTTGAAAAAGCCTCGCTGTAAGCAAGCTCTTTAGCCATAGATTTAGCACCAAAACCACTACCAGCCTCCGGCAATGTTGTATCCCACCCCAAACGCGCATTCACTCCCGCACGCCAGTAGTTGTCCCATTTATCATCAGGGGTTACATAACCGGGTTTAAAGGTAGTGCTATTGATGTGGTATTTAGCCTGAACACGCGTGCCAGTTTCTGGGTCTAGCTCGCCATCAACGTTGTATTCCAAAAAGCCATTTAAACCATCGGGGTCATTGTCCGCGTCGTAGTTATAGTTGTAATACGCAAATGCTTGCGCCAGCGGGTCCATCCCGTTGTGGCAACCTAAACAGCCATTTAAAAAGGCTCGGGAGTCGCCACCTGGCGAGCGCGATACATCTTGGCGGATGCGGTCGGGCGCGCGCGTTACATCATGTAATTGCTCGAGATCCAAGCACAGGTGATTTAATAACGTAAAGCGCAGCTGGGCGCGATTAGTGCCGGCCTTAAAGAAGGCTTGCGAGGCCGCTCGAGAAGTAATGACACCAGCAGTGGCTTCAGCAGGTAAACCTGTTGTTGCAGATTGAAGCGCGCGAACCAATGTTGTTTTTAATGGCAGCGCTTGCTCAGCGATTGCTTCGTAATGCCCATTACCTGTATTGCTGTAAGCCGGCGTAACGCCCTGACCAACATAAATCACATCATCAAATAAAACACTGCGGAAGTCCGCGCTATCGCGCACCAAACCAACAACAGTGGCAATGTAATCATTAAACGGCACAAAAACACTGCGATCGCGGTTTGTCCACGGTGCCGCCCAATTAACCAGCGTAACGTCATAAAAATTGTCGTTATCCATTGCAATGAGCGCTGCTGCCTGTGGATCTCCATCGGCGATTAGCTGCCGCATCTGCTCTAACACATTAGTTTGAGGGCTAGGAGGCACGCCGGCAATGCGCTCGTGCAAGCGCTTGGCTTGCTCAACGGGGCCTGCGTTAGCCCACATCGTAGCCAAACCAAGGCTCCCAACGATAACCCCCCTCGCGACGGGGTTAAATAACCGCTTAATATTCAACATATGTCCTACCTAGTAAAAATTTCGAGCATCTACGCCATTCGCAATACAGCTTGCCAGCAGCTTTTGTTCCATGCTGCCCAGACACCCATAGGATCTGGTGATTCCGGCGCCAAAAATAGACGCAGAGCACAGATAGTCGCCTTTCGAACCATAAAGGCTGGAAAATTGCTTACATATGACTCTCGGATTCAGTTCCGAACAGGTACAATAAGCCCGTTTTTAGAACCTCTATGGATAACGCATTCACTAGGGATATGAGCGCCGCTTAGCATTGACGCTAAAATGTCGGCAATTGACGTAAACCGCAGATAACGAGAAGCCCATGTTTCACTCTCTTCGCAAACTCGCTTTCATTTCGCCAGTTACCTTAACACTAGCGTTAGCAAGCGGATGCGATGTCAGCAATGGCACAGGCCCCGGCAAAGAGCAGCAACCCGACCCCGTAGTTGTCGATATTCCCATCGCGTTTATCGCAAGAGTAATCCCAATCGACGACGATCCAGATGCATTGGGCATGGCCGTTAGCCAAAATATTTTAGATCCTGCAGCATTCAACCCTGGCGCACGGCTTATCCTTAAAGATCGCGCTAAATACTCAGCAACAGAAACCGACATCACAAGCGGCCTATTCCCAGATCGATTAGAAGACCCAGACGACGAAGATAGCAACCTTGTGCCTGCGCAAATCGACATTAAAGACTTAGAATCGTCGCCCGATGGCGAAAAACTGCTTTTTAGCTTGCGCGCACCCGCAGACCCTAACGACGACAACCCGCAACCCACTTGGAACTTGTGGGAGTATTCCTTAGAAACTGGCGTTGCCGCACCGCTTCTTGATAGCGTGATTGCCGAGCAAGGCGAAGACGTATCGCCACATTATTTACCCGACGGCCGTATTGTATTCAGCTCGACCCGCCAAAAGCGTACTAAAGCCATCTTACTGGACGAAGGCAAAGCGCAATATTCCGGCCTTGACGAAAGCGCAGAAGCACACGCGTTTAACCTGCACGTATTCGACCCCCGAAACGATGACATAGAACAACTTACATTTAACCCCAGCCACGATGTGCAACCCACATTATTAGCCAATGGCCGCATTGCTTTTTTACGCTGGGACAATATGCCAGACCATAATCAAGTCAGCTTTTACAGCATTAAGCCAGATGGCTCCGACATTCAAAAACTTTACGGCTATAACAGCCAAACCACCGGCCCTAACGGCAGTGAGGCTACATTTTGGAATGCTCGCGAAATTAATGACGGTGAGCTCCTAATTAACTTTCGCAACCGCGCAAGCCGACACTGGGGCGGCGACATTGTAGCCATCAATACCAATGGTTTTACCGACCTCAATCAATCGAACCCGCAAAACCCTGGTAGCGGCAGCCCACAAAAGCCACTGTCGCTTATCCCCATAAATATTACCGAAAACAACCCCGACGTTTATTCCATTGGTGGTTTTTATAACTCAGCGTACCCGCTTAACGATGGCACCAACCGTTTACTGGTAAGCTGGAGCCCTTGCTTAATTAACGCCTTAAGCGAAGGGAAAACCTATTCTTGTACTGACGCATTCCTTGCCAAAGCCAATATTCAGCCAGCCACGCCCAGTTTTGGATTGTGGGTACTTAATTTGGATTTAGGTACGCAGCAACCGCTAAAGCCCGTCACACCAGAGGATAACGAGGTTTACACCGAAGCCATCGCGCTTTCGATCCAACCGCGTGCAGACAATATTATTTCCAACCTCGATAGCAATTTGGCAGAGGAAGGCGTAGGCCTAGTACACATTAGAAACATCTACGATATTGATGGCAACATGAGCCTCAATGTTGCCCCCATGCCGCACCTAGCAAACCGAAGTGAGCGCCCAGAACGCTTTATCCGCATTGTAAAAGCCGTACCCATCCCTGACGAAGACGCGCTCGACTTTAACCGGAATATTGCATTTGGTGAAAACGGTGAAAACTTTATGCGCGATATTTTAGGCTATGTCCCCATCGAGCCCGACGGCTCGGCCAAGTTTAAAATACCCGCCAATATGGCAATTGCCCTTAACCTTGTCGATGCTAATGGTAAGCGGCTACCTGATGCGCTGCATGAAAACTGGTTCAACGTGCAGCCTGGCGAACATTTTGAGTGCATAGGCTGTCACCAAAGCGGCAGTCTGCAACCCCATAGTCGCCGTGACGCCCAAGAAAGCTCAGCCTACCTAGGCGCTCCTTTTATTGGCATTGAATTAATAGACCAAAACGGTACGCCGGTGCCCGCACCGCAAACAGGGCAAACCATGGCCGAGCACTTCGCCGATGAACTTGGCGTACGCACACCAGCTATCGATATGCTGTACCGCGATATATGGACACAAAACAGCAGCAACCTAGAAGCAGATATTAGCTTGGCTTACGCCAGCATTGCCCCCAACGGCACTGACACCTTGCCGCCAGCCAACGACAGCTGCTCCACACCATTAGAGGGTGTCAGCTGGGAGCAGCCAACAACTTGTTTAAGCTCTGCAAATCCATCGCCATTTGCGCAACCCACCTGGAGCAGCGGCTGTCGAATCACCATCAACTACGAGCAGCACATTCAACCGCTATGGCAGCGCGACCGACGCACTTGCGACCCGCAACCCAACCCCGATGGCAGCGATAATGTACTCAGCGACAACACATGCATTAATTGCCACAGTAATGACAACCAAAGCGCCGATGGCATGCCATTAGCGCCAGCCGCTAGTTTGTACCTAACACAAACAATGCCTGTCATTAACGTCCCTAACGACCCAGACCCTAACGCAGTATCACAAAACAATGGCTGCGACCAAAACCGCTCAGATGATTTCTACGCATCCTATCGCCAACTACTTGTTTCACGACTTTCTCTCGAGCTAGTCGATGGCGAGCTGCGACCTGTGTATACTTCTGCCTATCAAGATGACACCAACGAGGATGGAGAGCCGATTCTTAACAGCGACGGCTCCGTTAGGCAGCGAGTAGTTAGAACCTGTACGCAGTTAGATGCTCCAGCCAATGCAGGCAACGCTTTTAACTCTGTCGGTTTTTTCTCGATTTTTGAAGGAAACGATCCAATTCATACAGGGATATTGTCGCCAAGCGAACGACGCCTTATTGCGGAGTGGCTTGACTTAGGTGGCCAGTATTATAACGATCCCTTTGTGGCGCCTTTAAACGACTAAGTATTTAATTATTCAATGATCAACTTAATACGCACATTGGGCGCTAGCCTGGCGCTGCTACTTTGCCTAACCGCGCAGTCGCAAGCCGCAACGCCACTACCTGAACACTGGCAGGAAAATAGAGCGCTGATACATACCGTAACAGTGCCCTATATTGACGTGCATACCTTCGCCGGCCGGGGCTACCCCATTTTCCACGTGGTAGAACAAAACGAAAAAGTCCTCATCATTAAGCGCCGTAACGATTGGTTCAATATAGAAACCCTTGACGGTAAGAATGGCTGGGTTGCCCGCAAATACATGGACGGCACAATTGACGAAAACAAAATTGCCGTCGACTTTAAGCACGGCGACTGGAAAGAGCACCACAACAATGCTTTTGAAGCCGGGCTAACGGCGGGAACACTAGAAGGCGCTATTGCTTACACTCCCTTCCTTGCTTACAGCTTTACAAAGAGTATTCGCGGTGAAATCAAATATACTCAAGCCTTTGGCGAGTTTTCTAACCTGAAGCTGGCCGCGATTAACGTCACCCATCAACCCTTTCCATCATGGCGAATATCCCCTTTCTTTAGAGTAGGTTCAGGGTTTATTCAGACCAACCCCAGCACAATCCTTGTACAATCCGAAGATAGAGAAGACCCTATTCTGACTGTGGGCGGAGGCTTTGTTTTTTACGCTTCTAACCACTTGGTGCTACGGGTGGAATACGATAACCACATAATTATGACCACACGTAACGTCAACGAGGAGGTAGAAGAATGGAAAGCTGGATTCGGCGTATTATTTTAGTCGCCCTAGTCAGCGGGCCGACTTTGAGCACAACGGCTTTTGCTCAAAGCACAGAGCAAGGGAAGTTGTTGGGCGATGTTATTCAACCCGATATCGAACGACGTGATGTTGATGAATCGATTATTGATTCAGAAAATTTTGAGTTCGGCTTTTTCGCTGGCATCATGAGTTTTGAAGACTTTGGCAGCAACGACGTTTACGGCCTGCGCCTAGCCTTTCATGTTACCGAAGACTGGTTTGTTGAGGCCAACTATGGCCTGTCTAAATTACAACCTAGCACTTACGAGCAACAGCCAGGCACAATCCCTATCCTAACCGACGACCAACGGGAGCTGAGCTACTATAATCTAAACCTCGGTTACAACTTGCTACCCGGTGAAGTGTATCTTGGTAATTTAGCGCTAAATAGCAGCTTTTATTTGGTATTTGGAGCAGGTAACACCCTGTTTGCGGATAATGATTACTTCACATACAATTTTGGCGGCGGTTTAAGGCTGTTCGCAACAGACTGGATAGCAATGCACTGGGATGTTCGCAACCACCTAATGACCCACGCTCTTTTTGGTCCAGAGAAGGAAATACAAAACTTGGAAACCCATATTGGGCTAACGCTATTCTTCTAACTAAATAACGTGTTACTAACGAAACAAGTTTAAACCCCATCGGAGGTATTACCATGAAGCACCTACTACTGACTATCGCTGCGGCGCTCTTTGCCGTCACCGTCAATGCTGGCGAACTCTCTGGCCCAGCACCAGATATCACCTTAAAATCTACCAAAGGTGAAAATGTTCGCCTTGCCGACCTTAAAGGTAAAGTGGTTATGGTGAATTTTTGGGCCTCGTGGTGTGGCCCTTGCCGCCAAGAAATGCCTTTACTCGAGAAGATGTATAACGACTACAAAGATGCAGGCTTTGTATTGCTTGGCGTCAATGTAGATGCAGAGGCAGAAGATCGCGATAAGTTTTTAAGCGAAACAACCGTAACCTTCCCAGTGTTAGATGATAGCGCCAATATCGCGACTGAAGAGTTCGGTGTTGAAGCTATGCCATCGTCTTACTTTGTGGATAAAGATGGCAACCTCGCTTACCTTCACAAAGGTTACAAGCCTGGCGAAGAAGCAGACTACATTGCCCAAATTAAAAAACTTCTTAAATAATTAACGATCGTTATCAATAATGCCTAAATCCGCCGTTTTGCTAGGATTGCTCTTCGCCCTTTCTGGCTGCACCAGTGTGCAGCCTTGGGTAAAGCCATACCAAAGAGGTTATCTCGCCGACCCGATTATGTCGTTTGAGAAAGACCCCGTTTCAAGCCGCTACATGAACCACGTTTATGAAGCGCGCGAAGCCGCAAGAGGCGCCGAAGGGAGTTCAGGGGGCGGATGTGGGTGTAATTAACCACGTGAAATTTACGCGACTATTGCTTTGTTTTTTGACATTTCTCGCCAATTTTTTAGTGCAAACAGCCTCTGCCGCCACGCTGCCAGAAGAGCGCACCGATGTGCTTTTTCACAGCTACGATGGCGGCGGCATTGAAATTACAGGCCCGTCTGTACTCGTTCGCAAAAACATCAAAGAAAAGGTATCTGTTTACGGCAACTATTATGTCGATCAAATAACCAGTGCCTCTATCGATGTGATTACATCAGGCGCTAGCGAGTATGAAGAGGAGCGCACCGAATACAGTGTGGGCGCTGAATACCTCTACGATAAATCGACCATTTCGCTTAGCACGACTCAATCGAGCGAAAACGATTACGAAGCCAGCACCGTAAGCTTTGATTTAAGCCAAGAATTTTTTGGCGATATGACGACCTTTTCATTAGGTTTTTCGCAAGGTGAAGACGTTGTTAGAAAAACCGGGGACCCCGAATTTGAAAGAGACGCAACTCACAGAAGATACCGCGTTAGCCTTAACCAGATTTTATCGCCCAAGTGGATGATGGGCATTAGCCTTGAGGCTGTCTCTGATGCGGGCTTTTTAAATAACCCCTACCGGTCAATACGCCACTTCAATGGTGATGGCAGCAACGCCGTTATGAAACCCGAACGCTATCCCGAAACTAGAAATAGTGACGCTGCGGCCGTTCGAACCATCTACCGCCTACCCTACCGCGCCTCTATCCGCGGTGAAGTGCGCACGTTCTCTGATAACTGGGGAATTAAAGCCAGCAATGCCGAACTGCGCTACCTTCACGCTTACGAAAATGATTGGACCTTTCAGGCCAACATACGCACTTACAGCCAAACTCAGGCTGATTTCTACTCAGATATATTCTCGTATAACGACTCTGAGCAAGAATTCGTAGCGCGCGATAAAGAAATGAGCGAGTTCGACTCGATGACGTTTGGCCTTGGGGTTTATTACGACGTTCCAAAGAAATGGTTGAGCTTTATCGACAAAACAACCATTAGCTTCCAGTTTGATCACATGCAGTTCGACTACAAAAACTTTCGCGATGCCTCACAAAGCATGGGCGATAGCGCAGAGTTTCGCCCGGGTGAAGAACCCTTATACGAGCTTAAAGCCAACGTTATTCGCTTTTATGTTTCGGTCTACTATTAAAAGTAGACCGAACCACTTTGCCTGTCCTGTGTATATGTAACAAGTATTGCGCAGGCCATGCTCAGCTTTCCGCCCAAGTCAAACCTGCTTATCACCCTCAAACCAAGGCGCGATGAAGTCCGGCCCATTCGCTTGCGTAGGCAACTCTGGGAAGTTGGGGTAATCAACGCCAACAAAATATAATCCCGTAGGCAAAGCTGTTGTGCCAGCTGCAGCGCGTGATTTCGCCGCTAGCACCTCGGCAATCCATTCCGGAGGCTTGGCTCCCCGCCCCACATCAATTAGGGAGCCGACAATGTTCCTCACCATGTTATATAGAAACGCTGTCGCTTTAATTTCCATCACTATAAACGCACCGCATTGCACAAAACGGATATGTCGGATATGCCGCACTGGGGTTGCGGCCTGACAAAGCTTAGCCCGAAACGAGCTAAAGTCATGCTCTCCCACCAAGTACTCAGCGCCGCGCTGCATCCTAGCGACATCTAGCGGATATTTTGTCCAACTGACATTATCTCGCATTAAAGCCGGTCTTACCTCGCTAGAGTAAAGCACATAGCGATAGGTACGGCCTCTCGCAGAAAAGCGTGAATGGAATAACGGACTGACATTTCCTGCCCAGTGAATTCTAATGGTATCGGGTAATTTGGTGTTAATGCCTTCACGCCAAGCTTTTAAGGGTCGCTGCGCTAAGGTATCAAAATGTACAACTTGCGCCGTAGCATGCACACCGGCATCCGTTCTGCCTGCACACTGCAGAGTAATGTCTTCATTTGCGATTTTGCTAAGCGCCTTTTCCAGCTCCCCTTGCACGGTGATTTTGGCCGATAACTGCCGCTGAAAACCTTGGTAGTGGGTACCAACATATTCAACTACCATCGCAATGCGGTGCATTTCTTCAGGCCAAGAAGCCAAGTCCCAAATTTCTGCATTTCGCCGATACTGCCACATCAATTACATTCTCTTTACTAGTCTGTATAACGCAAAAAAGCCCCGCACTTGAGTCAAGTGCGGGGCTTTTTAATAGAACAATTAGCCTAATTCAGCAAACAGTGATTCCGCTTCCTGCTTTTGCGCATCATTGCCTTCTTCTCGAATTTCCTCAAGCGTATTCAATGCAGATTCTGTATCCCCCATATCCACAAATACCCTTAATAAATCAATTTTAGTTGCAACTTCGTCGCTGTCACCGAGGAAGCCAGGCTCACTATCATCATCAGAGTCAGGATCAAAAGCGGGAAGTTCAACATCAGCCGCGGGCTGCTCGACGAGCGTCGTCACATCCTCAGCATCAACGCTAACATCAGTTAAAGCCTCAGGCTCAACAGTTGTCAACGCATCGTCGTTTTCAAGGGCATCATCAAGCTCTGCCAAGTCACCTTCGAAATCTGACGCTAGTTGATCTAAATCTTGATCGAGAGAATCTAAGTCAACATCAAGATCATCAACTTCGTCATCTGCGACTGACAGCTCAGCAGTATCTGTGCTTTCGTCCTCTAGATCTTCAAGCGAGAGATCATCCACGCCAAGGTCATCACCCAAGCTTAAACCATCATCCAAAGAAAGCGCATCGTCGTCCAAGCTTAATTCAAGCGCGGCAGCGCTGCTAGTTGCCGATGAAGGTGCGGCTAGATTGGTTAAATCTAACTCGTCGTTATCTTCTTCGACATTGCTCTCTCGCAGTTCAATATCTAGGTCATCGCCCAAAGAGGCGCCATCTAGCAAATCAGCATCGATTTCAACCGTATCATCATCACTTAAATCAAGCGATAGCTCAGCATCATCCTCTAAATCTAGCTCTAGCGCCGATGCTTCAAGGTCGAAACTTTCGGTCTCTTGCGTAGAATCATCACTTAACGCACTAAAATCTAAGTCTTCGCTAACACTTTCCTCTGAGGGTTCAGAACCAGCCGCTAGAGCCTCTAAATCGGCTTCGAGATCGTCGCTCTCATCATCTAGGTCAAGCTCTAAGCTGGTATCTAAATCGTCGAGGGAGAACTCTTCAGTGCTATCGTCCAGCACAGTATTGTCAATATCGCCCACATCAAGCACAGTGTCGTCGGTGCTGGTATCAACTTTAGCAGCAGCCGCTTCGATATCGGCCTCGCTAACAGCATCGAACTGCAGCGTTGTATCTAACTCATCAAAATCAGGCTCAGATTCTTGATCTAACGCCGCTACTCCAGCGCCAAGCATCGCAGAGCTAATTAAGCCTCGGAAGTCTTGTGCACGCTCTACTTGAGCCGGTGTGGCACTCTCCTCAAAAGCGGCAAACTGACCATCAAATGCTTCTAGGTTATCTTGCTTGGCAAATATCTCTAGGCGCTTTAGCTGAACCTCTGAAGGGTCTGCTTGTGTCGCGCCATCAAGTACGGCCAGAGCCTCGTCGTATTCGCCAAGTGCGATATGATTATCAGCAGACTCTAAAACCCCTTTAGAATTGTCATCATCAAGCAGCTGAGAACCCAAGCTATCTAGTGTAATTTCTGGCTCGGTAGTATCCAGATCACGCTCAAGCACAGTGTCATCGTTACTATCAAACTGGGCAACCGTTACATCATCAAGAGCCCCGTCGTGCTCACTTGATGCGGCAATAGGGTCATCATTTGGCTCCGCGCTTTCGTCGTAGTCGAACTCGTCGTCATCGTCAAAGCCGCTATTGCGAGTTAATAAGAAATAAACCAAGCCACCGATCAGCAATACCAAAGCGCCGCCGATAAAGATCAAGTTTTCCATGATGATATCCATGAAAGACTTTTTCTTAGCTGCGGGGGGTTCAACCGCTTTTACTGGTTCAGGTTTAACTGGCGCGGCCTCAACAGCGGGCTCAGAAGATGGCGCCTCTTGAGCCTCTGAAGTTGTAGCTGCCGCTTCGGCAGCCTCTTCTACAACGGCTTCTGTGGTATTGTCAGAAACCTCTGCGCTGTCTGTATCCTCTGCTGTGCTTGCATCAACGGCGCCATCATCAACCGCCAAAGCTTCTTGCTTTTGCTGCTCTTGTAAAGCAAGTTCAAGCTTACGCATATCGGCGCTAGCAACGTCTAGTAGTTTTTCCATGGTTTTAACTTGCTCGTCCATGGCTAAAACACGAGCATTCAAATCAGCGTTTTCACGCTTAGTCGCGGCAAGCTCTTCTTGTGTCGATAACAACTGTGTGCGCAGCGCTTCGCTATCTTGCTCGCCTTCACCGCTGCCACTACCCGATTTGCTGCCAGTAATATCAGAAGCCGAAGTCAGCTTAACGCGACCCTGAACTTGCTCGGCCGCTTGCCCGCGCTCTACATTACTGCGGCTGGCATCAATTTGAGCGGCTGGCGCACCCGCTTTGACATTGCGGTTTTGCGATGCGACTTCACGCTTCGCTTGGCGAGGATCGAAGTCGGTAATGTCTGTTTCTGACGGCAGGCGTAAAACGGCGCCGCGCTTCAACAGGTTGATATTGTTGTTAATGAAGGCATTCGGGTTCAGGCGCTGAATGGCCAGCATGGTTTGCTGGACGCTAAACTCATCGCCAGGCTTCGCCTTAGACGCAATAGCCCATAATGTATCTGTTGATGATACCGGCCCATAGGTATCGCCATCAAAACCCGACGATTGTCTGGGCGCGGGCTGACGCGCTGGCGTTCTCGTTTGTGTAACCGGCTGACGCGCAGGAGCTTGAGCTTTGGCAGCCTGCACCGCACGCGCGGGCTCTTTGGTGAATACAGGAAGGTCTAACAGAACGGTATATTCACGCAGCAATTTACCACTTGGCCATTGCGCCTGAACAATAAAATTGAGAAAGGGTTCTTTAACCAGTCGGTTTGATTTCACTCGAATCACGGGGCCATTGGGGCTTTCCATATCAACGGTGAATTTCAAATCATTAAGGAAGAAAGGGCGGTCTACGCCGACACGCTCGAAATCCTCTCGAGTACCCAGTCCTACTAGGATCTCCTGTGCGGATAACTCACGCGTTTGCAGAAGTTGTATTTCGGCTTCTAAAGGCTGATTCAAATGCGAGTTCATTTTGATCTCGCCCAGACCCAGCGCCAAACCGAGTGGTGAGGCCAAATAAGAAGCAACGCCTAGTAATATTGCTCGTGTGCGTAAACCCATAGGATAACCCTTGTTGTTTTTTATCGGGTGGCTAACCAGTTCCTGTCCCTGTACGCGAGGACACATGTACGAATGTAGCCCAAGTCGTATGACAATAAGCTATGTCAACTTATAGATGACAACCGTCTAAGTATTCAGGATAAACAGGCTTTTTTCAACTTTATGTCCAACATGACTATATAGATAGTCATTTAGATTCGGTTTATGCCATTGTTATAGTCGTTTTTAAGGCAATGTGTGGAGAAAAGTGACGTTTATTTGTACCCTCTCCAAAATTGAACGACGCTATTGTACAGACT
Source organism: Marinagarivorans cellulosilyticus (assembly GCF_021655555.1). Taxonomy (NCBI): domain Bacteria; kingdom Pseudomonadati; phylum Pseudomonadota; class Gammaproteobacteria; order Cellvibrionales; family Cellvibrionaceae; genus Marinagarivorans; species Marinagarivorans cellulosilyticus. The sequence continues at coordinate 1,205,328 of NZ_AP023086.1, read as the reverse complement.
AGGACAAACCTGACAATAACGCCGACAATAAGCTGCGAAGGAAAAGTTAGCCTTCTTGCAATATATTCAGCATGCGGCGAAGCGGTTCAGCTGCGCCCCACAGCAGTTGGTCACCCACAGTAAAGGCACTTAGGTACTCAGGCCCCATGTGCATTTTGCGTAAACGGCCCACGGGAACACTTAAGGTGCCAGTAACCTTTGTTGGAGTGAGTTCTTGCAAAGTAATGTCGCGCTCATTAGGAATCACCTTAGACCAATCGTTAGCCCCTTCAAGCAAGCTTTCGATGTCGCTCATTGGGACATCTTTTTTAAGCTTGATTGTTAACGCCTGACTATGACAGCGCATTGCACCGATGCGTACGCACAAACCATCAATATGAACAGTGTTGCTGCCGGAGGCTAAAATCTTGTTGGTTTCAGCGCCCCCCTTCCACTCTTCCTTGCTTTGGCCTTTGTCCCAAGCCTTATCAATATAGGGCAATAGGCTGCCGGCTAAAGGCGTACCAAAATTATCAGTTGGGAAGGCTTCGCTGCGCATCGTTGCGGCCACAGCGCTATCGATATCCAATATTGGGCTGCGCGGGTCAGCGAGCAAATCGGCAACGTTTTCTTTGATTGCCCCCATCTGGCTAATAAGCTCACGCATGTTTTGCGCGCCAGCACCAGATGCTGCTTGATACGTCATTGAGGTAGCCCACTCAACCAAACCTTCTTGGAACAGACCACCCAAGCCCATTAACATCAAACTAACCGTACAATTACCGCCAATATAGTTTTTAACGCCGTCTTCTAAGCCCTTTTTGATGCTGGCCTTGTTAACTGGGTCTAATACGATAATCGAGTTATCGACCATACGCAGACTAGAGGCCGCATCGATCCAATAACCATCCCAACCAGAGTCGCGCAATGGCTGGAAAACTTGATTGGTATAATCACCGCCCTGACACGAAACAATCGCATCCATTTCTTTTAAAACATCAAGGTCGCTAGCATCTTGCAAAGTAGGTACATCTTTGCCTACTTTTGGCGCTTCACCGCCGACGTTTGAGGTGGTAAAAAATACTGGATCGATATTCGCAAAATCATTCTCTTCGCGCATGCGGCCCATTAATACCGAACCCACCATGCCACGCCATCCAACAAAACCTACTTTCATTTTATATCTCCAAAACCTGTATCGAGTAACGTCTAATCACAAAACGGATACGATCATACGTCTACTTCTGATAATAATTTAAAACGAGGCGCATAAATTTACGGCGCCAACGCTCACTTACAGTGCTGCAACTACTGCGTCGCCCATTGCTTGACAACTGACTTTTTCAAAACCCTCGGTGTAGATATCCGCTGTACGCAAGCCTTTATCCAACACTTTACCCACCGCAGCCTCAATAGCATCGGCAGCGGCACTTTGATTTAACGAGTAGCGCAGCATCATGGAGGCCGAAAGAATCGTCGCCAACGGATTAGCAATACCTTGACCAGCAATATCTGGAGCACTGCCGTGTACCGGCTCGTACAAGCCTGCGCCGCTTTGGTTTAAAGAGGCAGAAGGCAACATGCCGATTGAGCCCGTCAGCATTGCCGCTGTATCCGATAAAATATCGCCAAACATATTGCCAGTAACCACCACATCAAATTGCTTTGGTGCGCGCACTAACTGCATCGCGGCATTATCAACGTACATATGGCTTAGCTCTACATCAGGATATTCTGGTGCTATGCGCTCCATCACCTCACGCCACAAAACGGTCGCTTCCAATACGTTTGCTTTATCCACAGAGCACACTTTTTTACCGCGCTTTTGCGCCATTTCAAATGCAGTACGGGCAATGCGCTCTATTTCGTGTTCGGCATAAACGTAAGTATTAAAACCCTGTTTTTCGCCATTTTCTAAAACGCGAATACCGCGTGGCTCGCCAAAATAAATACCGCCCGTTAATTCACGAACAATTAAAATATCGAGCCCCGCTACAATTTCAGGTTTGAGTGACGAAGCATCGGCCAACTGTGGATACAAAATCGCTGGGCGCAAGTTGGCATATAAACCAAGCTCGTAACGCAGCTTCAACAAACCTTTTTCAGGACGCTTAGCCGCTTCAATCGCATCCCATTTGGGGCCGCCAACCGAACCCATTAAAATAGCATCGGCTTTGCGGCATTTATCTAAAGTGCTATCAGCTAGCGGGACACCGTGAGCATCGATTGCCGCACCACCAAGCAGATCCTGCTCGTAATTTAAATCTAAACCGAACTTAGCATCGGCGGCTTTCAATACTTTAATTGCTTCATCAACAATCTCTGGCCCGATACCATCACCGGGTAAAACTACAATATTGGGCATTATTTTTTCCTAATAATTTTTATCTTAGCGGCACAAGCCATAAGCTTACCCACTCTTCACAAGCACCCTACTAAAGAGCCACTTGCGAGAGTTAATAAAGCTGAGGTGCGCGCCTGAATGTTTTATTCAGCTATTTAATATTTACGAGCCAAAATTAAATAACCAAGGAGCAGTTTTTTTGCGCGCTTGCTCATAGGCGGTAATTTTATCGGCATCTTGCAAGGTCAAACCAATATCATCAAAACCATTTAATAAGCAGTGCTTGCGGAATTCGTCCACTTCAAATGCCAACTCGTCGCCGTTAGGCTTAATAACCACCTGCCGCTCTAAATCAATGGTTAGACTGTAGCCTTCTTGGGCATACATTTCTTGAAACAACTGCTCGACAACCTCTTCAGCCAATACAATGGGCAACATGCCGTTTTTAAAACAGTTATTAAAGAAAATATCAGCAAAGCTTGGAGCAATAACCGCCCGAAAACCATACTCATCTAACGCCCAAGGCGCATGTTCGCGGCTAGAGCCACAACCAAAGTTTTTACGCGTCAATAAAACACTGGCACCTTGGTAACGTGCGGCATTCAGTGGAAAGTCGGTATTTAACGGACGCCCTTCATTGGGTTTTTCTGGCGAGCCTTCATCCAAGTAACGCAATTCGTCAAACGCATTTGGGCCAAAACCACTGCGTTTAATCGATTTTAAAAACTGCTTAGGAATAATTAAATCGGTATCCACGTTGGCGCGATCCATTGGCCCCACCAAACCAGTATGCTGTGTAAAAGCTCTCATTACACTTTCTCCATTGTACGAACATCAACAAAATGGCCAACAACACCAGCAGCGGCAGCCATGGCAGGGCTAACCAAATGCGTGCGACCACCGTAGCCTTGGCGCCCTTCGAAATTGCGGTTGGACGTCGATGCGCAGTGCTCACCGTCTTCTAAGCGATCAGCATTCATCGCCAAGCACATGCTGCAACCGGGCTCGCGCCACTCGAAACCGGCGGCAACGAATATTTTATCAAGCCCTTCAGCCTCAGCTTGTTGCTTCACTAAACCAGATCCAGGAACAACAATAGCTTCTTTAACCGACGCCGCTTTTTGGCGGCCATCAACAACGGCTGCAGCGGCACGCATGTCTTCAATACGCGAGTTAGTACAAGAACCAATGAATACGCGATCTACTTTAATGTCATTAATCGCTTGATCAGCCTGTAACCCCATATATTCAAGCGCGCGCTCAATACCCGCCTTTTTGACACTATCAGATTCATTGACAGGGTTTGGCACTTTCCCGCTAACAGGCAACACCATTTCGGGCGATGTTCCCCAGCTAACTTGTGGCTCGATTTCAGCGCCATTCAAAACGACGACCTCATCAAATTGCGCATCGCTATCGCTATGCAAGTCGCTCCACTCAGCAACCGCCATATCCCATGCATCACCTTTGGGCGCAAAAGTTTTACCTTTTACGTAATCTAAAGTGATTTGATCCACAGCAACCATACCTGCACGAGCACCCGCCTCAATAGCCATATTGCATACGGTTAAACGGCCTTCCATACTCATGGCTTTAAAAACATCACCACCAAATTCAATAGCATAACCAGTGCCGCCGGCAGTGCCTATTTTGCCAATAATCGCCAAAACCACATCTTTTGGGGTAATACCTGCACTTAATTCGCCATCGACACGAACCAGCATATTTTTCATTTTCTTCGCGACCAAGCACTGTGTCGCCAATACGTGCTCAACCTCGCTAGTGCCTATCCCTATGGATAAAGCCCCTAACGCGCCGTTAGTTGAGGTGTGTGAGTCGCCACACACAATTGTCATGCCCGGCAAGCAAGCGCCGCTTTCGGGGCCAACAACGTGCACAATACCTTGGCGCTGATCGTTGATTTTAAATTCTAAAATACCCAATTCATCGCAGTTATCATCCAAGGTTTGCACTTGGATCTTAGAGGTAGGGTCAGCAATACCAGCAATGCCACCGGCGCGCTCAACCGTGGTGGTTGGCACATTGTGGTCAGGCGTTGCCACTACGCTATCGACCCGCCAAGGTTTGCGTTTCGCCAAACGCAGCCCTTCAAAAGCCTGCGGCGAAGTCACTTCGTGCACAATATGACGATCGATGTAAATCAATGCCGAACCATCATCTCGCTGCGACACGACATGCAAGTTCCATAATTTGTCATATAACGTTTTACCGGCCATTGTTTTATTCCCAATAATTAGCGGCTAAAAAATATCACTCAACTGAGCGTGTTGAAATTTTAGCCTACCGCCGTACAATAACTCCAATTCATTATTTTTATAATTAACATTCCCCGGAGGAATGGTGGATATAGATACCTTAAGGGCTTTTGTCATTATCAGTGAATGCGGCTCTTTTTCACTTGCCGCCGAAAAACTGTTTATCACCCAGCCCGCCGTTAGCAAACGCATCAATGCGCTAGAAAGTTTGCTTGATACACGCCTATTCGACCGCATAGGAAAACAAGTGCAACTCACCGAAGGCGGCCAAATACTCCTGCCAAAAGCACAAAGAATTCTGGCCGACATACAAGACGCCGCTACCGCCGTGAAAGACTTAAGTGGAGAGGTACGCGGCGATTTACATGTAGCCACAAGCCACCATATTGGCTTACACAAACTGCCCCCTGTACTGCGCGACTTCGCCGAACGCTACCCAAAAGTAAATTTGCGCTTTGAGTTTTTAGACTCGGAAGTCGCCTGTGAGCGCGTACTGCAAGGCAAATGCGAATTGGCGCTCGTGACGCTACCACCGCAAATCGATGCGCCACTAGCCGCCACCGCTATTTGGCACGACCCGCTGGTTTTTATTACCAGCCGACAAAGCGCCATTGCCGCTGACTGCACGCTGGCCGAACTAAGCCAAACTCCAGCCATACTGCCCGACTTAAATACCTATACTGGCCAATTGATACACCGTTTTTTTAACGAGCAAGGGCTAAACCTCAACATCAGCATGGCCACTAACTTCTTGGAAACCATAAAAATGCTCTGCTCGGTTGGGCTTGGCTGGAGCGTTTTACCGGCAAGCATGCTCGATGAACAGCTAAAAGTACTCAATGTTCAAAGCTCAACGCTTAAACGAGATTTAGGATTGGTAAGGCACACGGGGCGAACACTCAGCAATGCCGGTCAAGCATTTATTGCACGATTGAACGATACAACGCCAAAAGCATCAAAGCTTTGAAATCTTCCCACAGACGACAAGAAGCATTTCTGATATAACAGCTGCTATAGAAAACAAGGGGATAATAATGAAAAAACTATTACTAGCATCCATGATAGCGTTCTGCGCGCCGAGTGCTTTTGCAGATTTTATTGGCGTGCACGGTTCTATATCGGGCTGGCAGAGCACTTTTAGCGGTGAGATTGCAGGCAAAGCCAAGCTTGTCGAAAGGGAAGGATTTGGCTGGGGAATCCCTTCATTTAAAGAGCGTGGATTCAGCAAAAACAATCAATTGTTCGGGCATATTGCTTTTGAACACCCAATTCCACTTCTACCGAATATTCGGCTCGATGTAACGAAAATTGCTGATAGCGGAACAAGTCTAGAGGAGGTTTTGACCAGAAGCTACGCCCAAATTGTTGACGAAAACCTGACTTTAGACTGGGATATATCACAGAATATTCATACCGAATTAAATATTGACGCCTTTGACCTAAGCCTCTATTACGAGATCTTAGATAACTGGGTGAACTGGGACATAGGCCTTAGCGTTCGTCAAATGACAGGTGAATTCATCGAATCAACTTATGCTACCCCCTCGCCTCGACAACTTGTGGGAGGCAATTGCGAAGTGGAAGGCTTAATCCAAGGGCAAAGCGGGTACTGCATCATACTCCCACTCTCCCAAACGACCGATATCGACGTAATACTTCCATTGCTCTACAGCGAAATACGCTTTGACCTGCCATTATCCGGATTTTTTGTTGGCGGTCGGGGCAAAGCCATTGCCTATGACAGCAACAAAGTCTATGACTATGAGCTTGAAGGCGGATACATGTTCGATATGAACGTAATGGAAATCGGCGCCGCTCTAGGCTACAGGAAATCGAGACTAGAAGCAGACGACCTAGAAGGCCTGTATTCTGATGCTTCGCTAAGTGGTTTTTACGGCAGCCTTAAAATCCACTTCTAGCAATTAATTTACGCTGACTGCCAGCTCCGCCTGCTTTACAGCCTCGCCAATGCGAGGCTCGTCTTTTGCTTCCATCCAATAGTAGCTAGCTCGATTCCAGCGGCCAGCAGTCTGGTAGCGGTAATAAGCAATATGCTTGCTATTGCCTACCGACTGCTGCTCTTTAGATAGCAGGTTTTGCGCCATTCGCGCTGATTGCTGCCACGCTAGCGCAGAGGCCTTTACATCACCCTCGCCAACATACGCAAAAGCAAGATGTTCACTTAACTGGCTTGCGCTACGCAGAATGCGCATCGATAGCAAGCGGTACGCTTTTTTCTCCTTAGCCACTGTTGCCGCTTCAAACTTGCCCCACAGTACCTCGCCATAAGCTTCAAACTGAGCAACAACATCAACGATTTCTTCACGGTAATCGCGCCATAAGTCTGCTGCTTCATCATCACCTTTTCGTAGCCGCTCACCTTCAGCTGCATTGCGCTGGGTGGTATACAAGCGCTTTATATTTTGATCGAGCAACTTGTGTACTTGCAATGCATCACCAAAAAACTGACGTTCCTCGCGATAACGCACGTTATCAAGGTCATCTTTAATTGACCACATCAGCATCACGACTTGCCGCTTATGCAGCTTCAAGGTTTTGAGTGTTGTCGCCTGCACCTGTTGATGTGTAGTCGACAACGCAACAGGCTTTGCCTTTGGGCCTTGCAAACCGCAATACTGTTTTGGCTGGCCATTATTGGCGACACAAGCGGCCTTAGCTGTTTGTTCAGCACTCAGGCACCGTTCTTGCCAAGCCGGCAAAGAAATAGCCTGGCAATCACAATTAACCAATGGGCATAGCTCCTGTGCTATTAGCAAAGCACTGCCACCTTTTATTGTAGCCAAGACTATAAACAGGCTAACGACACGGGCCAAAAGATATCGGCTGGTGCGCATATGGATTCCTACTATTTGTAAAATGAATTAATCAGAAGACCGCGCATGACGCCAAAAAAATTACACTGCACGGGTATTTTAGATAGAAGACGAAGTATACGCCAATTATTGGACATTTTCTGCACAAGCGTGAAATATTCACAACTCGCCGAAAGTCACGCAATTATGCTAAAGTCTCTGACTCGCAAGCATTAGCTGGCATCATGAAAAGCGCCACCGCAAAAGCCAGTATCGCCATAAAGGATGCGGCAATAAATGTAATCCCTCCCCCCAAATGCCAAAGCCAACCTGCCGCATAGGTACCCACCGCTGCTCCGCCGCCAAAACCGACTGCACTGTATAGCGCTTGCCCACGCCCCTGCAAAGCGTCCCCGAAGTAATTTCGCACTAACGTCATCGCTACAGCGTGGACCAAACCAAAGGTAAAGGCATGCCCCAACTGCACAATTAATAGCAGTATGATTTGGTCTGCAAACAAACCTATAACAAGCCAGCGCACTGCAGCCACGGCAAAGCACATTAATAAGCAGAGCTTTAAACTCACCGCAACCAATAACCGAGAAGCAAACACAAAGAGTACGATCTCGGCAATAACACCCACACTCCACAACAGGCTAATTACAGTGCGGCTATAGCCATAATCCTGTAGATGTAGCGTATAAAACCCGTAATACACACCATGACTAGCTTGCAGCAAAAACACAGCAATAAAAAAACCAGCAACTGTAGGTTTGCGCAACACAGCCCGCATACTCAAGCTTTTTTGAGAACCCCGATCAACTTTTGGTGCGTCGGGTAGAGTACAGCTTACGAACGAGACAAGTATTAGCCCCAGTATTAAACAAAAAGGTAAATAGTTAATCGACACTTGATCAAATAAAATACCTAGCGCCAGAACCATTACAATAAAACCGATGGAACCCCACAAGCGAATACGGCTGTATAGCGGGGCACGCTCTCCAAGATGACTTAAGGTTAAACCTTCAAACTGCGGCAATACCGCATTCCAGAAAAAACTAAAGACGAACGAAGCGATTAGCAAAACCCAGAAATTCTGCGAAAAAAGTAATGCCGTAAAACTGATTAAGGCACCAAACACCCCCACCCGAATGATCCACAAGCGCCTGCCCGTGGCATCGGCAATCACCCCCCAAACGTAAGGCGCGATTAAACGGGTAATCATCGGAATAGCAGCAAGCAAACCAATAACATGAGGCGCAAAGCCGATATTATCGAGGTACGCACTCCAATAAGGCGATATCCCGCCAATAACGGCAAAGTAGCCAAAATAGACAGCACTTAAACGCCAATAAGGCGTACCGGAAATCAATCGATAGCGCCAGGCACCACAGGGGCAATAGCTGGATTGGCACCGTTTTGTCCCCGCTGACGCAAGGCGTGATCCAGTAAAATAATCGCCAGCATTGCTTCAGCAATCGGTGTTGCGCGAATGCCAACACAAGGGTCGTGACGACCGGTAGTAATAATTTCTGCCGCTTGGCCATCAACATCAACACTGCGGCCAGGTAGGCGCAAACTGGATGTGGGCTTTAATGCCATATGGGCAACAATATCCTGCCCAGAGGATATCCCCCCCAGCACACCGCCCGCGTGATTACTTAAAAAACCTTCGGGCGTCATTTCATCACGATGCTCTGTCCCCTTCTGGGCGACAGAGGCAAAGCCATCTCCTACCTCAACCCCTTTTACTGCATTAATACCCATTAATGCATGGGCAATGTCAGCATCCAAACGGTCGAAGACGGGCTCACCCCAGCCGGCAGGCACGCCTTTAGCCACAACCGTTATTTTGGCACCAATGGAGTCACCCTCTTTGCGCAAAGCATCCATGTAGGCTTCCATCTCTGGCACTTTGTCCACATCAGGGCAAAAGAAGGGGTTGTTGTTAATCTCACTCCAATCCACTTTTTCAACAGCAATGGGGCCCAACTGACTCAAGTAACCCGCAACTTCAACACCAAACTGCGCCTTAAGTACTTTTTTGGCGAGCGCGCCAGCGGCAACACGCATGGCCGTTTCACGGGCAGAAGAACGTCCACCACCACGGTAATCGCGAATCCCGTATTTATGGTGGTAGGTGTAATCGGCGTGTGCCGGGCGAAATTGGTCTCTAATTTTGCCGTAATCTTTAGAGCGCTGATCCGTATTGCGAATGACCATGCCTATCGAGGTGCCGGTCGTTTTGCCCTCAAAAACACCTGACAAAATTTCTACTTCATCAGGCTCGCGGCGTTGAGTGGTATGGCGAGAAGTGCCCGGTTTACGGCGGTCTAGGTCGATTTGCAAGTCAGTTTCTGTCAGCTCTATCCCAGGAGGGCAGCCATCCACAATTGCGCCCAATGCAAGGCCGTGGCTTTCACCAAACGTGGTGACTGTAAAAAGTTTACCTATCGTATTACCGGACATAATTTTAAACCTTGGTCGACACTAACCTGCCAACATCGCGATACATTGGAAATGAATAAATAACAGGGGCGCGATTATACGCAATAACCACAAACCATGCGCAGGCAGAATAATCCTACTAGACAAACAACGCCCTCCACGCCCAAATCACTCCGAATACGCACAGTCAAAAGGACGCATGCGCCACTTTGTGAGACCAATCGCAATTATCCATAAAACATCAAACAAACGTATCATTAATACTTTGCAGTACTAAAAAACAATAAGTTTTGGGTTTAAAATGGGCAATGATATCGATTACACCTATTTGAGGGTTCATAATGCATCGCCCACTCCTACTTGCTTTTAGTGCTACATTGCTTAGTGCATGTGTTGCCACCACCGAAGAAGGCAGTTCTAGCTCCACACCTATCTCTAGCTCTAGTGAAGTCAGCAGCGCTCCTGCCAGCTCTAGCTCTGTGATCAATAATAGCTCCAGCAGCCTTCCCGCTAGCTCCAGCAGTGCAGCTAGCTCATCAGAACAAACCCTGAGCTTCCCCGTTGGTGATGCAAGTCGTGGTCGTATTTATTACACCGACAATTATAAAAACGAAAAACTAAACTGTACCGGCTGCCACAGCGACGATGGCAATGGCCCAGTCGCCATCATTACGGCCGGTAAATCCAGCTACAACTACAGCAAAGACGACCTTGGCGATATGCCGCTGGCTGAATACATTTACCGCTACATGCCAGACCCACTTGCCCCGGGCAGCTGCGACGAGCAATGCGCCGCCGACATTGCCGCCTATATTGATACTTGGGCAACGCAAAGCTCTAGCTCAACACCAACACTTACCTATAAAGGTAACATCTGTGACGATCGCGTCACCTATGGCGCCCGCCAGCTCAAGCTACTGACCCGCGATGAATACCAAAACACCATAGAGGATCTTGTCGGCATTGATTTTGAGATCAGCAATAGCCTGCCAGATGACACCTACATTCACGGCTTTAGCAATAACGTGGGCGCAAGCGTCACCGAGGTCCACGTTGATAGCTACCTTATCGCTGCCGAGCAAATTGCAGCCTGGTCAAAAGCCCGCGGATTTAACGGCATCGTTAATTGCGATAACACTACATCCGAGCAATGCGCTGCGGCCTTTACTCAAGGTTTTGCTAAAACAGCCTTCCGCCGCCCGCTAAACCGCGAAGAAATCACCGCAATATCTAGCCTGTTTGGTGAAGGCTTTATTGATGGCGACATTAACAACGGTATCGAAATGGCACTCACCGCCGTGCTTTCATCTCCCGCGTTTTTGTACCGCTCAGAGCAAGGTATAGCCGTATCACAAGGCGAATACGATGGCAGTCAATATGTCTTTACTGGCACCACTACCGAACTTAAAGCAACAGACCTACAGCACAACTTCGGTGAAGCCGGCGACTTAGACGGCGCTTGGAAAGTGCGCTCACGCGATAGGCAAGAAGCCAAGCTTGAAAAGCACCTTTCCTACACGGGTGCCGGCACGCTTATGGAAATCAAAGTTAAAGGCACCACCATTGGCGGCACCGTGCCCAAAATGACCGTTGCAGTAAATAGTTTTTCTCATGAAGTGCTTGTTGATTGGGCCGAATACCGCACAATTAAGGTTTACTTCCCAGGTATTAGCGGCCACCACGGTACGCGCATTGCACTGGATATCCGCAGCCAAAATTATGATGAATCCTACCTTGAAGTTCACACCGTGACTTACGGCGAAGCTAAGCTGCAAGAAAACGCACCAGATTTGGATGCCTACGCACTAACCCCATACGAAATCGCTACCTACCTTGCATACACCTATACCGGCAGCACACCTGACGCAGCGCTAATGGCAGCCGCAGAAAATAGCGAACTCGATACCGAAGCGCAAATTGCCGCACAAGTCGGTCGCCTTCTTGAGTCGCCACGGGCCAAAGCACATCTCGGCAATTTTGCTGCTCAATGGTTAGGCACCGACGGCGCACTAAGAGAAGCCAAAGACCCCGCTAAATACCCAGAGCTCACCGAGGAAATTCGCCAAGCAATGGTTCAGGAGGTTCGCGAGCTTTTCACTCATGTTGTACTTGATGATAACCAAGCGATTGATCAGTTCTTTGCAGCTGATTACACCTTCGCCAACGCAACACTAGCCAGTTATTACGGTTTAACCGGTGCTAACAGCAATGCATTTACCAAGATTGACGGCGGCGCAAACCGCGGTGGCATTCTTACTACCGGCGCTTTCATGACGACCTATGGCAACAACGACGAGACCTCACCTATTCGTCGCGCAGGAGCCGTTCGCGAGCGTCTATTGTGCCAAGATATCCCACCACCACCACCTGGTGTTGTTGTAGATCGCGAGGCGGCAGCCGCTGAACTAGCCAGTTTGTGGGAAGGTGGTCATATCACTAACCGCGAGCGCTACCACGAACTCACCAAAGAGGGTTCCTGCCAAGCCTGCCACAAAGAAATCATCAACCCACTGGGCTTTGGCATGGAAGATTTCGACACCATTGGCCGTCATCAGGATATCGACCGCAACGGTCTGATGGTTGATGCCAGCGGCGAACTGATTGGCTTAAGCTATGCTGGCGATGGCGCAAGCTTATCTTTTTACGGCGCCAAAGAGCTTTCGCATTCACTAGCCAATTTGGATAGCGCGAAGCACTGCTTTGCACAAAACTTATTCCGTTTTGCCATGGGCACAGGGCACGAAGTTATCGATGAAGACAACGAAGATTTAGGCGCCCTCACCGAGCAAGAACATGCTGATTACAGCTGCTCAATTGACGACATTACCGCCGCCATGATTGCAGCGGACAACAACCCTAAAGAAATTCTTAAGCAATTAGGTGCACTAAAGCTTGTGCGCTACCGCAAAGAACTTAACCGATAAGCGAAGGCCTAGACTCATGAAAAAACATCAATTTGCAATCGGTAGCCGTCGCTCTTTCTTTAAAAGCGCGGCTAAAATGGGCTTGTCGTCTGCGGCATTAAACAGCGGGTTACTTGGGGCGAATATGCTCTGGAGTCGCGGCGCACTTGCTCAGGAAGGGCCAGCCCCAAAACGCTTTATCACTATCCACATCACCAATGGCGCCCACCCCAATAACTGGCATGCCAAAGGCGAAGGCAGCGATTTCACCTTGCCACAAGGTAGTGCACCGCTGGGCATTAATGGCATACGTGAGCACTGTGTTTTTATTGACGGACTCGACGGCCAAGGTGGCCACGGGCCACACCACTACTGCATTGCGAACGATAAAAAAACCTCGCTCGATATTTACGCGGCCAATACCATTGGCGCAGAGACACCATTTAAATCATTACACTTAGCAGCCTACCCACAAGGCAGCTTGTCACGCATTAACGGTAATGGTATCCCCTTTGATTTAAACCCCGTCAAAGTTTACGACCGCATGTTCCCGGAAGCCCTAGGCGAAGGCGAGCGCGACTGGACGACCATACGCCGACAAGGCATTTTTGGTGCAAACCTAAAAATGCTGAATGAATTTAAAAAAGATATGAATGCCACGCAGCGAGATCGCCTAGATCTACACGCGGACTCCATTCAAGCGATGAGCGAGCGAATTCAACGCGCAGCTTCAGCCAGCGGGGGTGCAGCCTGCACTCGACCATTTTGGGATGGCGCTATTACCGATACCGAACTACTGGATAACGATGCCTTAACCGGTGCAGCCACAGAATTACGAACGCGCCTAAGCATGGATCTCATAGCGCTTGCTTTTAAGTGTGATTTAACTCGCGTAGCTACTTTCAGCTTTGGCCACTCTCAGGCCGATGTAGTATTGCCAACAGGCTTCACCTGGCATGACGCACAACATGGCTACAACAACCACTTAAAGAACCCGCAAGGTCGCGCTTGGTTTTCTGAGCAAATGGTGTATCTGATGAATTTATTGGCATCCGCACCGGATACCGATGGCCGCACGTTACTCGACAATACTTTAATTTACCTAACCAGCGATATGGGCAACGGCTCGGCCCACGATAACGCGCGCATGCCCGTTGTATTAGCTGGTGGCTTGGTTAAAGGCGGGCAAGCAATCAACATGGGTGGAGCCTTCTGGAATCCACTCTTTGATACCATTGCCGATGCGCTGGGCATTCCATTAGATGCAGCGGATTATCCGCAATACGGTAACGGTGCAGGCCCTATCAGCGGGATTGTCGCTTAGCTTTTTAGCACCAGTACATAACGCAAAAAACCACCGAAAGGTGGTTTTTTTATGCAAGCTCGCTTATTGAGCCCAGCTCTCCCCCCCCCTAGCTAAGCAAGGGTGCGCTGAAAAAATTGCTGCGCTTTTAGGTACATTTCTAAAGCTAACGCAGGGTCATAGCGTTCACCTTCATCGCGCATAAATGCATGCTGAGCATTAACTTCTTGCCAAATGTAATTCAAACCAACCGTTTGAAAGTGCTGATACAACTTTTGCCGCCCCTCTAAAGGTACGTGCGGATCTTGCTTACCAAATACCACATAGACTTCACCAGCAATATCTTGCGTGCGCTCAAAGGAATTATTGCCTTGGGCACTTGGCAAGGTATCGCTGTGAATATCGGTAGGGTACAAACAAAAAGCGGCCTTGATGCTTGGATTTAATGCAGCGCGGAACGCAAGGTGACCACCAATACAAACCCCCATCGCACCAACATTTCCAGTGCAGTAATCTTGAGCTGCCGCAAAGTTAACAATTGCCTGGGTGTCGCTATCATGCCCTTCTAGCGGCTTTGCCCATTTATCGTTATTGCCTTTGTCTTTACCCGCATCATCGTACCCAAGCACTGTACCCATAGGGTTTAGCTCGTGAAAAACTTCAGGTACAACAACAACAAAACCCAAGCCAGCAAGAATATTGGCAGAGCGCGCAATCGGTGCAGTAATTTGGAAAATTTCAGAATAAAAAATAATACATGGAAATTTCCCCTCAATAGCAGGGCGAAAAACCTGAGCCTGCATAAGACCAGTAGGGGTAGGCAGTTGAACAAATTCATTTTGAGTAATCATTAAGTCGTCTCTACAAATCAAGCGTGGTTTAAGTGTCCAGCAAATAACTCTCGGCTTTTCAGCGGTTTACTACCCAGTAATGGCAATAGCAATATGCGCATCATTCGCTTCATCGCGCTACGGTGTCGGTTATCCGTAAAATTTCGCTCGGCCATTGCAGCAATAACCGCTCCATCAAAAACAGGCCACGCGGGATTACCCGCCTCACTAAAACCCGAGTGAATATCTAAATAATAACTTTTATTTTTTTCAAGCGGCTCGCCAGTATTAGCATCCGCACTAAAATCTACTAAATACCCCAATTCCTCAAGGACGAGCAACTCAAGTTCGCGCAATAAAGGCTCCACTTGAATAAGCACATTACCGCTAGGCTCAGCCCGTGAAATTGCGTTTAGGTGACCGAGTGTTTTTTTGTAGGTATCGTACACAGCAGGGCAGGACTCACCTTTCGGCATCAAACGCTGTAGTAATTCATTAATATAAAAACCGCAATATAACGCATGGCCAAACATTGCCGGGGGGCCATGCTGTGCCAGCTCGTAATCCGTTAAAGTTTTTAGCGGCTTGCCCCCCACCCAAGAAACCAGCGCTGGGCAAAATACCGAAAAAGCAGACTTTTTTTTACTGGGGGCTCGCGCAATGGCACCCACCACACCAAAGTCGCGCGTTAAGAAATCAACCAGTAAACGACTATCACTGATTTTTCGCGAGTGCAGTAAAAAAGCAGGCTGCAGCTCAATGCGCACTATTACTGATCCAGCCCTAGGCTGCGCAAAGCGCGTGCACTGTCAGACCAACCCGACATAACTTTCACCCACAACTTTAGCATCACCTTAACATCAAGCATTGCTTCTAAGTCTTTACGTGCATCTATGCCAATTTTCTTAATTCTATCGCCTTTATCACCAATAATTATACGCTTTTGCCCCTCTCGCTCAGTAAGAATGGCGGCACTAATATGAACGATATCGCCCTCATCCGCATAATCTTCGATCTCTACCGCCACCTGATAAGGTAACTCGGCACCAAGCTGGCGAATAATCTTTTCCCGCACAATTTCCGCTGCCATAAACCGCATACTTTTATCGGTAACTTGGTCTTCAGGAAATATATGCTCACAAGCAGGCAAGCGTTTGACAATTTCTTGCTCTAACACATCAAGGTTCTGCTCTTTCAGAGCAGAAACCGGAATAATTTCAGCCGCGTCAATTTTTTCAGCAATGGCTGCAAACGTTGGCATTAATGCAGATTTATCATCGACCTTATCAACTTTATTCACCGCAACAATTACGGGGCAGCTGGAGGCGGCTAGGCGCTCAAGAACAATAGTATCTTCGTCAGTCCAAATGTCGCGCTCAACAACAAAGATCACCAGATCCACATCCATTGCCGCCGAAGAGGCAACGCGGTTCATGTAGCGGTTGATGGCTTTATCTTGGCTATGATGCTGACCCGGCGTATCAACAAAAATCATCTGCACATCATCTTCCGTGCGAATACCCAAGACATTGGTTCGAGTTGTTTGAGGCTTGCGTGATGTGATACTAATTTTTTGCTTCACCAAGTGATTAAGCAGCGTTGACTTACCAACATTCGGCCTTCCGACAATGGCAATAAAACCACATTGCGTATCGGGTAACGAACTGACACTATCCAATTTTAAGTACCTCTAACATTGCTTGCGCTGCCATTTTTTCTGCTGCTTTGCGATTACTCGCCGTGCCGTGCGTCACTTCTTTACTCACAGAAACAGAACAACTTACGGTATATGCTTGGTCGTGAAGTTCACCTTCCACTTTGATCACCTCGTAAGCCGGCAGGTTTTTTTTTCTACCTTGTAGCCACTCTTGCAAAATAGATTTAGCATCTTTGGTTGAATTAAGCTCTAAGCTTAACGACGCTAAACGTTTCTCGAACCAAGTAAGAATCAACCCCTTGACCACATCCATTGAGGCATCAAAATAAACAGCACCAATAATCGCCTCAACGGCATCTGCAAGAATGGACGCGCGCCGAAACCCGCCGCTTTTCAATTCCCCTTCGCCAAGGTTAAGGCTATTACCGATATCAAATTCCAACGCGATCTCAGCAAGGGTTTCCCCTTTGACCATCAGGGCACGCAAACGGCTCAGCTGCCCTTCCCGCGCCTGCGGAAAACGCTCAAATAAAGCTTCAGCAATGGTGAAATTTAAGATGGAGTCGCCCAGGAACTCTAGGCGCTCATTATGATTTGCAGAGAAACTACGGTGTGTCAGGGCGGTATGTAGTAACTGGGCATCAACAAACTGATAGCCCAGTCTTTTTTGCAGTCGTTCTAAATTAATTTTTTTCACTCGGGGTACAACATTCATCCGGTTTTGAAGAATCTAAATGGTTTTTAAAAGATAAAACGATATCTGCATTAGCTAGAAAATTGGTACGAATTTCGTAATCAACTTTGATAATCGTACGTTCTTTTAAACGCTCGACCTCTAAAGCACTTGTAATTACACCATTGCGCACGCCGTTAAGGCTGTAATATTTGCTCAACTCTGAACTAACTTCACTTTTGCGAATATCTTTAAGATCATCAGGGTGACGTTCTGCCAGCGCCTCTAGGCCTTCAACCACAAGGTAATTATCGTAATAAGCTGGCGCCACAACATAGGCGACTTTAAATAACAGTGTAGCCAGTAACAGCGCAAAAATAATACCTGCAGCAGAGTAGCCCGACTGTTTAAAGGGTGATTGGTGTAATCGATTTGATTTGTTATTCATCACTGACCTACTCATTCAAAATACAATCATTATTATTGTGTGCCGCAGTGCATTCATTTAAAAGCACAATTACTGAATTGCACCACTACGGCTGAAGCTAGGCAAACTGGCAAGTTCAGGCCAATGCATCCAAACAGCAAAGGCTTTACCGACTAAGTTTTTCTCCGGTACAGCCCCCCAAACACGGCTATCTCGACTATTATCTCGGTTATCCCCCATCATAAAATAATGACCTTCAGGAACAACCCAACTACCGTTAATGCTCAAGCTTGATGGTTGAGTGCATTTTTGCACATTGTGCACTTTTTCACCAAGCGTTTCCTTAACCACTTTGAGAACATCACCACGATAACTGCACAATTTTTCCTCTTTAGAGCCTGGTATATCGGCGAACTCTTCAGCCGTTAGCTCGTCGTACTGCTGCTTTTCACCATTGATGAAGAGTTCGTGATTCACATAGCGAATTTTATCGCCGGGTAATCCCACTAAGCGCTTAATGAAATAGCGATCCTCATTCGGCGGGAAAAAGACCACAACATCACCGCGCTTAGGCTCTGTTACATTAAAAAGCTTTGTCCTAAAAACAGGCATACGTACACCATAGGAAAACTTATTCACCGCAATATAATCGCCGACTTGCAATGTAGGGATCATCGAGCCAGAGGGAATTTGAAACGGTTCTACCAAGAAGGAGCGCAAAAAGAAAACCAAAAATAAAACAGGAAAAAAAGACTTTGAGTACTCTACAAGCGCAGGCTCCCGAGCTTCCTTTTCACGTTTACGCGCAAAGACAAAGATATCCAACAACCAGATCACACCCGTTACAGTAACGGCGACCATTAAAATGAGGGGTAAATCTATATCCATAATACGACCCTTTTAGCTATCGACTTTAAGCACAGCCAAGAACGCATCCTGAGGGATTTCCACACGCCCTACTTGCTTCATACGCTTTTTACCGGCTTTTTGTTTTTCTAATAGTTTTTTCTTACGCGTAATATCACCGCCATAACACTTAGCCGTAACGTTTTTGCGCAATGCCTTAACGGTTGTTCGCGCGACCACCTGGCCACCAATAGCGGCTTGTATCGCCACATCGAACATTTGGCGTGGAATCAGCTCTTTCATTTTGTCTGCCAACGCTCGGCCTTTTTGATGCGCTTTATCACGGTGCACAATTAATGCGAGGGCATCTACTTTTTCGCTATTAATTAACACGTCCAGTCTCACCAAGCTGGCGACCTGAAAGCGCTGAAAGCTATAATCCAACGAAGCATATCCTCGGCTGACAGACTTTAAGCGATCAAAGAAATCCAAAACTACTTCATTCATGGGCAGCTCGTAGACCACTTGAACCTGAGCCCCTAAATACTGAATATCTTTCTGCATACCGCGCTTTTCTATACACAGCGTTATAACAGCACCTAAATAGGTTTGTGGGACAAGGATGTTAGCCTGCACAATAGGCTCGCGCATCTCATTAATCGTACCCAAATCAGGCAGCTTTGATGGGTTGTCAACGTAAATCACATCACCGTTATTACACTCCACCTCAAACACAACCGTCGGTGCCGTTGTAATCAGATCGAGATCGTACTCCCGCTCTAGACGCTCTTGGATAATCTCCATATGGAGCATACCCAAAAAGCCACATCGAAAACCAAAACCCAAGGCATCTGAGCTTTCTGGCTCATAAAATAATGAGGCATCATTTAGCGTTAGCTTAGAAAGAGCATCACGGAAATTCTCATAATCGTCCGAGCTTACTGGGAATAAGCCCGCATAAACCTGCGGCTTAACCTTTTGAAATCCAGGCAACGCACTAACATCTGGGGATGATGCATGGGTGATGGTATCCCCAACTGGCGCGCCATGAATATCTTTAATGCCTGCAACAATAAAACCTACCTCGCCTGCATGCAGCACACCGGTTTCGTGTCGCTTCGGCGTAAAAACACCAACGCTATCAACCACTTGTGACTTACCGATGGTCTTGGAAACGATTTTATCTTTAACTTTAATGGTGCCCTGCTTAACCCGCACAAGCGAAACAACACCCAAGTAACTATCAAACCACGAGTCAATAATAAGCGCCTGCAACGGTGCATCGACATCACCTTGCGGTGGTGGCACAGAAGTGACCAAGACCTCTAATACATCTTCAATCCCCAAACCACTCTTGGCCGAACAGCGCACGGCATCAGTAGCATCAATTCCAATGATGCTTTCGATTTCGTCTGCTACGGCTTCTGGATTGGCCTGCGGAAGGTCCATTTTGTTTAACACGGGGATCACTTCGAGGTTTTGCTCGATTGCGGTATAGCAGTTTGCAACTGACTGCGCCTCTACACCTTGCGCGGCATCCACGACCAACAGCGCACCTTCACACGCAGCCAAAGAGCGCGAAACTTCATAAGAGAAATCAACGTGACCGGGAGTATCAATAAAGTTAAGTTGGTAGATATTGCCGTTTCGGGCTTTGTAGTGCAGCGTGACGCTTTGAGCCTTAATAGTAATGCCGCGTTCGCGCTCTATATCCATAGAGTCTAAAACCTGAACGTTCATCTCACGCTCAGTTAAGCCGCCACAATGCTGGATAAAACGGTCGGCAATGGTTGATTTACCGTGATCAATATGGGCAATGATCGAGAAATTACGAATATGACTTAAGTCGGTCACTGAGATTAAAACCTGCTTCGAAAAAACGGTGAACACCACCGAAATGGTGGTGAAAATTGCGCGCAGTCTATCTCATTTAAGAGGCTCATGCCATGAATACCATTAGCCTGAGTTGGGATTTAGGTAAGGTGCACAACAGCTTCATCAAGCGATAAGCTCGAACGCAAAACTAGCGGTTGCAGACGCTCGTCGTTTCGCCAGCGGTACAATATGCGATTAGCCACCCAGCCGCCAAAGAACAAGCCAACCAGCGCAGCTGTGGCAACAACCCCATCACCGGCGTTAGCACTAACAATAGGTGCCAATAACACACCGCTAATCAAGCCAAGCAACGGAATTAAATACATCACCAAAGCCACCTTAACAAACGCATTGCGATCAACCGCGAGATCGACATCTTGCCCCTCGCGAAAGGTCTGCGACGCTAATTCTGGTGATAGCAGCGCTCTAACTGCCACTTGGTTTGCCCCTAGCTTTGCAAGCATAGAGGTGCCGCAGCCCGATTTAGCTTTACAGCTACCACAAGCGCTAGCTTTGTCTGCGGCCACCCACAACGATAAACCGTCCGCATCCGCAGTAAGCACACGGGCACGTTCTGTAATCCAACGCTCACTCACTTAAGGGCCCGCCTGATAAGCAACAGAAGAAGCCACTTTGCGCGCAATCGCCGGCGGGACTTCTCCAACCACAGAGACTTTAAAAGAATGCTGGTTCAAAGCAACCATCGTCATAGCCGCTACTGTCGCGCCACGCTGAACAACCCCCACAGCACCGGACACGCGCTCAATAGGAGAAACAAATATTGATATTGACGCCAAGCCATCTGTAAAACTCATTACCGTTTGGTCATCATTAACATCTACCCGTGCTGCCACAAAACCCGCAGGAAGCCACTGCGGACGCCAACCTTGCCAGGATTCTGGTGCAGAGCACGCCGCTTTCGTAAAAGCGAGCCGCTGTGAGGCGTCCCCTACAGGCGTTGTTTTTTCGATAGGACCGAGCGTCAACTCAACAAACTGAAAGCGCTCGAGCACCTGCCCGCGCTCGCCCGTTAACGTTAGCATTAAAGGCAGGTGTGACTCTCGATCAATACCTAAGGTAAAACCGTAACGGTGAGTATCTTTAGGCGTAATTTTTACAATATCAACGATTCGATCGGCAACTCTGTTTTCACCAACGTTTTGGAAATCGTAATGCAATCCTAAGCGCTCAAAGGGCGTATTACCCTCTTCGGCAAACAAACGCATGGCGGCATTGCCGCAGTA
Source organism: Marinagarivorans cellulosilyticus (assembly GCF_021655555.1). Classification (NCBI taxonomy): domain Bacteria; kingdom Pseudomonadati; phylum Pseudomonadota; class Gammaproteobacteria; order Cellvibrionales; family Cellvibrionaceae; genus Marinagarivorans; species Marinagarivorans cellulosilyticus. Next base: position 1,183,710 of record NZ_AP023086.1, on the reverse strand, counting down.
ATTGCTAGGCAAACTGCGAGAAAAATCGCGAGGGCGGCCACTAAGGTGACGGATGCGCTCTTGGGTACCTTGCTCTTGCACTAAACGCTCAAAAGCCAAAGTTTCCAAAGGTCCACCAAATTCATAGGTAAGCGTACCCTGATAACTTTGCTCATCAAGAGCGTGCGCCATAGCCAATAATTGTTGCTCGGCGCTGGTATGAGAGGGACTTTGCGCGCCTTCTGCAGCGTATGCTAGCCCTCCTGAGCCGCATAACACTAAAGATAATAGCGAAGCCGCAATATGTCGGCCCGCGCGCGCTGTTACATTTATCATCAATACTTACTCGGCGGGCGCCATTTTTGCCGCCCGCGCCATTGGCATCAAGCCAAATTTACCATTTTCCGCGCTTAGCTCCGCATGCTCTAAAAATAACTGCTGCAATTCGGCATCGACTTCTGCATTACTCAAAAACTGTTGTTTAGTAGGAACAGCCGCCTGAATCTTACGCTGCGGCTCAGCTAAGGTGCCCAAACTCACATTGCGAGCAACAGGCGATGGCAAATCAAAACCGACTGGGGCAGAAACCACAGGGTCTTGCGCAGCCACCAAGGAGGTGTCATCGGCACCCCCTAATAAGGAGCCGTTTTGCGAAAATTGAACACCCGCAACCACCGCAAATGCAACCGAAGCCGCAATAGCCGATTTAGCCATCCAATCTCGCCACTGACTTTTCACCGGCTTGGCCGGCTCGCCCTTAGCAACAGCTGACCCAGTGTTTTCATGATCAGCCTCAGCGTGAATAGCAGCGCTAATACGCCCGCTTAGATCACTAAGCGATGGGGAGCTAAGCTCTTTACGCATAAGCGCACCGGTTAAATGGTAACGTTGCCACTTCTCGCTCAGCTCTGGATCACTGACCATGCCCAGTAAGCGGCGACCTTCAAACTCGCTTGCCTCGCCATCGACTAGCGCGGATAAGCTTTCGAGCGTTTGCTCTGAAGGTGATGTTGTATGTGTTGATGTCATAGTTGCCGAGACTCACTCTATAAACCGTTAAACAAAAGATACCGTTACAAAAACGCAAAAGCATTTGCCAAAACGGCATACCTCGCGCTTTCAAACACCCTGCCACACGCATGCACAAGGCTTAACTCTAAAGAACAAAAAACAATCAATCTGTTAAGGCTTGAGACTCTCGTATTAAGTAAAGTTCAGCCCAAAATCACACTAAATTAATAGCAAAACACAACACTGTTAACAGCTAGCGAATTAGCGGGCCAATGTGCTTGTCAATCGCTTCACGTGCCCTAAAAATGCGAGAGCGTACGGTACCTATTGGGCACGACATCGCCTCGGCTATTTCTTCATAGCTCATGCCATCCATTTCACGAAGAGTAATGGCCATGCGTAAATCGTCGGGTAGCCGTTCAAGCGCCTCGTAAATAGCTGCTTCGAGCTGATCGGTTGCCATGCGGCTTTCCGGAGTTTCGTTATCGCGCAGTGCCTCGGCACCGGCGTAAAAGTCAGCCTCTTCAGCATCTACATCCGAAGCTGGCGGGCGCCGGCTACGAGAGACCAAATGGTTTTTACTGGTATTCACCGCAATGCGATACAACCAAGTATAAAACTGGCTATCGCCTCTAAAGTTGGCTAGCGCGCGATAAGCTTTAATAAAAGTTTCTTGCGCAACGTCATGGACCTCTGCAGAGTCTTTGATAAAACGGCTAATAATTGCTTGGACTTTATACTGATATTTTAGTACCAGTAAATCAAAGGCATGCTTATCACCCTGCTGAACGCGCGCCACAAGTAGATCATCCGCCGACGGCTGATCATTGGTGGCTGGCACGGAAGGCTCGGTCATAGCCGACTCCCTATTAATACTCATTTTATTAGTCTAACCACCGCAATTGAGCTGCCCTGCTAATCAAGGCATATTATTATCGCTCTACAATTGCCCCAAACTTGGGTGCGGCACCGAATTGCCCTGCCCTACACATCACCTATGTGTTATCTATGGCAAAACAAGCCAGTTCCAACGCATTGCAGAATTGTTTGTATCCACTAAAGACTTTGGGAGTGTTGCAAAGTTCAGCCTCTGGCATTAATAATGGCCAGTCCTGATGAGCCAGCTCATTAAACAATCGTTGAATAGTTAAGGCAAACCCTTTCGTGACCAAGCCCATAAGCGCATCTAAACCCTCATTAAATAATACTGATAAAGCGTTACACCATTGCGATGTCCTCGTGATTGGCAGCGGCGCAGCAGGGCTAAGCCTTGCGCTACATTTAGCTAAGTACGCAAAGGTTACGGTTCTAAGCAAAGGGGCACTAACAGAAGGCTCTACTTGGTATGCGCAAGGCGGCATTGCCGCTGTGCTAGACGACCACGACTCTACCGAGTCGCACGTCAAAGATACGCTGGCTGCCGGCGCCGGTCTATGCCACCAAGATGCAGTCGAATTTACCGTCGCCCGCAGTAAAAACGCCATCAAATGGCTAGTCGATCTTGGCGTAGATTTTACCCGCTCGGCGGAAGGCGATTTTCACCTTACCCGCGAAGGAGGCCACAGCCACCGACGTATTATCCATAGCGCCGACGCTACGGGCAAAGCCGTACACTCCGGCCTGATCAATAACGCACTAACCCACGCCAATATCCAACTGCAAGAAAACCGCGTTGCCCTAGATCTAATTAAACAACCCGACCCAATCACTAAAAAACTACGCTGCGTAGGTGCTTATGTACTCAACCGCAGCGAAGACACCATGGAATGCTACACCGCTAAAGCTGTAGTGCTAGCCTGCGGTGGCGCCAGTAAGGTGTACCTGTATAGCTCTAACCCAGACAGCGCAAGTGGCGATGGCATCGCCATGGCATGGCGGGCGGGATGCCGCATTGGCAATATGGAATTTAACCAATTCCACCCAACATGCTTATACCACCCCAAAGCTAAATCGTTTTTAATGACGGAAGCCTTACGCGGTGAAGGCGCCGTACTCAAACGCCCAAATGGCGAGCGCTTTATGCCCGACTTTCACCCGCAAGCCGAGCTTGCGCCACGCGATGTTGTCGCCAGAGCTATCGACCACGAAATGAAGCGTCTTGGCGCGCCCTGCATGTATTTAGACATCAGCCATCGTGACCCAGCTTTTTTAGAAAGCCACTTCCCCACGGTGATGGAGCAGTGCAGAAAATTCGGCATTGATATAACAAAAGAGGCCATTCCGGTTGTGCCCGCAGCCCACTATACCTGCGGCGGCATTGTGGTAAACACCCGCGGCCAAACGGACCTTAGCCACCTTTATGCCATTGGAGAAACCTCTTTTACCGGCCTTCATGGTGCCAACCGAATGGCCAGCAATTCGCTATTAGAATGCATTGTCTACGCACAGTCGGCCGCAGAAGACATTATTGCCAAGCTTGCCAGCACACCGGAACCCGCCCCCTGCAAACCCTGGGACGAGTCACAAGTAACCAATTCCGATGAGGACGTGGTGATCTACCACAACTGGGATGAAATTCGCCGCTTTATGTGGGATTACGTCGGTATCGTTCGCACCCACAAACGCTTGGAGCGCGCATTGCGACGCATTCAATTGCTGCAATCAGAAATCCACGAGTACTACGCCAACTATAAAATTAGCAGCGACTTAATCGAACTGCGCAACCTAGCAATGGTAGCCGAGCTAATTATTCGCTCCGCCATGCTACGCAAAGAAAGCCGCGGCCTGCACTACTCGCTGGATCACCCAGAACAAAGCGATATCGCCAAAGATACCCTTTTAGTACCAGCAAACTTTGCCGACCAAACCATCTTTATTTGATAAAACAGCATTTAATAAAGCCGCGCCAAGCTTAGGCGCGGTTGCGCAAAATAATGGGTGTGCGACGAGGTAACTGTCGTTTTAACGCCATTACCTAACTCTGGTCACACTTAGTACGTCGCTTAAGCGTGAATCGTGCCTTACAATTAGGGCAGGCGCTCGCACGCTTGAGACTCATAAAAATAAGGCAACCCGACGTGAAATTAGCTTTACCCTTATTACTCAGTTTTATTAGCTCTTCGGCAATCGCCGGCAGTTTTGGCACCTACGACCCACGCAGCCAAGCTATGGCAGGAACAGCCGTTGCCATCGGCAGTGTCGGCATGGCGGCCGGCCATAACCCTGCATTGTTGGGCTTATTCGACCAAGATGAAGACAAAAGCCGCAATGGCCATTACTACCTTCCCTATGCCGTAGCAAACGTTTCGCAAGTTGCGATCGACAGCCTCCAACTCATAGAAGACGAACTCGATATCGCTTTTGACTCAGCCTTAGACAATTACAACAACAACCCTCAGCAGGACAATGCCGCTGCTGCCAGCATTGCCGCTCAGAATTTAGAAAACGGCCTAACGAGCATCGCAAACAAAGATTTTAGCTTCAGCGCGTTTATCCCCCTGATTGCAGTTTCTGAGCCCTCAAAAAAAGGCGGTGGCGGCTTTTATCTGGGCTCACGTATAGAAGGCGGAGGCCGCAGTTATGTACCAGATGAAGACATTGAGCTATTCGATGACTACGTCGAAGCACTCGACAATGTCGCCAACGGTGGTTACTGGCGTGACGTTCACCCTGAACTATTCAATGCCGATGAAGATTATGTCGACTTCGCACCACCGCCACTGAACGACCCTTACGATCAAATCGAGTCCAGCGCCGACTTACGCGGGTTAATCATTAACGAAGCTGCCGTGGCCGGAGCACTAGGATACGACTTTGATCGCATGCGCGTCGCTGTTGGGGTAACCCCTAAAGCCATGCAAGTGCGTGTATTTGATGAGTCGCGAGAGGTTTCTAAAGACAGCCTAGAAGTCGAAAACAGCTCTAAGCCCCACCTCATGTTTAACGCCGATATTGGCGTTGCCATCGAATTTGATTCCGGCGTGCGCCTCGCTTACGTCGGTAAAGACTTATTTTCACGCTCATTTACCAGCAGTACCGGCGCTATTATCGAACTCAATACCAAACATCGCATGGGCTTAGCCTACCTAACCCCAAAGTGGGAAATAGGCATGGACTACGACATGCAGGTCAATGTACCTACAGCTAACGAACAAGCCGGCCAGTTTTTATCTTTAGGCGGTGAATACCGGATCTTTCAACGCTACGCCTTACGTGCAGGTTATCGTTACGATACAGATAACCAACTGCCTGCAGCGACCAGCATTGGCGTTGGTGCCCACTGGGGCCCGGTATACCTTAATGCTAGCTACCTGCGCAGTGCCGAGGAGCAAGGAGGCGGCCTACAATTGGGTTTTGCCTTCTAAACACCCCCAAAGCCAGCCCAAGCTTGCGTTTGGGCTGCTAAAATAGCGCCCCGCATTTAACTTGAGACACCAAATGACCCCTGTTACTACCGCCCCCCTTTGGCGGCGCTTTGCCGCACTTGGTTACGACAGCCTAATACTACTCGCTATTAGCATGGCCTATGGCGGCCTAGTAACAGGTTTAGGAGCCTTTGCCGGAAATGCCAGCGCTGCCGGCCCCGACTACCAACCCATGTTTAAGACCGGCGGCGCTGGTGAGCTTGTTTTATTGGGCTGGATTATAAGCCTTGCCAGCTTTTACATCGGCTTTTGGTACCGCTCTGGGCAAACCGTAGGTATGCGCGCATGGCGCTTAAGCCTAGTAGATATAAACAACCCCAACCAACACCCAACATTTGTGCGCTGCTGCCAGCGAGCAGCGTGGGGAATACTCAGCTTTGCTTTAGCCGGCATCGGTTACTGGTACCGCTTTTTTAACAATGACGGGCAGTGCCTGCACGACAAATTGACGCGCACTGCTGTAGTCGTCTTGCCCAAGCCAAGCAAGCCCTCAAAAACCTGAGCATGTGCAGCTATGCTCGACTGCACTTTTGCATAGCGCGCCGGCATTTCTCTCTACAGAGCCTTGCAAGCTATTGCCGCTAGGGCTAAATTCTGAGCAGCGATTAGTGTTGCAACCACTTGGCCACTTCAACCTTAGGCGCGATACCACTCCCCCCTTGCTCTGCCAAATACTGACAGGCGGTGCTAGTAACAAGGTCACCTGCGAGATATTTCTGCTCGGCTGACCAACGGCCAGCCCTGAAGCCCATTTACCTTTGCAAAAACCTCATCAGCGCTTAGTTTTAAAGGTAAGCCAATTTACTTGGGCTGTGCTTTTTATCCTAATCCCCTGCACGAGTAGTGCTCGAGTCCAAAGACCCAGCAAGCACAACAACTGTCGCGAGCACACAGTTAAAGTTCACAACAAAATAAAGGCAAGCAATAGCGACAATGAAACACCTCCAAACCGAAGAGCAAGCGCAACCCGATGCTAATTCAAAGCGAAAAGCTGAACGCTTGCACACCACTCCAAAAGGAAGTTTCAGCTCATGGCAAGGTGTGTCCCCGACGATGGCCACACAGTCCGGCGCAACGCTTATAGGGCTTATGATCGGCATGTTAATTTCAATTATTAGTGTCTTGGCAATACTCACGCTCTATAAAAATCTAGTTCACGTATCCATTGATGCGGCAGAGGACGCATCCCACGACGGGCAAGTAGCGACGGCATTGATCACGGCTCAGCTCGAATTGCAAAGCGCGGGGTACGGAATAGAGAACGCCGATGGTTTGCATTTGAACGCCAGCGACGACGGCTCCGAAATACGCTGGCGCTATTATGAAGATAGTCAGTATCAATGCCGCGCTATTCGCGAAACCGTCATTGATGATCGCTCTCGGTCACTCACGCTTTTTGAGGGTGATAAATTCTGTGATGCGACAACGGAGTTAAGTGCCGTTGAATGGAAACCGCTAAGCACACTCACAAAGATTGTTCGCCAGCAGGCCATAACCGAACAGCTATTCACTTTTAGTGTAGGCATAGGCGAATGCTCACCTTTCGGCGTTGGAGCTACTTCTAAACACTTGATCGCCACAATGGCTGCCGTCGGCAGTGCCGACCTGCATAACAGCACCACAGATATTACCGCAACAAATTACAGCCTGTGCGTTGTGAGCACTCACCCCAGTTGATATAAACCAACACCAAAGACGCAGACCATGATGAATATTTCTCAACCACTGCAGCACAAACAAAACGGCATGGCGACGATTCTCATTATTCTCGTCGTGGGTATTTCTCTGATGGCTTTGTCGATGAGCATCGTACACAACGTTAAGAGCACTCAACAAAAACACATCGCGGCAAATGCTACCGCGCATGTCCAGCCACTGGCATGGACTGGCGTCGAGGTTTTTCGCTCTTACCTTGAAAACCTCTCTGAAGACGAGGTGAAAGCACTCGCCCCTAGCGCTAATAAAATCCCTATTAGTGTTTCAACCATTAAGGATGCCAACGCCGTAATAAAGGCGGATATTCTAGAGGCTTCGACTGTTGTCCCGGACGGCCTATTTGAGTACTACCGAATACCGGTCAGAATTACGGCCTTTGATCACGTTGCCGACGCCAGCTCTACCGTAGAAGTTGTTTATTATATCGCTCCACCCGGAGGGAAAAACTGCCTAGATTGCACCACCCTTGAGGCAACACTGGACTTTCGTGATGACCTCGAACTAGAGGGTAATCTTGGTGTTAAAGCACCGTCGGGGAAAACCGCTACTTTTAACGTAGACGGTAGCATTAGTGCTACTAACATTAGCCTAAACCATATTAATTATCTGAACTCGACCGGGAATATTACCCTTAGTTCCGGAACGTTTATCGACGAGCTTTTTTCCAATGGCGATATAAACTTAAGTGGTTCGGCCAGCACCTTAAAAGCCTCTGCATTAGGCAACGTAAACTTAACCAGTCAAGCCGCGGCAGATATTATAGAAACAAATAGCAACGTCCTTTTGCAACTGAGTGGACAAGCTAGAACGTCTATCGATGCACTGGGTATTATTCTTAACGACAGCACCGCCACTCAAGGTGCAGCGACAGCAGGCAAAGATATTTTAATCCCTGCAACTGGCGGCTCTATGACGCAAGCCTCTGCGGTCGGAAACGTAGACATCGCTGGCGGATCGATGACGATACCCGCCATTAAGGCGCAAGGTAATGTCGCTTGTCCAGGAAGTTACTGGAAGAACTTTGACAGCATACGGGCCCAAGGAATCGCCATTAACTGCCCCATCGATAACCCCAATGCAAACAATCCTATAGATTACGACATTGTCGATAACACCCCGGTAACGATCAAATTAATGACGCCGCTCACGCCCTTTTCCATGCCTAGCCCGACTGTCAATGTTTGGCCGTTAAAAGATTATGCTAATTACGTTTTCACCCCAGAAGGCAATAATATGCGCGTGCTAGTTCGAAATATTAATGGCCTAGAAAATGGCAATTATTACTTGGCCGACTATCCGCAAAATGGTCGCCATTTTAAAAACTACCTATGCAAAGAAATCAACAATGCGGGCACCTGCGTTACTCCGGCAACCCCTCAAGAAACAAGAACATTGTGTTATGGTTTTTCAGTAAGTGATGCATGCCTAAGCTATGACTCCACTGAAGACCGCTGGACATTTAACGGTAAAAGTTTCGCCCCCGGTATTATCTGGCTCGACGGAAACTTAACTTTAGATAACGGATTTTATTACAATACATTTCTAGCGACCGGCAATATCGACACTGCAGGTGGGATGAAAACCTCTGCATCTAATTTCGCCAGTTTTGCCAGCACTTGTGAATTAGACTACCCAGAGAATAAAAATACCACCGGCGATTTCGACGAACTATACCCGGTTAATCTTTGCAATATTAGCGGCTCAGCAATGCATTACAATCCCATCGGGAACATTGCCCTAGCCTCCGGCGGTACGCCTCCCGGAGAATCAACCTATGCCGGCGGAATTATTAACCTAGGGTCGAGCAATGAAATTAACGGTACCCTATTAGCGGGAGAAAACCTCATTACCCACGGCAGCACAACCGTTAGGGGGTACATCACTGCCGCATCAGAAAGTGGCAAAAAGCCGGGATTAGACAACAACACATTGGGCGGGTCAACAACCATCGACCTAGAAAACCTTCCAGAGGGGTACGACCCCAGTACAGTACCACCAATGGAACCCGTAGATCCCGATGACGATTCACAAGGCAAGGGGTTTTCCAAAATCATTTGGGCACGTTACTTATAAAAAATCGCCCTTAACGTAAATCGTTGAAGGGCGTATCGAAAAGAGTGCACCTGCCGGCAAGTATTGCTATTCTCCAAGCTTTCTCTGCCGATAAATTTTTCTGTGCAAAAAAATTCCTCATTATTAACCTATCGCCAACTGATACAAAAAGCTTGGCCCATAATGCTCGCCAATACCGCCCTCCCGCTATTGGGGCTTATTGATACCGCCATCATTGGTCACTGGGGTGGCACCACAGATTTAGCGGCTTTAGCCATTGGCAGCTTGGCATTAAATGTTATTTTTTGGAATTTTGGTTTTTTACGGATGAGCACTACAGGCTTTATTGCGCAAGCCGAAGGTCGCCAAGATGATATAGCCAAAGCGCAAACGCTGATCCGAGCTACCGTAATCGCACTAAGTTTTGCCGCGCTATTATTACTGTGTAAAACGCTTATTACGCAAACGGCACTCAGCATTTTAGCCCCACCATTTGACACCCACAATGCGGCATTTAACTACATTAATATTCGCCTTTGGGCGGCACCGGCGAGCCTAATCAATTACGTTGTGGCGGGCTATTTAATTGGCTTAGCGCGCAACCGCATACTTTTGATATTGCAGGTTTTCTTAAATAGCACCAATGCCCTACTCGATATACTACTAGTACGTTTTTTTGACATGGGAATTGAAGGTATCGCTATAGGAACTGTTATCGCAGAATATAGCACTGCTATTTTAAGTTTATGCTGGCTCGCCAAAGGCCAAGCAATTATATTCCAAGCAAAGACCACCAAAAACTTATGGTATAAAACCGCTATATTTTCACTGCTAAAAAGTAACCGCGACATTTGGTTGCGTACATTATTTTTATTAGCAGGCTTTATTGGGTTCACCCATTTCAGTGGTCATTATGGTTCTTCGCAACTCGCAGCTAACCATATACTGCTACAAATTATTTCATTCTCGGCCTTCTTTTTAGACGGTTTCGCGAACGTTACCGAAGCGTATGTAGGAAAAGCCATTGGCCAAAAAAACAAAAAAGTGTTTAGCCATATTGTTCAACGAACTAGTGTTTTAGCGTGCATAACAGCCATCGCCCTAGGTACGTTATTAATCATGTTTGGCCAAAGCCTTATTGCCGCACTAACAGATTTACCCCACATCCAAACAGTAGCGCTTGCATACCTGCCTTTTGCTGCAGTTTATATCGCGGTGTCTTGCGGAGCATTTCAATTGGATGGCATTTTTATCGGCGCTGGCGCAAGTGCAGCGCTCAGAAATGCCTCTATATTATCTACCAGCATAACTTTTTGTTTATGGCTTGGGTTACTGCCAGGAATAGGCATGAAAGGCCTTTGGCTGATATTTGTGGTATTTGTTGTTTTGCGCAGCCTATTTTTAGGCACTTATTTACCACAGCTGATTAAACAGCACTTTCCTGTAAATGCTCGCTAATTAACAAACCCAGCGTAACAATACGCGCATTGGATAACTGACGATAATCAAGGTAGGGGCACACGATAAGCTTGTGCTGGGTATTTACAGCGAAATGAGCATCTAGCCACGTTAAGGGCGGCAGGGCTATAGCCGCCGCGTAGGTTTTACCTGTAACTATTTTAATATGTGAGGCTTGAATATCTGGAGGGCTGAACAGTAAGGCTTCGCGCGAATGCGCCTTTAGCAGATGGTTATCGCGATAATCTTGCCAACAGCTAGCAGTATTCACAGTAAGCTCTGGCCATTTTAACTGCCACAGAATTTTCGCAAAAACATTAAACGCTTTGCGCCAATGGTTACTATTGTTGGCCACAATATTTTGTAACTCGCCGGCTACCAAGGGTTGCAAAGTATTTAAAGAAGGATAAGGAGCATTTAATGGCCTGTTAGCAATATAAATTGCCAAGCGAGCCTTTGATGCCCCTAAACCAACAACCGTCGATTTTTTCATCAAGCGTATTAATCGATTATTCGATATTCCGCAGAACGCGCGTGCGCCTCCAATGACTCCGCGCGAGCAAGGTGGCTAGCCACCTTACCTAGTTGGCTAGCACCATTTTTAGAGCAATAAATAATCGAACTACGCTTTTGGAAGTCGTACACACCCAACGGCGATGAAAAACGCGCGGTGCCGGATGTTGGCAATACGTGGTTGGGGCCAGCACAATAATCGCCCAGCGCTTCGGATGTACTCACGCCCATAAATATAGCGCCAGCATGGCGAATATCATCAACTAGCGCTTCTGGGTCGGCAACGGCCAGCTCCAAATGCTCTGGCGCAATGCGATTACTCACTTCAACCGCTTCACTTAAACTACCAACCGCAATTAAAGCGCCCCGTTTTTGCAGCGAAATAGTCGCTATTTCGTTGCGCGCTAAAGTGGGCAATAATTTTTCGATGCTCGCTTGCACCGCATCCAAATGCGCTTGATCAGGCGAAATCAAAATAGCCTGCGCATCTTCATCGTGCTCGGCTTGGCTGAACAAATCCATTGCCAACCAATCGGGATCGGCGGTGCCATCAGAAATAATGAGAATTTCGCTTGGCCCAGCAATCATGTCAATATCCACAGTACCAAATACCGCACGCTTGGCTTCCGCAACATAAACATTGCCAGGGCCAACGATTTTATCAACCTTGGGAATAGTTTGCGTACCGTACGCCAATGCTGCGACCGCCTGTGCACCACCTATGGTATACATGCTGTCTACCCCTGCAATCGCTGCGGCGGCCAGAACCAATTCGTTAACCTGCCCTGCAGGAGTCGGTGTAACCAAGGCAACATCGGGCACGCCAGCGACTTTAGCCGTTACTGCAGCCATCAAGACAGAAGACGGGTAAGCCGCTTTGCCACCGGGGGCATAAACACCAACACGATCCATTGGGGTAACTTTCTGCCCGAGTTGATTACCCATTTCATCGGTATAGCGCCAGCTTTCTTGCAATTGATGTTTGTGGTAACTCGCAATGCGATCGGCCGCGGCCTGTAAGGCGGTGCGGTCTTGTTCGCTGATATTGGCTAACGCCTGCTGCAGGCGCTCTTGGCCGTAGACTAGCTGGCTCATGCTGCCGGCAGCTAGTTTATCGAACTTATGGGTATATTCTAAAACGGCCTCATCGCCACGCTTGCGCACGTCGGCTAACACGCCTTTCACAACAGATTCTACCTGTTCATGCGTGCCCTCCTCCCACGCCAACAACGCGCTTAATTGCGCATCAAATGTGGCATCGGATGATGTAAGGCGTTTGATAATCCCGCTAGACATAGTGACCTCTAGTAAACCAATAAAATAAGTATGAAATTGTAACAGCTCTCACGGCGCCACGAACAAAACCGCGCATTACTTTGGCTCGGCATCACTCGTTGCGCTGGGCAAAGCAAATTCGCTGCGCACAGCCTTAGCTGCCACCGTGCCAGAACCTAACATGATGCCAACCCAGCGCGTTTCATCAAAGCTTTCCAGTGCGATTTTTACTGTCATGGTCAAAGGAATAGAAAGCAACATGCCGATAGAGCCTAATACCCAGCCCCAAAAAACTAACGACAAAAATACCACCAAGGCCGATAAGTCTAAGCCTTTCCCCATAATCCGTGGCTCCAATACATTGCCAATCACAACATTAACCACCAAAAAACCCATGCCCGCTAAAACGGCATCACCCACACCCAGCTGCACCAACGCCAATAATACAGCCGGCACTGCAGCTAAAATAGAGCCTAACGTGGGAATAAAATTTAACAAAAAAGCCAGCAAGCCCCAAAGCACAAAGTAGTCAACACCGAGCGCCCACAACCAAATCATAATAAACAGGCCAGTAACTAAACTTAAACCCGACTTAATCGCCATATAGCGATTTACAACAATTTTAAAGCGATTAAGGGCTTCGAGCGTTTTTTGATAATTAGCGCTAGCCAATTTGATTTTATCGCTAAAGCCAACCTCTTCTGCCAAGATAAAAACCACGGTTAACAATATTAAAAAGGCATTGGTCATCATATTGCCAAGGTTGGCTAGTGCGCTGCCCGCAAAGCCTAAAACGGCCGATGGGTTAAAGCTATCTTTTAGCTGCGAGACTTCAATATTCAGCCCCAAACTTTGCAGCTTTATAAATAGCCCAGCGGTTAATTCTGTTAACCGCAACTGGTACTCGGGTAAATCTTGGCGGAAGTTTCCAATGGCTGAACCGACAACCGTGCCCACACCTAAACTCGCCACCACAACCACGCCAATAATCATAAAAATGGCGATGCCATTGGGCACACCGCGATCTTTTAGCCACACCAAAGCTGGCGAGCACAAAACAGAAATAAATAGCGATAATAAAAATGGAACAAGCAACGATTCAGCCGTGCGCATACCCGCCACAACAATAACGAAACACGCCGCACCAAATAAAAAACGTACCACTGGCGATGAAGACATCACATTAATCCTTGTAGCGTAAGTTAATCAATAAATAGGGCCGGCGCTATTGCCATTGCGGCTGACGCGCTTGGTACCTATTAGTTAAATACTGGCGAATCGCCGCGCAATCTTTATCGTGATCGCCAGTTAGCGTCCACACTTTTTCGAGAACAACGCGCTTGGTCGGGTAATCCCAGGCTACCAGTATCACCGGCACATTGGCCGATTCTGCAACGCGCAAAAAGCCGGTTTTGTACTTTTCAACTTTAGTCCGCGTACCCTCAGGGGTAATAAGTAACCAAGCCTTTTCTTGCGAGTTAAACCACTGCGTTAATGAACCCACCATACCACCAGATTGCCTACGCTCTACCGGCACACCACCCAACCACTTAAACAATCCGGCAAAGGGCCAAAAAAAGGCTTCTTTTTTCATTAAGTACGACGCCCTAAGCCCCAAACTTAATACCACTAACATGGCGAGAATAAAATCCCAATTAGAAGTATGCGGGGCAGCAGCGACAATCAATTTAGGGGTATTGGGAAGCTCACCGTCGGCACGCCACCCAAGCAGCGCTAATAAACGGCGTCCTATCCACCGCGTAATGGCATTTCCTTTGCGCGGTGCTTGCGGTGGTAATTGTGTGCTCACAATTTAGTGCTCTCGTGTTGCTCTAAAACGTACTTCTGGGTAACGCTCTTGCGCTAACGACAAATTAACACGCGTAGGGGCCAAATAGGTTAAATGCCCGCCGCCATCGATACTGAGATTGTCAGCGCATTTGCGCTTAAATTCATCAAACTTTTTAGGGTCTTCACAATCGACCCAGCGCGCTGTGGCCACATTAACAGGTTCGTAAATTGCTTCCACTTTGTATTCGTCTTTTAGGCGATAGGCAACCACTTCAAACTGCAGCACACCCACTGCGCCAACAACTATATCGTTGTTATTTTTGGGGAAGAATACCTGCGTACTGCCCTCTTCAGATAGCTGCTGAAGGCCTTTTTGCAAGGCCTTGGTTTTAAGTGGATCTTTCAAACGAATACGGCGAAACAACTCTGGGGCAAAGTGTGGAATACCCGTAAACTTTAAGTCTTCCCCTTCGGTGAAGGTATCACCGATTTGAATGGTACCGTGATTGTGCAAGCCAATAATATCACCCGCACGGGCCACCTCTACCGCACTGCGATCGCCTGCTAAAAAAGTAACGGCATCGCTAATGCGGATGTCCTTACCTAAACGCACGTGGCGCATTTTCATGCCTTGATGGTAATTACCCGAACACACGCGCATAAACGCAATACGGTCGCGGTGTTTAGGGTCCATATTGGCTTGAATTTTAAATACAAAGCCGCTGAACTTTTCTTCTTCGGGTGCGACTTCTCGCGGTGCAGCTGGGCGCGCTAAAGGCTTAGGTGCGCACTCAACAAAGCCATCGAGCATTTCGCGTACGCCAAAATTTCCTAGTGCTGTACCAAAAAATACCGGGGTTTGCTTACCTTGTAAGTACGCCTCCATATCGAACTCTGGCGTGGCACCGCGAACTAGCTCTATCTCTTCACGAACATCATCAATGTAGGGGCCCATCAGCTCTGCAGCTTCTGCGCTATCTAAACCTTTAATTTGGATGTCATCGGGAATCATATGTCCCTGACCTTGAGTAAAAACATGGATGGTATCGGTGACCAAGTTATAGACACCTTTAAATTCTTTCCCCATGCCTAACGGCCAGTTAATCGGCGCGCAGGAAATCTTGAGAACGCTTTCAATCTCGTCAAGCACCTCGATTGGATCGCGAATATCGCGGTCCATTTTGTTAATAAAGGATAAAATAGGTGTATCGCGCAGACGACATACCTCCATTAACTTGATGGTCCGATCTTCCACACCTTTGGCGCCATCAATCACCATCAATACGGAATCCACAGCCGTTAAGGTACGGTAGGTATCTTCAGAGAAATCTTCGTGACCGGGGGTATCCAGCAAGTTAACAACGCGGCCCTTGTACGGAAACTGCATAACCGAGGAGGTCACCGAAATACCCCGCTCTTGCTCCATACTCATCCAATCAGACTTGGCATGAGGGCCTTTTTTGCCCTTAACTGAACCGGCGATTTGGATCGCCTGCCCCCAAAGCAAGAGTTTTTCGGTAATCGTAGTTTTACCGGCATCCGGATGCGAGATGATAGCAAACGTTCTTCTCTTATTGATTTCATTGATAAAATTGGCTTCAGCCATGTATCTAAATTCCCATTTTGTACAAGTATTTGTACAAATAAATAAAGTTAACTCTAAGCCTTGATTTCCAAGTTGTCTGCCACGGCCTAAAGCCAGCAAAACCTCCCGTCAAAGCATTGAAAAATTTGAGCGCTAGTCTAGCAAAATGACTAAGCGTTATAAATCAAACACCCAGAACTTCTTTTAGCTTTTCTAGCGCTAGCTTATGTTTATCTTCTGGCATTTTGGCCAGATTAATCTGTTTCCATTTAATGGCCGGAAGATCACTTACATCGTCTAGATTAAGTAATCCCCAATCCGGCTCACGGTTTTTAAACGATAGTAAAAACGCTTTTTCACTATCTGTTAGCCCTTGATGAATAAGCTCCACCAAACGCTCTCGAACGGCTACCAGCTCTTCAAGCGGTACGTCCGTTTCGGCCATATTTGAAAATTCACCTGCATAGACGGCTGATATATCTTTAAATTGCGGCCTGAGCAATTCGGCCATTGGGCGATTGTGACTAGCGAGATAGATAATGAGCGCTTTTCGTATCTCGTCATTCAGACCTTCATTTTCCAAGAGCCACTTCACATCAAATAAATCTCTTGGATGTTGCCTGTCTAATGCCGCGCAAATCTTGCCCGCATAAAGATCAGCTAATGCCACTACAGGCACTTCAGCATAACCAAACTCATCTTCTACAGCGGCGCATACTTCCATCATTTGCGGCTCGTAAACTGTGCCACGTAGCACGGGTGAGAGTTCTACTTTTATCTGCACACCATTTCGGCCAACAATCAGTCTCAGCGCATCGCGCTTTGACTTATAAGCTTCTGTAAGCTCTACATCTTTAAATGCGGCTTTCAAATCTGCACTAATGGCATCTAGCGCTTCACTAATATCCTGTAATGCTTCATCACGGCCTTTCATCGGCAGATAGACCAGATCAATATCCACTGACAAGCGCGGAAACTCTCTAACAAACAGATTAATTGCCGTACCGCCTTTAAGTGCGAAACATTCTTGCTTGGCGACAAAAGGTAAAACCTGCATCAATAACTGCACTTGCTTGTAATAAATACTGTTTCTATCCATTACTAGCCTTCGCTTTCCATAGCCATATGTGACGGCACAGTGATTAAATAATCTGTATCCAGCTTTCCGCTTTTGGCGACGACACGCTTACCTGAGCCTAAATCATAATCCTTAACGTTTAGCTTGCTAAACCAAGGATAGGATTGACGTTTAGCCAACCAGAAAAACAAGCGCTTAGCCTTTACGCTCTTACAAGCTTTCAAAAGCGTATCGAGCTTTCTGGGCGATAAATTCACGAGCCCTTGCATAAGCTCGTCAGCATGCTCAAAGGTCACGCTCTCTGGTAAATCCATCAATAACTCTAATATCGCTTTCTCAGGGCATGAGAAATATACAGACGGTAACTCCGCCTCCCACTTGTGCTCTTTGATAAAAGCTTTGTCTGATAACAAACTTTCAGGCCATAACCTGCTTGTACTGTGCCCTTCAAACTCAAAAGGTAACGACAAGCGCACCATCCATGTCGGCAATTTACCAGCCGCATAGAGATGAATATGCGTTTTATTGCCTAATGACAGATATTGCGATAGACCAGATAAAGAAAGCGCCGATAAACCACCGACGACTACAGGCGGCACACTAGCCCCCTCGTCTTTCTCCATACGCTGCATAGAAGCAACTACGCCTTCCCAGCTCACAGAGCGAGAATACTGGCTATATACACCGGTTGCGAGTAACAACAAGGTTTCTGTTTTTACGGCATTATCTATAGCATGAGCGCTCAAGCCCTGCTCTACCAGCCACTTTTTAGTGGCTAACATGCCATAAGGCAAAAGCGCTTTAAGCGACTGCTTATATGCGCCTTTTACACCATCGTCCTGTAAAGTTGTGCTATTCACTAAGCGCACTGACCTTTCTATAATTTTTGGCTATCAAGCCCACTAAAACATCTAAATAGTTTATTATTTAATCTATTTGCGGCGTTAAGCGCCGTAAACATCAATGAATCTAAACTAACATGGTTCAGATAAGTTTACTAATGTTATTTTATCCGGCGTTAAGCGCCGTATTAACAACTAAAAACAAACCGAACAGGTTTAATAAAAAGTGTTTTTAGGTACTGAAAGTACCGAAAACCAGCCTTATTCAAACTTTTGGGGCTTAAGCTTGGATCACATATACAAGACAAGCGAAGCATGAGCGGTACAGGCCGATAGGCCTCTTAAGCCCCAAAAGCGCGCAAGCGTTACCCTTGCCCCAAAGGGCAAGGTCCACCAAGCCTAGTTTAGCCTCAAGCTTCTCAAAAGCTTGCTCAAACTGCTCATGTGTTACATCAGCGTATTCTGGCGGGTTAAAGGAAACAGAAAACATCGGCTGGCGACATCGGGTCCCTTGGGACACCGCATCGATTTCAGCCAAAGCCGCGTGTAGTGAGTTTCCAATCATCCCGCGCGTTTCGTACAAAGTCACGTGATCATTATCCTGCGCGTTTGTTAGGTGATTTGCCAAATTACGATAACCACCACGCTGGGAAGCTTTAATGATCATGTCTTTGTACCTCTGGCGTGTCAGGCTCTTTGTCTCGGTATCCCAGAACGAGCATGACACCCGCACGCACCTCAGCGAGATCAATCAGAGCTTCTTTGAGCTCTGGAATTTCAATTGATCCCTCTGTGTGCAGTGTGCGTGTGAGCTGGTTGAGATTGTTGCCGACGCTACCAAGCGCACCTAGCAGACGTGCTAACTCGACACGGTTCGAGTTGTGGACGGCGAAATCTGCGTGGAGGAGTGCCTAGAATGACGGACTTACAATCACCAGTCATCATCCGGCATACATTTAAGCCGCTCAAATAAGCGGCTTATATCATCGCCGCCAAAACCGCGATATTGCAAAAAGCGGTATTGCTTGGCTCTTTCTTTTTGATCTTGTGGTATGGCTTTAAATTTTTTTCGCCATGTTCGCTCGATAAGAATTTCCGCGGCAAAATCGCCTTGTGCTTGTTCAGCTAGAATGGCCTCGCCAATGGAAGCATTTATACCTTTAAATTTTAGCTCTTGAATAATGCGCCGTTCCCCCAGCCCGCGGTATAACCTTTCGCGGGTAAAGGCCACAGCAAATCGCTGATCGCACTGA
The DNA here is from genome assembly GCF_021655555.1 of Marinagarivorans cellulosilyticus. Taxonomy (NCBI): domain Bacteria; kingdom Pseudomonadati; phylum Pseudomonadota; class Gammaproteobacteria; order Cellvibrionales; family Cellvibrionaceae; genus Marinagarivorans; species Marinagarivorans cellulosilyticus. The sequence goes on along the minus strand of NZ_AP023086.1, from coordinate 1,164,793 downwards.
TACCCAAGCTCAACCAAACGCGCCAAAACCTGTGCGATATCGGCATCAGTACATTCAAATTTACGCTTTAATTTTTCGCGCAGCTCCGCTTGGCTATGCTCACGCCGCGCCAACAGCTCTATCGCTTTATTGTATAAATCGCGAAAGTTTTCGGGCTGCGTCGCTTTTGGGTCGTTCATAATTACTTTTTTTAGGCAATAAAAAAGCGCTGCAGTAATACCGCAGCGCTTTTTGTTACTTAACCCTAAAGTTAAGCATCTTCTTTTTCATCAGCTTCGGCTGCTGGCGCTTTAAGTACTTCACCTAGCAGTTTTTCTTTAATTGTATTTTCTAGGCGCTCGGCAAGCTCTGGGTGCTCCCGTAGGTATTGAATAGAGTTTTGCTTACCCTGGCCAATTTTTTCACCTTCACAGCTATACCAAGCACCCGCTTTATCCACCAAGCCCAGCTTTACACCGTAATCGATCACTTCCCCTAAGCGGTTAATGCCCTGACCATAAAGAATTTGAAATTCGGTTTGCTTAAAGGGCGGCGCAACCTTATTTTTAACCACTTTAACGCGTGTTTCCGAGCCGACGACTTCATCGCCCTCTTTTACGGCACCAATACGACGAATATCCAAGCGCACAGAAGAATAGAACTTAAGGGCATTACCGCCGGTAGTGGTTTCTGGGTTGCCAAACATTACGCCAATCTTCATACGAATTTGGTTAATAAAGATGGCAAGGCAATTGGCGTTTTTAATGTTACCAGTTATTTTTCGCAGTGCTTGCGACATCAAGCGCGCCTGCAAACCCACGTGGTGATCGCCCATTTCGCCTTCGATTTCTGCCTTTGGCGTTAGCGCCGCAACAGAGTCCACCACTAGCACATCTACCGCGCCAGAGCGTACAAGCATATCGGCAACCTCCAACGCTTGCTCGCCGGTATCGGGTTGCGACACAATTAGGTCGTCAACATTCACGCCAAGCTTTTCAGCATAAATGGGGTCCAGTGCGTGCTCAGCATCAATAAAGGCGCAAGTACCGCCTTTTTTCTGTGCTTCGGCAATAACTTGTAACGTTAGTGTTGTTTTACCAGAAGATTCAGGGCCGTAAATTTCAACAATTCGCCCTTTAGGCAAGCCACCAATACCTAAAGCAACATCTAAACCTAAAGAGCCCGTGGAAATACTGGGGATGGCTACGCGCTCTTTATCACCCATGCGCATAACAGTGCCTTTACCAAACTGGCGATCAATTTGAGTGAGAGCTGCGGCTAACGCCTTTTCTTTATTTGCGTCCATTAAGGTCCCCTTATGGATAAATACGCTTATTGCGTAAATACGGTGTGATAAGAAATCAATTACTAACTAGCCCGCCTACAGCAGGCCCGTGATCAGACTGGCTATTCTATAGTCTTCACTGGAATGTTTGAAGGATAAGACAGAAACACTGGTTAAGCAACCATGAATTGTATATTTAACCAGTACTTTTCAAATGCTGCGACAAACCCGCCAAAGCAAATAGTACAGCCTGCTCCCGAACGCTATCTCTGTCACCCTGAAAACACTGGGTTGCTTGAATGGCATCGCTTGGCGTGCCCCACGAAAAACACACGGTGCCCACCGGCTTTTGAGCAGTAGCCCCACCAGGCCCTGCTATACCCGACACGGTAATACCATAATCGGCTGACGATAAAGCGCATACACCCAATAGCATCTGTGCTACTACAGGCTCACTTACAACACCATGCTGCGCAATAAGCGCTGTAGGTACATTCAATAGCTGCTCTTTGAAGCGATTACTGTAAGTTACAAGCCCAAGCTCTAACCAAGCAGAGCTACCAGAAACCGCAGTAATTGCCGCCGCGATAGCACCGCCAGTACAAGATTCGGCTATAGCCACAGTTGCCCCACGCTGCTGTAAGAGTACACCCAGCGTTTGTGCGGCTTGTTGTATTTTTGAGTTAATTAGCAACGCTTACGACCTTAATATTTGACCAAATACGCCAATCATTTTTACTGGATAAAACGCATCACGCAGTGACCTCTTCCGCTACAGCTATACGCTGCTGCGCCGATGGTTTTCGCCACAAGCGATTAAGCGCAGCCATTAGCTGCCCCACATCCAGCGGTTTTGTCAGGTACTCGTCAAAGCCGGCTTCCAAGCCTTTAGTGCGGTCATGGCTCATCGCGTTAGCCGATAGCGCAATAATTGGAATGTTACGCGTCAAGGTGTCGGCGCGTAGAATCTCAATGGCTTCATAACCATTCATACCCGGCAAATTTATATCCATAATGATAAGGTCTGGCTGGCTTACTCTAGCGGCGAAAACGCCTTTAAAAGCATCGCAGGCTATTTCAACACTAATACCTTGATAGCGCTCAAATAGCTTTTCAATTAAGCGCTGGTTAGCTTCGTTGTCCTCTATGTAAAGCACTTGTTTGCTACCACAATCAAGCAGCTGTAAAGACTCTACCGAAGGCGTCGGTACAGGCTCGGTAACGGATGGAAGCTCACTCATCAAGGGAAGCTCCAACCAAAAACAACAACCGCCTTCATCGCGGTTATAAAAACCTATATCGCCCCCCATTTGCACCACTAGCTGGCGCGTAATGACTAGCCCCACGCCACTGCCTTCAATTTCTGTTTGCTCAGCGCCTAAGCGACAAAACGGCTGAAAAACTTCATCGAGCTTATCTTTTGGTATTCCCCGGCCGGTATCATGGATTTCTACCCGCATGCGCCCCTGATCGGTAAATACGCATTCCACATTCACTTTGCCAAAAGGCTTGTTGTACTTAACGGCATTACTAAGCAGGTTGAGAAAGACTTGCTTGAGACGAATTCTATCGGCGCTTACCCGCTGATGTGTTACCGCCTGCATGGCAAGCTTCATTTGAATAGACGATTCATCCGCTCGCGGCTGCACATAGCTTAAGCATTCGGATAAAAGCTGGCTAGGATCAACGGGCTCCATGCTCATATCCATTCGGCCGGCTTCAATTTTGGCCAAATCCAAAACATCACCAATTAAGGTCAGCAAATAGCGCCCCGCCTTAGCAATTTCAACCACGTTATTGCGCTGTTCGCTAGAAAGCTTTAAATCGCTTTCAAGAATATGAGAAAACCCCAAGATGGCGTTCAGTGGGGTTCTCAACTCGTGACTCATACTGGACAAGAAATCAGACTTCGCACGGTTAGCTGCCTCGGCTTGCTCTTTAGCGGCCAATACGTGCTCTTCTGCCTCTTTGAGCTTGGTGATGGACATGTTGGTGCCAGACATACGCATAGGTGCGCCTTTTTCATCAAAGGCCATATGTCCTCGCCCGCGAATCCAGCACCAGCTGCCATCGCGGTGGCGAATGCGGTATTCCACATCAAAGGGTTCTTTAGTTTTAATGTGACGATCTATGGCGGCATCAAACATTTTGCCGTCTTCTGGATGCATGCGCTTGCGCCACGCTTGCAGGCGATCGACCCCTTGCGTCACAACATCGTCTTTTTCGGTATACCCCAACAACTCCCAGCAACGGTTAGAAAAAGAGAAGCCGCTCTGCTCTGCGCTCCACTCCCAGAAGCCATCATTAGACGATTTAATAATGCGCGCATGCCGCGCCTCGCTTAATAGCAGCGCTTGCTCGGCCTGTTTGCGCTTAGTGACATCCAGGGCAATGCCACTGATGTAATACACCCAACCGGTTTCGTCGCGGGTTGTATCGGCGTGCATTTCCGTCCACACCCAACCGCCGTGTTTTTTACGCACCCGATAAGCAACCTGCGTCGGCCCGCCTTCGCGCAAGGTTTTGCGAATGGTAATCATTAATCCGGGAAGATCATCAGGATGAACGTATTCAAAATAACGACGAGACACGTTAATTTCCTTAACGTCTTTATCGCTATAGCCTAAAAATGCCCAATAGCCGCCACTCCACGTAATGCAGTCTCGGCTTAGGTCCCAGTCGAAATAACCATAATCATTGGCGCCCTTAAATATGCGTCGGTGACGCGCTAAACGCTCATCATCGGTAACGGTTTCGGTGCGGTTTTGACGAAACCAGCGCCAAGGCTTAAAAAAAGAGGAAATATGCATTGGTTATATCAAACCCTATACCCAGAAGAATCGATGCTTATGGCAAACCACAGCAAGACTATACTACAGGGAAACGACGTTTTCTTTGCGGGAGGGCACATGGGCATAGCGCAACTAAGCAAACAAATAGGGAAAAGTGTAGAGCACGAACTAACACTGATTTTTGCCACAATGGGCGATAGTTACTTACCCGAGGAGTCACACACCCATATTCCCACAAGCGATTACGATCCAGCCCCCCAGCAAGGCATGGATGCCAGCGGCTACGCGCCTCACTTTGCGGCTCCGCACCACAAAAATACACAACCTCACTAACGCAAAAAGGCGCTGCCGTATCGGCCGCGCCTATGTATTTATCCGCTGCATATAACTAATTCGCTACTCCGTATTTGTAGACCTACACGCACAGCAATGTCATTAACTTAGCGGCAGCCGACAATTTTTCTGGACTCGCTCAAGCCAATCCATGGGCGCTCCGCACGCGCTCCCGGCGCGTGAGGGTCCTGAAAAATCACCGCCTACCGCTTAACTTGCCTTAAGTTAATGACATTGACACGCACAGACGTGCACCACAAATACCACTATGATGTTTGAGCCATTGGTACTTGGACGATAGGTTCTGGGCAGTGAAAATCTTGTTTCACATCGCCATCATCAACAGAATACAAGTGCACATCAAACCCCCACAAGCGGTGAATATGGCGCAGCACCTCATCGGCTCCTTTTAACTCTAACGGCATGCGGTTGTGGCGAGTATGGTGCAAAGTTAAAGAACGATCACCTCGAACTGCAACGCTGTAAACCTGAATATTAGGCTCTCGGTTGCTTAAATTGTATTGCGCCGATAACGCTTCTCGCACTATGCGATACCCGCTTTCATCGTGAATCGCCGCGACATCAATAGTCTGATTTTTATCATCATCTAAAATGCAAAACAACTTAAGATCGCGCATTAATTTGGGGGATAAAAACTGCAGAATAAAGCTTTCGTCTTTGAAGTTACGCATTGCAAAATCAAGAGTTGTTAACCAATCGCTACCGGCTATTTCAGGAAACCATTGTTTATCTTCATCCGTTGGATTTTGGCAGATGCGTTTAATATCCTGCATCATATTAAACCCTAAGGTATAAGGGTTTATACCGCTGTAATAACGGCTATTAAAAGACGGCTGATAAATAACCCCAGAGTGTGATTGCATAAACTCCAGCATAAAACCTTCAGTAATTAAACCGCGGTCATACATCTCGTTCATTATGCTGTGGTGCCAAAACGTTGCCCAACCTTCATTCATCACTTGCGTTTGCTTTTGCGGGTAAAAGTATTGTGCTAACTTGCGTACAATACGCACCACTTCACGCTGCCAAGGCTCGAGTAACGGCGCGTGCTTTTCAAAAAAATACAATAGGTTTTCTTGCGGCTCTTCTGGTACTCGCCGACTTTGCTCTTCTTTTTTATCGATACCGTCAATAGGTATGGTTCGCCACAAGTCGTTCACTTGCTGCTGCAAATATTCTTCGCGTTCTTTTTGCCTAGCTTCCTCTTCATGCTGCGAAAGTGGATAAGGCCGCTTATAACGATCCACTCCGTAGTTCATTATTGCGTGGCAAGAATCCAGCAAATTCTCTACGGCATCCACGCCGTATTTTTCTTCGCATTTAGCAATATAGTTTTTAGCAAAAACCAAATAATCGATAATGGCCGAAGCATCCGTCCAAGTTCGAAAAAGGTAGTTGCCTTTAAAAAATGAGTTATGCCCATAACACGCGTGCGCAATAACCAGCGCCTGCATCATCATGGTGTTTTCTTCCATCAAATAAGAAATACAAGGGTCCGAGTTAATCACAATCTCGTAGGCTAGCCCCATTTGACCGCGTTTGTAGCCCTGTTCCACGCCCAAAAACTGTTTACCATAAGACCAGTGGTTATAGCCAATGGGCATGCCGACAGACGCATAAGCATCCATCATTTGTTCTGAGCTGATAATTTCAATTTGGTTGCGATAAGTATCCAGTTTGAAGTCTTCTGCGATTACGCTAATTTCTTTGTCGTAACGCTGAATAAGATCAAACGTCCATTCCGAACTAGTAGAGATGGGCTTGCTCATAATTTAGGCCGCCTTCTTTTGGAACAACTCACGGAATATCGGGTAGATGTCTGCTGCGGTCACTAGGTGACGCATAGCAAAAGCATCAGGAAATGCCTTTTGTACCTCTTCGTAAGCATGCCAAAGCGCTTGATGATCCCGCGGTGTGATTTCAATATAGGAGAAATACTGCACAGCAGGCATTATGTTATCGATAAGTAATTTATGGCAGTGTGTCGAATCATCATTCCAATTGTCGCCGTCAGACGCTTGGGCGCCATAAATATTCCACTCGCTCGCGGGATAGCGATCTTTGATAATTTCATCCATCATCTTCAAAGCGCTTGAAACAATGGTCCCGCCTGTTTCACGGCTGTAAAAGAATTCTTGCTCATCCACTTCTTTTGCGCTGGTATGGTGGCGAATAAACACAACTTCGGTTTTATCGTAATTGCGCTGTAAAAAAAGATACAAAAGCAAAAAGAAACGCTTAGCGACATCTTTGGTAGCTTGATCCATCGAGCCCGAAACATCCATAATGCAAAACATCACAGCTCGTGAACGCGGCACCGGGTGCTTAACCTGCAAGTTGTACTTAACATCAAAATCATCCAGCCAAGGTACCGCCTTAATTTTTTTGCGCAGCACTTCAATTTCATCGCGTAGAGTATCGGCCTCAGCTTCGTCCAGTTCGTTAGCTGGTGGCGTTATTTCTTCTAACCGCGCCTCTAGCGCACGCAATTTTTTGCGCTTTTTACCGGTTAACGCTATGCGCCTAGCATTGGCAGACTTAAGTGTTCGAACAATATTAACTTGCCCAGGGTTACCTTCATTACTAATGCCGGCACGGTGGTATTTAAACTCCTCATCACCGGCGAGTTGGCGCTTAACTAAATTTGGTAGCGCCAAATCGTCAAACATAAAGTTTAGAAATTCTTCTTGGGTGATCTGAAAAACAAAATCGTCATCGCCCTCACCGGAATCACTCGCGCCACTACCACTGCCGCCACCAGAGCCTCCGCCTTGCGGGCGCTTAATTTTATCGCCACTAACAAACTCTTCATTGCCTGGCAATACGCGATCGCGACGTCCACCATCGCCATGGCTAAACGTGGGTTCGCTAACATCTTTCGAGGGTATAGATATTTTTTCGCCAGAATCCAAATCGGTAATAGAGCGTTTATCAATAGCATCGGATACGGCCTTTTTGATATGGCCCCGATAACGGCGCAAAAAGCGCTCGCGATTAACAGTACTTTTGTTTTTCGAATTTAGGCGTCGGTCGACTACATAGCTCATAAGCTCTCCTGCAGGGGCCCAAAGGCCCCAGTAACGTAATTAAGCAGTAATAACAACTACTGCGATTTACGCACGCGCAGGTACCATTCAGACAATAAGCGAACTTGTTTTTCCGTGTAACCTCGCTCAACCATGCGATCCACAAAATCTTGATGCTTTTTCTTGTCCTCTTTGCTCGATTTTGCACTAAACGAAATCACCGGCAACAAGTCTTCAGTATTGGAGAACATTTTCTTCTCGATGACTGTTCGCAGTTTCTCGTAGCTATTCCACGCAGGGTTTTTGCCATTATTATTAGCCCTAGCGCGCAAGACAAAATTAACAATTTCATTACGAAAATCTTTAGGATTGCTAATTCCGGCAGGCTTTTCTATTTTTTCCAGTTCTTCGTTTAACGCTACACGGTTGAGAATCTCACCGGTTTCGGGGTCTCTAAACTCTTGATCTTGAATCCAAAAATCGGCATAGGTCACATAGCGGTCAAAGATATTCTGACCGTACTCGGCATAGGATTCCAAGTAAGCTGTTTGTATTTCTTTGCCAATAAACTCTACGTACCTTGGCGCCAAGTATTCTTTAATAAAGCGTAAATAACGCGCTGCGACTTCTTCGGCAAATTGCTCTTGCTCTATACGCTGCTCAAGCACGTATAACAAATGCACTGGGTTTGCGGCAACTTCGGTTGGGTCGAAATTGAAAACCTTAGACAGTATTTTGAATGCAAAGCGCGTAGATAGGCCATCCATGCCTTCGTCAACACCAGCCATGTCTTTATATTCCTGTAAAGACTTTGCTTTAGGGTCGGTATCTTTTAAATTCTGCCCATCATAAACCCGCATTTTCGAGAAGGTATTGGAGTTTTCTGGCTCTTTTAAGCGCGACAACACGGTAAACTGCGCCAACATTTTCAGCGTATCTGGCGCACAGGGGGAATGCGCCAGAGAACTGGTTTCGAGCAGTTTTTCATAGATATGAATTTCTTCTGATACACGAAGACAGTAAGGCACCTTAACAATATAAACACGATCGATAAACGCTTCGTTATTTTTATTGTTTTTAAATGTTTGCCATTCAGACTCATTCGAGTGCGCAAGCACAACCCCCTCAAAGGGTATGGCACCCAAGCCTTCGGTACTATTAAAGTTACCTTCTTGGGTAGCCGTTAATAATGGGTGCAGCACCTTAATCGGCGCTTTAAACATCTCGACAAATTCCATCAAGCCTTGATTGGAGCGGCACAAGCCGCCAGAAAAACTATAGGCATCAGGATCGTTTTGGGGGAATTCTTCCAGCTTTCGAATATCGACCTTACCCACTAACGAAGAAATATCTTGATTGTTTTCGTCGCCAGGCTCTGTCTTAGAAATTGCTGTTTGGTCCAATATAGAGGGGTAAACTTTCACGACCTTAAATTGGCTAATGTCGCCACCAAATTCGTGCAGCCGCTTAACAGCCCAAGGCGACATAATGGTTTTAAGGTAGCGCCGATGAATTCCGTAATCTTCTTCAAGAATAGCCGCATCTTCATCAGGGTTAAAAAGCCCCAAGGGCGATTCAAAAACTGGCGAGCCTTTAATGCAGTAAATAGGCTGCTTTTCCATTAAGCTTTTAAGTTTTTCGGCTAACGAGGATTTACCACCGCCAACAGGCCCAAGCAAATAAAGAATTTGCTTTTTCTCTTCCAAGCCTTGTGCGGCATGCTTGAAGAAGGAAACAATCTGCTCGATGGCCTCCTCCATGCCATAAAATTCTTCAAAAGCTTCATAACGTTTAATAATTTTATTTGAGAACATACGGCTTAAGCGTGGCTCGCGAGCCGTATCCACAAGCTCGGGCTCGCCGATTGCAAGCAGCATTCGCTCAGCAGCACTGGCATACACCGAAGGGTCCTTTTTACATAAATCGAGGTATTCTTGAATACTCAGTTCTTCTTCCTGAGTCTTTTCATAACGCTGCTGATAATGATTAAAGATAGACATAGCTGGCTCCTCACTCTCTGGCAAACCCGTACTGCGGTTATTCTTACCACTCTATACATCGGACAACCGATACGGCCACATAGTTCTGATTGATACTTACCTTACAAGATACAAAAAATGACAATCTGATATTACTAATCGTACTCAACTACTCTAAAAGTAGACCAAAAAACTCTACGACACCTAGATAATTTTAGATTCTTTGTCGCCAATAGCCGTATTCAATACGCGACTTCAAAATACCGTCAAAACGCTGGCATGGCACGACGCCACCCAATCGGACATACAAGAAGCAAGCCATCAATTCGCAATGCATCCCTAGTTATTGTTAACCTTAAAGCTATGCCATAATAATGTTTTTGACCATTGGATAACCCATGAAGATATTAGTAACCGGCGGCGCTGGCTACATTGGCAGCCACACCCTAATAGAGCTAATCGCCGCAGGGTTTGAGGTCTGTGTTGTAGACAACTTATGCAACAGCAGCGCCGAATCCCTTTCTCGCGTAGAAAAAATCACACAGCAAAAGATTCCGTTTTACCAAAGTGATGTCACCGACCGCAACGCACTACGCGCCATTTTTGAGCAGGAAGGTAACATTGAGGGCGTGATTCATTTTGCCGGCCTAAAGGCCGTGGGGGAGTCTAACGAGATTCCACTGCGCTATTACCACGTTAACGTGGAGGGCTCTGTCGCCGTTGCCGAAGTTATGAACGAATTTGGCGCAAAGCATTTGCTATTCAGCTCTTCAGCTACCGTTTACGGCGACCCGCACACGGTCCCCATCAAAGAGGACTTCCCTACAGGTGCCACCAACCCCTACGGGCGAAGCAAGCTAATGGTAGAGGAGATTCTGCAGGACGCCTGTAAGTCACCTAAAAACGCATTGAAGGTTGGGTTATTACGTTACTTCAACCCAATTGGCGCCCACGAAAGCGGTACCATTGGTGAAGACCCAAAAGGCATTCCCAACAACCTGCTACCGTTTGTTGCCCAGGTTGCAGTGGGCAAACTACCGCAACTGCGCGTATTCGGTGACGACTACAACACAACCGACGGCACTGGCGTACGCGATTACATTCACGTGGTCGACCTCGCCCGCGGCCATGTTGCTGCACTACAAAAACTCACGAACAAAGCTGCCGGCAGCTATGTTTGGAACCTTGGGACTGGCCATGGTTATAGCGTTCTTGAGGTCGTTAAAGCTTTTGAAAAGGCTTGCGGCAAAGAAATCCCACTTGAAATAGTGCCGCGCCGTACTGGCGATATTGCCGCTTGTTACGCCGACCCCTCTTTTGCCAAAGCCGAATTGGGCTGGGTTGCGCAATATGATATTGAGCGAATGGTAAAAGACACTTGGCGCTGGCAATCGAACAACCCTAACGGTTATCGCGACTAGTCCATCGCGTAGCACCATAAAAAAGGGCCGCTATTGCGGCCGTTTTTTACAGCAAGGAAGCATTACTTTAATAGCGCTTCAATTTCAGCCTCCACCTGTGCGGCTATTTTGTCGTTATAGCCGGTATGCAAAGCCACAATTTTGCCATTTTCATCAATAAGCGCCGAAGACGGCATGCCAGGTGGCTGCACCTTTTCACCAATGTCATCCGCATCGCCATAAAATACACCAAAGTTAGCTGGCACTGATTTTAAAAACGGGGCGACTTCGCTGGTGTCTTCATCAAGGCTAATCGCCGTTACCGTCAAACCTTTAGCACCGTACTTTTCGACCAAAGCGTTCATAAACGGAAACGACTGCTTACAAGGCCCGCACCACGTCGCCCAAAAATCAACATACGTTAGCTTGCTTCTAGAGACCTCTGCCGAAGAAGTTGTTGCAGAACCATCTACGTTTGTTAGCGCAAACTCAGGCATAGAACCGCCCTTCTCCAAACTAAAGGCCGAACTCGATACCACCAATAATAATGCTGCCAAATATTTCATAATCATTACCTTGTCATTTGTATTAATGAGACAACATTCGCAACCCTACCCCGCGAATAAGTCATGAAAGCAGTGTGCTTTATTCAGCCTGTACGACAACTGAATTAGAAAAATCACTCAATAACACCAAAAAATTTGTGACCAAACACCGATTATTCTCATGAAGACTGTCACATCGCCATTCGACAAACACAAAAAAGGGCCCTTACGGACCCTTTAGGTAACAAACATAAAGAACTATTGACGCTTCAGCCGGTTAAGCCCATTAAGCGCCGCTACCCGGTAAGCTTCTGCCATTGTTGGGTAGTTAAAGGTGGTATTAGTGAAGTAATTAATATTATTCGCTTCACCGGTTTGATTCATAATGGCCTGACCAATGTGAACAATTTCGGCCGCTTCGGCACCAAAACAATGGATACCCAAAATTTCCTGCGTATCCAAGTGAAATAAGATTTTAAGCATGCCGACTTCATCGCCACTTATTTGCGCGCGCGCCGTATCTTTAAAGAATGCTCGCCCAACTTCGTAGGGCACCTTAGCCGCTGTAAGCTCGGCCTCGGTTTTACCCACCGAACTAATTTCTGGCAACGTATAAATTCCCGTTGGGGCGTCTGTAACTTTGCGTACCTGCTGGTTAGTAATTGAATCGACCACCGCTCGCCCCTGATCATAAGAAGCGCTCGCCAAGCTCGGCCAGCCAACTACATCACCAGCAGCATAAATGCTTGGCTGTACAGTGCGGTATTCATCATCCACTTCAACCTGACCGCGGCTATTGGCTTCAAGGCCTGCATTACCTAACTGCAAATCTTCGGTATTACCCGAGCGACCGTTACACCATAAAAGGGCGTCAGCTTTAATGCGTTTGCCTGACTTCAAGTGTACCGTGACCATTTCTGCGGTAGCATCCACACTATCAAATTGCTCACCGTGACGAACCAAAACCCCTTTATTGCGCAAGTGATAGCTCAACGCATCGGTAATTTCAGTATCCAAGAACGACAACAAACTATCGCGATTATTAATAAGGTCTACTTTAATGCCAAGGCCAGAAAAGATAGACGCATATTCACAACCGATAACACCTGCACCATAAATTACCAATGTTCGCGGCGTGTGTGCCATTCTTAAAATAGTATCGCTATCGTAAATACGCGGGTGATTAAAATCGATATTGCTTGGGCGATAAGGTCTTGAGCCTGTCGCAATTAAAATATGCTTTGCCGTAATGTTATCGGTTGGGCTATCTTGATATTCCACAGCCACAGAATTAGCCGAAGTAAAGTGCGCTAAGCCCGAATGCACATGGATGCGGTTACGCATAAAATAGGCTTTATGCATGGCTACTTTACGAGGAATAATAGACTTAGCCGCCTGCAAAACTGCGGGATAAGTAATAGTATTAAACGAGTTTAAATGCAGCATTTCGGGCTGCTTGCGGTAGTTAATTACCTGCTTAACAACGTGCCTTAATGCTTTAGATGGAATAGTCCCTTTGTGCGTGCAATTTCCACCTAAGTCACTTTGCGCATCAATAACACCAACGGTCATTTCCGATTTGGTGGCCGCCATTGCCGCGGCTTCGCCTGCTGGGCCAGCACCAATCACTAACAGATCGTAATCATAATCAGCCATTCGTTTTCTTTTCACTCCGATAAATATGGGGTTAACCGCCTCTTAGTGGGCCGTTTATATTGATAGCAAGCTTGCGCTTAATTAGGTTATTTTTTATGGGTCGCATCGTACGCTAGCGCATTTTTTTCTTCGGCTAGACGTTCCTGTTCTTCATCACATTTTTTGGTGTCACCACCGCAAATATCGCATGCGGTATCCATATTTAAAGCCGCCATACCACCGCACGACCCTTTAATAGGCTTACCTTTCACAATAACGCCAACGGCCATTGCAGCGATCATAATTGCAATAAACAAAAAAGCTAAAACAAACGTGATCATAATGAATACCTCAAGGTAGGAGCTATAGCTCTAATAAATAAGGCGCAAATGCAGGGCTATGACGCACACTAAAGCCCTCCTGCGCACGCTCAATTAAATAAACAGCGATGCCTTCTTTGGCGGCTAGTGCCATGGTTTTATCCCCCCCCATTACACTAAAAGCTGTTGCCAGTGCATCGGCTTTTGCAGCACTGCCGGCCACAACCGTCACCGACGCTAAACTATGCGTAATGGGCTTACCGGTTGCTGGGTCAATCGTATGGGAAAACCGAACGCCATCTCGCTCAAAGTAATTTCGGTAATCCCCTGATGTTGCCACCCCAACCTCAGATACGGCAATTGGGCGAATTTCGCCACCAGTCTGCGGCGACTCTACACCGATACGCCAAGGCATGCCTTCGGCATTATGGCCATGCAAACGCAATTCACCGCCAATTTCGACCATAAAGTGATGAAAGCCTTGCTGCCATAGATAAGTAGCCAGCTCATCAACACCATAACCTTTAGCAACCGCCGAAAAATCAAGCGCGATGTTTTTTTGTTTTTTAATTCTAAAATTTTCAGCGTCTATCTCTATTGCACTGAAATCTACATTTTTCTTCGCTGATGTAATTTGCTGCTCGGTTGGCGGATCATCTTGCCGCCAATCAGCGCCAAAGCCCCAAAGATTCACAAGCGGTGCAACGGTGGCATCAAAAGCGCCACCACTTAAAGCACTGACCTCCTGGCTTAGTGTTAATACACCAAGAAAACGCGGCGACACGTCTATCCATTGATTAATGGGCGCGGCATTAATAGTCATAATTTCAGAGTCTTTAATATACGTAGAAAGGCTCTGGTTAAAATCTAATAACAGCGCATCTATAGCCGCTTGAGTATTTTTAGCCGCTGTTCGCTGTTCGGGCTTAACAACCAATTTAATATTGTAAATAGTGCCCATTGTATTGCCCGAATAGGCAATCGCTTCGCACTTTGGCTTTTGCTCACAAGCAGCCAATAAAAAACAAAAAAGCGAGAGCAGCCACGCCGCTCTCGCTTTTAATATAATGTCAGAAAAAATATTCATAAAACATTCGCTAGTGCACTCCCTTAGCGCATCACTATTTTGATGGGCCAAGGGACACACAATTTAGCCGCCGAAGTCATCCAGCATAATATTTTCGTCTTCTACGCCCAGATCTTTAAGCATAGTAATAACAGACTGGTTCATGATTGGCGGACCACACATGTAGAACTCACAATCTTCTGGCGCTGGGTGATCCTTAAGGTATTGCTCGAACAATACATTATGGATAAAGCCAGTGAGGCCTTCCCAGTTATCTTCGGGTTGTGGGTCACTCATGGCAACATGCCACTCAAAGTTTTCGTTTTCTTCAGCTAGTTGATCGTATTCATCTTGGTAGAACAATTCACGTAATGAACGTGCGCCATACCAAAATGAAATTTTACGCTTAGACTTAAGGCGACGAAGTTGATCAAAAATGTGCGAACGCATTGGTGCCATACCAGCACCACCACCGATGAATACCATTTCGGCGTCGGTGTCTTTCGCGAAGAACTCACCAAAGGGGCCGTATACTGTAATTTTATCGCCTGGCTTTAAGCTAAATACGTAAGAAGACATTTGCCCAGGCGGCAAGCCTGTGGTGCGCGGTGGCGGTGTTGCAATACGGATATTGAATTTAACAACGCCTTTCTCTTCTGGGTAGTTCGCCATTGAATAAGCACGAATAACAGGTTCGGTCACTTTAGATTCTAGATCGAAGAATTTAAAGTGTTCCCAATCGCCGCGGTACTGCTCTTCAATGTCAAAGTCTTTAAAGTAAACATGGTGCGCGGGTGCTTCTAACTGCACATAACCGCCGGCACGGAAGTCTACGTTTTCACCTTCAGGTAGTTTCAACGTTAACTCTTTAATGAAGGTCGCCATGTTCGGGTTAGATTCAACAGTACATTCCCATTGCTTAACACCAAACACATCGTCTTCCACTTCTATGTGCATGTTTTCTTTAACAGGTACCTGACAGCTCAAACGCCAACCGTCTTTGGCTTCGCGTTTAGTAAAGTGAGAAGCCTCTGTCGGTAGCATTTCGCCACCGCCAGACTCAACAATACACTTACACTGCGCACAACTACCGCCACCACCACAGGCCGAAGGCAAGAATAGCCCAGCACCCGCTAGTGTTTGCAATAACTTACCGCCAGCGGCCGTTACAATTTCTTTTTCGCCATTGACTAAAATGGTTACGTCACCACTCTCTACGAGCTTAGCGCGAGCCGACAAAATAATGCCGACTAACACAAGCACGATGAGTGTAAACATCACCACGCCTAAAATAATTTCAATATTCATTTTATTGCTACCCTCGCTGTTATAGGTCGATGCCGCCGAACGACATAAAGCCCAAAGACATCAAACCCACAGTGATAAAGGTAATACCTAAGCCCTTAAGGCCATCGGGTACGTCACTGTATTTCATTTTTTCACGAATACCGGCCAATGCAGTAATCGCCAATGCCCAACCCACACCAGAGCCAGCACCAAATACGGTACTTTCTACAAGGTTGTAGTCGCGCTCCACCATAAATAAAGCCGCACCTAAAATGGCACAGTTCACTGTGATAAGCGGCAAGAACACACCCAGCGCGTTATACAAAGGTGGGAAATATTTATCGAGAACCATTTCCATAATTTGAACAATTGCCGCAATAACGCCAATGTAAGAAATCAAACCAAGGAAGCTCAAATCAACTTCAGGATAACCGGCCCAAGCCAGCGCACCGTCCGCTAATAAGTAGTTATAAATAACATTGTTCACAGGTACCGTAATAGTAAGTACTACGATAACCGCAATACCCAAACCCATTGCGGCATCAACCTTTTTGGAGATTGCCAAAAAGGTACACATGCCCAAGAAAAAGGCTAAGGCCATGTTCTCGATAAAGATCGAGCGGATAAATAAACTCAGTAGCTCTTCCATTACAGAACCTCCGCCGTCTTAGTGCTGTTGTGTGCAATCTTGAATTCGTCGTGCTCCACTTGCGCAGGTTTAAAGGCGCGAATGCCCCAAATAATCAAACCAATCAAGAAGAAAGCACTCGGTGGCAATAGTAATAAGCCGTTAGAAACATACCAACCACCTTCAGTCACAAGGGGCAGTATTTCAAAGCCTAACAACTTGCCCGAGCCAAATAGCTCGCGCACAACACCAAGAATAATCAAGAAGAAGCTATAACCTAAGCCGTTACCAATACCATCCAAAAAGCTCGGTAGTGGTGGGTTTTTCATCGCAAAAGCTTCTGCGCGGCCCATTACGATACAGTTAGTAATAATAAGACCAACAAATACAGAAAGTTGCTTACTCAAATCGTATGCAACGGCTTTAAGCACTTGGTCTACAACAATTACCAACGATGCAATGATCGTCATTTGCACAATAATACGAATATTGCCCGGCGCATGGTTGCGCACCAACGAGACGAAAAAGTTAGAGAATGCCGTTACCGTGGTCAATGCAATACACATTACCAATGTTACATTCAAGCTGCTTGTCACCGCCAAAGCAGAACAAATCCCAAGGATCTGTAAACCAATGGGGTTGTCGTCTAATACGGGTTTAAACAGTAATTCTTTAGCTTTCATAACTAAGCCTTACCTTTTTTCATGTTAGCGATAAATGGACCATAACCGTCTTCGCCCAACCAAAATTGGATAAGGTTATGAACACCCTTTGTCGTCAAGGTCGCACCAGAAAGGCCATCAACTTTATGCTCAGAGCCTTTCATTGATGGGTCAACCGCCCCCTTGATAACAGCAATAGCCACCGAGCCATCTGAGTTAAATAGCTTTTTGCCATCCCATAAGGCCTTCCAGCGTGGGTTATCCACTTCGCCACCTAGCCCTGGAGTTTCTTTGTGATCGTAAAAGCCTAAACCAACGACGGTATTCATATCGCCCTCTACAGCCAAGAAGCCATAAAGCGTGCCCCACAAGCCATAGCCACGAACCGGTAATACCACGACTTTTTTGCCATCATCGGTTTTGGCGATATAAACTTTAGCGTAGTTTTCAACACGGCCAACCTTTGCGGTATCAGCAGCCTTAGGCAGCACTTCTGACATTTTTGGGTCTTTAGCCGCTTTAGTTTGGTCGTAGCCTTTAGGCGAAATCTCAGTCGTAAACTTGCCAGTTTCTAAATCGACCATTTTCACAACAACATTTTCAAACTGCTCTTCTACCGTGCGGGCTGGGTCTAATAAACCTGCCGCCGATAAAATGTTGCGTTTGAAGTCGAGCTCTTTGTTAGCGATTTGAGCGGGTTTAAGCATAACCGCTGCTGTCGATACAATTACCGAACAGACCACACACAAAAGCGTGGCCACGGTAAGCGTTTTTGCAATGCTATCTTTACTAGCCACGTGCTAACCTCCGCTTGATATTTGACTCAACCACAAAGTGGTCAATAAGAGGGGCAAATAAGTTAGCAAACAGAATCGCTAACATCATGCCTTCTGGGAATGCGGGGTTAACCACACGAATAAGAACAACCATAAAACCAATCAAGGCACCGTAAACCCACTTGCCTTTATTGGTCATAGAAGCCGAAACAGGGTCGGTTGCCATAAAGATCATACCGAAGGCAAAACCACCAATCACCAAGTGCCAGTAGAACGGCAAAGCAAACATGGCATTAGTTTCTGAGCCAATCGCGTTAAGCAGTAAAGACGTTACCGTCATACCGATAAACACACCCAACACAATACGCAACGATGCAATACCGGTAGCCAACAATACGGCACCACCAATAAAGATGGCCAATGTTGATGTTTCACCCATAGAGCCTTGCATATTGCCTAAGAACGCATCAAACCAAGAGATCTGCTGGCTAAGTACATCAACGCCTTGCGAAGAAGCAATAGAAAGCGCAGTAGCGCCGGTGTAGCCGTCAACCGCAGTCCAAACGGCATCACCGCTCATTGCACCAGGGTAAGCAAAGAACAAGAATGCACGGCCTGTTAATGCAGGGTTTAAGAAGTTTTTACCTGTACCACCAAAGACTTCTTTACCAATAACAACACCAAAGCTAATACCTAATGCGGCTTGCCACAAAGGGATACTTGGCGGAAGAATTAAGGCAAAAAGGATAGAAGTAACAAAGAAACCTTCGTTAACCTCGTGGCCGCGCTTCATGGCAAATAGCACTTCCCAGAATCCACCCACGACAAATACCGTTAAATAAACCGGTAAAAAGTACAGTGCACCCAAGATCATGTTGTCCCAAATGCTGCCGGCATCGTGCGCCGTTAACATAGCAGCAATCGCGCCGCGCCAGCCTTCAACACCGCCCATACCCATATCTGCAAGGATAGTGTTGGCTTGGAAACCGGTGTTGTACATACCAAAAAACATTGCCGGGAAGGCACACAACCAAACAGTAATCATCATGCGCTTAAGGTCAATGCCATCGCGTACGTGTGAAGTTGTTTTGGTAGTATCGCTAGGCTTATAAAAAACGGTATCTACCGCTTCGTACAAGGCATACCAGCTTTCCCATTTACCGCCTTTGTGAAAGTGCGGCTCCATATCATCTAAAATTTTACGCAAACTCATGGGTTAGCCCTCCACTTCAATGCGGGTTAAGTTGTTGCGAAGCAATGGGCCATACTCGTATTTGCCAGGGCAAACAAAAGTACACAATGCCAAATCTTCTTCGTCCAACTCTAAAGCACCCAACTTTTGCGCAACTTCGGTATCGCCAACAATAACGGCGCGCAACAATTGTGTGGGCAGAATATCCAACGGCATAACCTTCTCGTACGCGCCTACGGGAACCATGGCACGCTCACTACCGTTGGTGCTGGTAGTAAAGTTAAAGAGTTTGTTGGTCAGTTTGGACACATAAATATTCAGTACAGAGAACTTATCTACACCAGGACGCAAGTAATGGATCATTTCGCGTTCACGGCCTTCAAGCAGCACGCTCACTTGGTTGTGGTAGCGCCCTAAAAAGCTCAATACGCTTTTAGCTGTTCGACCACCAAATACAGAACCACTCACAAGACGGTTTTCACCAGCTTTTAAGCGGCCAGCGGTAAGCTCTTCTAAGTTAGCGCCTAGGCGGGTGCGCACAAGGCAAGGCTTGTCCACTTGCGGGCCCGCAACGGCCACAACGCGCTCTACATTAAGTTTACCGGTTGTGAACAACTCACCTACTGCAATCACATCTTGGTAGCCAATAGTCCATACCGTTTTATTGGCACTGACAGGGTCAAGGTAGTGAATGTGCGTACCGGCATTACCGGCAGGGTGAACACCAGAAAAAGTTTCGTACTGCAAATTGCTAGCATTACCTTTAGGAATATTGGCGCCGTCTGCATGGCAAACAAATACCTTGCCTTCGGTTAGCTTACTCAGCACTTCCAAGCCTTGGGTAAAGGCTTCTGGTTTTTCAGCAATAATAACCGCAGGATCAGCCGCCAATGGGTTGGTATCCATCGCGGTAACAAAAACAGACGATGGTGCCGAATCTATTGCAGGCACCTTACTAAAGGGGCGCGTGCGCAATGCGGTCCACAAACCTGAAGCAACCAAAGTCTCAACCACTTTTTCACGTTTAAGTGAAGGCAGTTGATCGGCACTGTAGTGGGCAAAAATCTCAGCGTCGTCGCCTTCAACATCAATCACAATGGATTGAAAAACACGACGTTCGCCACGATTAATTGCAGCAACGGTTCCAGAAGCTGGTGACGTGTATATAACACCAGGCGTCTTTTTATCGGAAAAAAGCTCTTGTCCGAGTTTGACCTTGTCGCCGACCTGCACAGCCATAGTGGGTTTCATACCGTGGTAATCAAACCCAATAACTGCAACAGAGCGTACTTTAGGACCATCCTCAATGGACTGCTGGGGCTTGCCAGCAATTGGCAAGTCCAGCCCTTGACGGATTTTTCTCATACGTCTTTGCCTAAGTTAAAGTTAAAGTTAAAAATGGATAAAACGTGTTGGTTTAAGTCGCCCACCAAGCGCCAAAAACCGAAAATATTGGCCAAATTAACAGCACGAGCGCAGTTAGGCCTTAACCCGCGAGCTAAAACCAAATTGCGCTAAATGCTTTGAATTGCCCGTCTTACGGGACTTTTGCAGCACTATTAATCAGTGACTGTCTCAATGTGAGCCGGCCTTAGCTCCAAAAAATCGCGCTAATTATAGAGATCAGACGCCATAAACTCCAGCGTTGATCACGAGTTTCCGCCTCCAATCTTGCCGCTGCATAGGTTAAAGCGCACACCGACAAGCAATTTTCCGTGCCACAGCCCTACCCATCACCAGCTCACCGTTTAAAGCTCAATAACTAAGACCACACTACAAAGGTAGTCAACGTGACACAAACTTCACTATTTCGTGACACTTTTGTGAGGATTGCCTACCACGTTAACTGACACACTCCCACCGCCAAGCGCCAAAACAAACGTCCAATCAATATAGCGCCGGTAAATTCCAACAACCACGGGAGTCATATATGAACAACTTTTATAGTCGTCCACTCAGGCCGGCCTACTTTGCTGGCAGTCTATTCGCTTTAACCGCAATACTTTCGGCCTGTAGTTCTAGCGACAAGGAAACACCGCAAACCTCATCCAGCGCAACCACATCTTCTAGCACAGCGATGATCGACAATGGCTTTGAAGCCAGCATCAGCGATTTTATTGACTACCCAACTTGGGCGGTTGCTGACTACGCCATTGGCAATAGCAACCTAGGCCTTAAAGGTGCGCACCAAGGCGATGACGACAATTACACCCGCAAAACCTTTATGAACACCACAGCCGCTAACAGCAGCGGTGAGTTTGCTCAAGGCTCTATTATTGTTAAAGAAACATTCACCTACACCATGACGAGTAACGGTTGGGAAAAAAGCCTTGCAGCAGACGGTGGCTTATTGGGCATGGTAAAACGCGGCGGCGATTTTAATAGCGACCACGGTGGCTGGGAGTGGTTTATGCTCGCAGGCGATCTATCCTCGGTTGTTGCACAAGGCAGCGACCTAATGAATGGCGCCTGCAACGCTTGCCATAGTGTGGCCGAGCAACAAGGCGGCATGGACTATTCATTTCCTAAACCCACAGAATATATTGCTACCGATGCCCTCTTTGCCAATTACCAAAGCTGGGACATGATCGAATTCACCGCAGAGCCACATGCCAAACTCGGCGGCGCCCACCTAAACAGCGATACACCACCATTGCGGCGCATATTCCAAAAGCAATTATTAGCCAACCCTACAGATGCCGGCGACATGGGCTACCCAATCGGCACTGTGCTGGTGAAAGATGTCTCGGTCGATAACAACATCGAGCAAGTGGTTGCCATGGTTAAACGCGGTGGCGACTTTAACCCCGATAACGGCGGCTGGGAGTGGTTTATGTTGGACCCCAACGACTACAGCATATTAATGGACGATCAAAACATGCCCGTGCGCGGCGCCGATCTGCTCGGTGGTGCCTGTAACAGTTGCCACGGCCTAGCCACTGACGATTTAGGCGCAGACTACGTCTTTAAACACCAACATGCTCCGTTTAATACCGATACCACCGGGCAGTACGTTGCCAATAAAGCCTCCTTTATGGGCTACACCAACTGGACACTCACCGACTATGCACTCGGCGTAAGCAACCCCTTTATTGGTGGCGCGCACCAAGGCAGCAACTCAGAATTTGCACGCGCTGTTTTTCAAAATGAAAAAGCGGGCATGTTAAGTGGCGACGAATACCCTATGGGCACCGTTATTATTAAAGAAACATTCACCACCAACAATGGCGACAAAGTGTTTGCAGAAATGGGCGGCGTTTTAGCTATGGTAAAACGCGGCGGCGAATACAACCCCGATCACAATGGCTGGGAGTGGTTAATGTTAAGCCCTACTGGCGATATTGCTGCACGCTCGGCCACCCTAATGAACGGCAATTGCAACGCTTGCCACAGTAAAGGCGTCGAGGATTTTGGCACAGATTACACTTTCAACAAGCCCAGCGAATATGTCGCCACCATTGCCGATTTTGACGATTATAAAAACTGGACACAGATTGGCACCAATACCGGAAACAATCCTGCCAATGGCGGCGCGCACGATGTCAACAGCGTACGAAAAACCTACAAAAAACAAGCAACCGCAAGCCCTTACTTCGAAGCCGACGGCTATCCAATAGGGACCACCATTCTTAAAGAGCTTACTGTCGACGATCAAGTCACTCAGCTATACGGCATGGTAAAACGCGGCGGCGACTTTAATAGCGCCAACGGTAACTGGGAGTGGTTTTTACTGGCAAACGACGGTAGTGCAATTACCACACGCGGCGCTGATGTAGGCGGTGGAATTTGTAATGTCTGCCACGGCAAAGCCGGATTAATGGGCGATGATGTAGACGCTAGTTTTATGGGCAAAGACTATGTGTTCTATCACGATGATGACCCTGTCCCCATGCCAATAAGTGCTATGGCAATGTAAATACCGCCACAAACTTACCGCATAAAAACCAGCGCTTGCGCTGGTTTTTATGCCCCCTTAAATAGTCGTGCGGTGCGAAACACATAGCGACTACGTACATAAATTTTCGTGATTCAACCGCAGCTTTTAGATTCATAACATCGCACATCATAAGCTCACGTTAGCGGCGGTAACGCTCGCCCAGCAGTGCGGTAGCCTCAGCAGGCGGCATGGGTCTGGCAATAAAATACCCTTGCCCATAGTCACACCCGTAAGACTTCAGCACCTCTAGCTGCTGCTTCGTTTCGATGCCTTCAGCTACAACCAACATACGTAAATTATGCGCCAGCGTAATTGTAGAGCGCACAATCTCACGAGCATTGCCATTCTTCTGATTCGCCTCCGTTAGTGCATTAACGAAAGAGCGATCGATTTTGAGCGCCTGCGCAGGTAGTTTATCCAAGTAGCTGAGCGAGGAGTAACCGGTACCAAAGTCATCAATCGCCAGTTTGATACCACGCTGGAGCAACGCCTCCAAAACGCCGTCCACATCTTCGGTGTAATCTAATAAAGCTGATTCGGTAATCTCAAACTCAATACGCCGAGGGTCAGCCCCCGTAGCTTTAAAAACCTCGTCAATACGCTCTAAAAAATCCACCCGCGCCAATTGAATGGGCGATAAATTCACCGCTATGGATGGCAGGTTCGCTTCGCCAAATTTCTTGCGCCATTGCTGCATCTGTGTGCACGCCAGCTCCAAAACCCATAGCCCTATTTCACAAATCGCTCCAGAAGCCTCAGCCATTGCAATAAATGTATCCGGTGGCACTTGCCCGCGCTCTGGATGATTCCAGCGCAGTAAAACTTCAAAACCAATGGTGTCACAAGAGTTAAGCAGAATAATCGGCTGATACACTACGCTGAATTGCTTGCGGGCAAGGGCCTGCTTTAAGTCAGACTCCAACGCCGCCAAATCTAAAGTTTGCTGCAGAATATCTTGATCAAACTCTTGGTAACGTCCGCGTCCGCGCTCTTTAGCTCGCTGCATTGCGATGCTGGCATTGCGTAAAACTTGCGCGGGGTCATCATAGTGTTGATCAACAATAAAAAAACCGACACTAACACTGAAGACT
The DNA here is from genome assembly GCF_021655555.1 of Marinagarivorans cellulosilyticus. Lineage (NCBI taxonomy): Bacteria > Pseudomonadati > Pseudomonadota > Gammaproteobacteria > Cellvibrionales > Cellvibrionaceae > Marinagarivorans > Marinagarivorans cellulosilyticus. The sequence goes on along the minus strand of NZ_AP023086.1, from coordinate 1,140,839 downwards.
AAGCGTACCTGATCAATAACCTGCGGTTTTTTTAGCTCAGATACAATCGCACCAGCCAAAGCAACAACCTTCTCGCGATCTACAGCCGCTTCAAGTACCACAACAAACTCATCACTGCCCATACGCGTGACTCGCGCAGCGTCACCACAAACGTTTTCTAGGGTTTGCCCTGCTGCAATTAACAGTTTGTCGCCAATGTGATGGCCGTTGCTGTCGTTGATTTTACGGAACTGATCGCCCCCCACAAATAAAACAGCAAAAGGCTGCGGTGACTTATCTAACTGTTCCAGTAAGTCATGCAAGTGTTGTAGTAACCAAGCGCGATTATGCAAGCCGGTGAGCGAGTCATGGTAAGCAATAAAAGAAACTTTCGCTTCCGACTCCCTGCGCTCCTCAACTTCCGCCAATAGCTCTTGCGTACGCTGGGCCACGCGTTGCTCGAGCTGAGTATTCAACTGTGCAATAGAGCGATTTGCGGTAACAAGCTTAGTGGTTTGTTGATTAACTAAAACCTCCAACTTACGCTGATGTTTATTGTTTAATCTTAGGCGCACGACACTAAACGCGTACATAACCGTTATGAAAAGTACCGCATATAGCCCATAAATCCATGGCGTTTGCCACCAGGCTGGCATAATGGTGATAGCCAAATCACGAGTACTGCCAGCCCAGACACCGTCGTTGTTGGACGCCATTACCTGTAATGTATAGTCACCTGGTTTAAGGCTGTTGTATTGTACGCGGCGCACATCACTTCCCACTGCTATCCAATCTTCGTGCAAGCCCTGCAACCGGTATCGATATTGATTGTGCGACGGAGAAACCAAACCAGTTGCCGCAAAGCCAATCGTTATGCGGTCTGTCGAGCTGGGTAATACGAGCGTGCCAACAGTATCGAGGCTTTGCGCAAGGTAGGGCGAAACTCCCACTTGCTGCACCACATTATTAACCGTCATATCGGTAAAATAAATGCTAGGTGCAAATTCGTTGTGCGGCAAAAACAAAGGGTCAAAATAGCTAAAACCCGTAGTGGTACCCACATAAATCCGACCATCGGGGGCGCCATAATGACCGCGGCGCGAGAACTGAGCTCCAGCCAAACCATCCTTTTTATTGAATAGCTCCACACTTTTATTGGCCGGGTCAAAACGTGCCAAGCCATTGCGCGTAGTTACCCATAAAAAATCAAGGCTGTCTTGCTCGATCCCTTGAATATGGTTGTCTGGTAAGCCGTCATCGGTCGTATATCGCGTCATGGCGAGGCTTTTGGGGTTATAACGTACAAGGCCGTTTTCACAGGCCAGCCACAGCATTCCATCCTTATCCAGATGCATATTAAACACCGCGCCGCAGCTTCCAAGCTCCAAAGCGCTAAAGGTGCCCGTGGCTGGTGAATACTTATCAACGCCAGCGTAACCCGCAACCCAATAGTCGCCACTCCCATCTGCCAGTATGTCATTCACATAATCATTACGCATACCGCTGGGGCCGCCTACCGAAAATATTTTCGACTCACCTGAATGCATGTCATAAACCTGTAAACCTAGGCTGACGATCCCAAAGAGCACGTATTTCCCGTCCGCAAGCACCCTAAATACGTGATTGCTGGCAAGCGGTTGGTCTTGGTCCGTACCAGCGTCCTGCATCATGCGCTGTGCATCGCCCGTTTTGGGGTTAAAGCGGCTTATACCGCCCCCCCAAGTACCGAGCCACAGCATCCCGGTAGCATCTTCGGCGATGTCCAACACGGTATCGGAGCTAATACTGTTAGGGTCGCCTGGCTGGTGACGATAATGGATAAAGTCGTGCGTACGCGGATCGAACCGGTTTAAGCCACCACCGTCTGTGCCTAACCAAATAAAGCCATCTTTGTCTTCATGTATAGCTGTGACACTATTAAATGAAAGCGAATTATCGGTATCGACGCTGTGTTGAAACGAGGTAAATTTATGCAGGTGTGGGCTGATTCTATAGATGCCATGATTAAACGATGTAAACCACAGATGTCCTTCGGCATCTTGCTGAATATGGATAATTGCCGATGGCGGAAAACGATAGGCATCGTTTTGCGAAGCAGGAAAATGCTCAAAGGTGTCGGACTCAACCCAGTAGCGATATACGCCTTGTTTATTAGTGCCTATCCAAAGGTTGCCATCGCGATCTTTGGCCATGGACGACAATGCTTTTGAACCCAGCCCTTCTGGGTTATTGAGCTCTGCCTGAATATGCCGCGTCTCACCATTAGCGGGGTTTACTGCAATTAGCCCCTTTTCGGTGGCAAGCCAAACCCTACCGAACTTATCTTCCTCGATGCCGATGATTATCGCTTTATTGCCCACAGCAGAAACGCTAAAGACTTCTTCGCTCTCAAGGGTGCTCACATTAAACGCAAGGAGTCCGCGGTTGGTCGCTAGCCAAATAACATTAGCATTGCTACTTGGTGCTATGTGATAAACCGATAATTCCTGCCCTTGCTCAATGAACAGCCGGTCTGTGACCTGCCCAGTTGCAACATCAAAACGCAACAAACCAAAACGATCGCCGCCAAGCCACAGCGCCCCTGTCGAGTCCTCCCAAATACTGGAGATAAATTTGTAATCGGTTACCGGGTAACGGGTAAAGCTTTCACGCTCTGGGTGATAACGGTGAAGTACATTACCGGCAACCCACACGGTGCCATCGCTATCATTAAACAGCGCCCGAACATTTTTGGAGAACAAACTGGCTTTATCGCTGGGCTTGGGAGCAAACGTCTTAAATGTATAGCCGTCGTATCGGCGCACACCTTCATCGGAGGCAACCCATAAAAAACCGTCGCGGTCACGCAAGGAGCCCCAAGTTAGCTCATGGCGATACTCACCTTGCAAATGCAAAGGGTGCACACGCATGGCAGTCGCTGCAGTCGAAAACCCGCTCAATAAAAAAACAGTCGCTAAAATACAGAGTATGAGTTTCATCCCGATTCGTATTCCACGCAGTTTCTACCGTTTTGCTTTGCTTGATATAAAGCATTATCAGCACGCTTTAACGCTGTCGAAAATTCTTCATTAAGCGCCATACTCGTTACGCCAATGCTCACACTAATATGCCGTTGGCTGTCGCCATTAAAAGTGCACTGCAGAGCAAGCCGGCGCAGTTTCTCGGCAACAAATTTGATACCTTCGGGTGATTGGCTACCCAAAACCACCACAAACTCCTCACCACCAAGGCGTGCAAGAATGTCCTGCTCACGCAAATTCATCGACAATAGCGAAGCGAAAGTTTTCAAAACTTTATCGCCTAAATCGTGGCCGTACTGGTCGTTTAAGTGCTTGAAGTGATCAATATCCATTAGCAACACACCCAGCCCGCTTAACCCTTCGGTTTTTTGCAACGCATCCAAACGCCCCTTTAAACCCGCGCGATTATAAATCCCCGTTAACGGGTCGGTATTGGCGATTGTTTCGAGTTGCTTATTCTCCTCTGCAAGCATTCGCTGCTTTTCTTCAACTTGGCGAATATTTTCACGATTGCGCTGAGCAATGCGGTACAGTTGGTAGAACCTCACCACCCCTTCAAGTAAAAACACTGACATCCAAAAGCCAATCACGATAGTGAGCAGCGCCTCAGTTTTTACCCAGCGTCCCACTACGGCTACTTGATCGATTTGTACTCGGTGCTCGCCCGGCTCGACAAGGTCCACGCCAATATCAGTAACAGAGTCAAATTCTAGCTGGGTTTCGTGCCAATTAGCCTTTCTTTCACGCAGCCACCACCATGCCACATCGAACTCATCGAACTTCACATGCAGAGGTTTCAATGCATCACCAACCGGCAGTGTCATAGACATCACTTTTGTGCTGCCGCTATTTTCGACGCTCAGGTAAGCAGGGTTGTAGTTGCGTACATAAATACGCAAGCGCGTTGCGGGGCCACTGTAGTCCAGCGAAATTTCTAGCGCATCAAAGTCATTAAAATTTTCACCGGAGGGATCCGCTTCTGTATTTAATTGCAGCGACCAACCGCAGCCATAAGGGTCAGTCTTTTTGTAATCACAGGCCCATTTTTGAGCGGCCTGATCTTGCCAATAGCCAGTTATCCCCAAATCGCGGTCGGTATAACCATAAAGGCTTGTTGAAACCTGCCCCGCTGGCAATAACACCAACCGCTTTAGCGGCAGAAAATAGTGACCGATAAACAGAATTGCCGTTGCAGCCAATAGGATGTAGCTGACCTTTCGATAGCCACGTAGAAATTTTTTGTTGTTAATATCAAGGCGCATAGGCAACAGTATTCCTCGTGGATTTTGCCTTATACAAAGCCTTGTCCGCGCGCTGACATAACAAATCAAACGGCTCACCGGAGCGCGCTTGGGCCACTCCAATACTGACAGTCACTGGTAGCTGCTTATCTTTCACAAAAAGATGCGCCGCCACACGTTGCCGCAGCTTTTCTGCCATCGCCGCCAGCTTATCTTCCGCTAGCGTGCCCACCACCAAAACAAACTCCTCACCGCCCCAGCGTGCAAACGTATCCTCGCTACGTATTGACGACATCATTAAGGATGAGAACTCCTGCAAAACCACATCTCCTGCGTCGTGGCCATAGGTGTCGTTCAGTTTTTTAAAGTGGTCAATATCAAACACCAGCAAGCCAGTGCCCATCGGCAGCGCCCCGCCACCAAACTGGTGACGAAGTCGCTGCGATAAACCATGGCGATTGTAAACTTGAGTAAGAGGGTCGGTTTGAGAAAGGTTAGTTAATAACTCTTTTTCCTCTTCTAGCTCCAATGCTCCGCCAATTAGCCCCTCTAATTGCTGCTGCTCGTGACGATAAGCCCGTTGTAACCCTAAATAACGCCAACCGGCTTCAAACAGTAAATACACCGCCCAAATAACCGCAATGGCCAGAAGAAAGCTTTCGGTTCGCACGCGCTCGCCTACAAGGTCAATTCTATCGATGCGAATCCGGTGTACACCCTGCCCTTCTGCATCGAAAGCAAACTGCGTTAGATGACGAAAACTTGGCCCCGCTAGCGCTCTAGGTGGGTTTTGATCCACCGTCCACCACTCGCCAACACTAAACTCCTCAAAACGAACAAACCTTTCTCCAGTACGCAGCACTTCAGTATCTAGGTACATTGACATGGGCTTTGGCATGGAGGCATAAGCCAATAACTCAGGCGCAGAATCCACAACGTTCAAACGCAGGTAAGGTGCGCGGCCCTCGTAATGAACTTTAACAATCAGCCCGTCATATTCGCTGGCATCAACACCAAGGGGGGGATTGTTGCACAACGTAATTTCCACTTGCTCGGTCACATTCTCAGTCACGCTACCCACACGACAGCTAGCCTCGTTTTCCCACCCCCAGCCATCGCCATCAGGGTCTCTCTCGGGGCTGACACACGTAGGGGCTTCAGGAGAATCTTCACCGCCACTTGCGGCAATACAGCTTTGGTCATTTTCCCAGCTCCAGCCATCGCCGTCAGGGTCACTTTCGAGCGAACCGCAAATAGGCTCCCCTGTCACCGCCCGATTTGTTCCAGGCACTACAACGACACACTTATTGCCGCCTTCTACTCCCCAACCATCGCCGTCAGGGTCTGCTAATTCACTCAGGCACCGGGTGAGCGTTTCATTTTTAGGGGGGGGGCGCAACTTCCGGGCACGGCTCAACATCCTCGCTCTGCAAATCAATGGATATGCCGCACGGAATAATATAGCGCCCAGGCAACTCGCATCGCGCGGATGTGTGGGACGAATCTAGCCAGTATTCTTCACCGTCTTGCTCTTTGGTTTGCGGACCATAAACGTTCACTTCAACATTATCAGACGGAAATACATTAAAGACTTTAGGCGGTATAAGCGGCTTCCCTGCAATTGCAAAGACCGTAAGCAGCGCTAAAACAAATCGAATGCTGGTGAATCGGCTAGACATTCTTTTTCCCGAGCGATAGCTCGACGGCGTATCGCGGCATCAGTTAACAGCTTAATCAGTGACATAGGTGTATTCGGTGAGTATAGAACACGGCTTACAAAAACAGCGGGGTAGGAAAAGTTAGTGCTAACAAGCAACCACAATAGTCTTAAAATTATTGGGCTATTACCTAATCGCATAAAAACAGGCAGCCATTTTGGCAATCACCCGCGCTTGGTCTAATATGGTTTAACAGCATGGAGTACACGATTGCTCAATACGCTCTGAAGACAGGCGCTCGGTAACCTTAACGTGATTTCACCCATATCAGCCATCGGCACACCCCAGCTAAAACATCGTAGGGCTAACATGCGTAGCCGAACTCATCGGGGCGCTGCCAAAAAAATTCGGCACTTTTTGTACTTAATGTTTGCGATGGCACTCGCAGGCTGCGGCCCTAGTAATCCAGCGGAAACAACTGATAACCCAGCTAAAAAAAGTAGTACGCAGATGCCAGCGGCTGCCAACTGCCAGAAGCGCCCTGCACCATCCCCTGTACGCACCTTAAGTTACATAACCCGTGAAGATAAGCAGGTTTACCTGCGCGGATTTAACATCGCTTGGTTCCAATTCGCACAAGACTTCGATGGCGATCTCGACGAAAAACAATTGCGTAAAGTACTGCGCGACACGCAAGATGCTGGCGCCAACAGCCTGCGCTGGTGGTTGCACGTCGACGGCTCCAGCACCCCACAATGGGGGATGGTGCACAACCAACGTCTAGTGACAGGGCCCGGAGGAAATACCATCGAAAACTTTCGCCGCGCTTTGGACATAGCGGCAGAGTATAAGGTGTACATTGTTCCCTCTTTGTGGTCCTTCGATATGCTACGAGACAATGCATTTCGACGCCCACCCAATCGCGACAACTATCGGCTACTCACAGAAGACGTGGTACTCAAGTCGTATCTCAACAATGCATTGATCCCCTTGGTACAAGCACTCAACAATCACCCTCAATTGTTCGCGTGGGAATTGTTTAACGAACCAGAGATCATGGCAGAGTCTTGGTTTCCCTCTAGCAAAGATTTTTATGGTGGGCCAACGCCCAGCCTAAACCAATTGCAGCGGGTGCAAGGTTTAATGGCAGCGGCGATTCATGAAACGGCGCACGCTATGGGCCAAACCGCCTTAGTGACTACCGGCAGCAAGTCTTTAGGGAAATACAACTCCGATGTGGCCGGCGGCAAGAACTTGTATCGCGATGACCGCCTAATTAATGCAGCAGATGGTAATTGCGCGGCGACGCTCGACTTTTACGCGCCGCATTACTACAACAACGAAGGCCGCCAAGGTAAATGGTCCCCCTTCCATCACCCCGCCAGCCACTGGGGGCTAGACAAGCCCATTGTGATCGGCGAGTTTCACGTCGACCGCCCACTTGACGCACTCAACAACCGTATTGAAGCAACACAACTCTGCCGACGCCTTGTTGGTAATGGCTACGCTGGCGGGTGGTCTTGGCAGTGGAACAAGTATCACGAAGCAGCAATAGCTTGCGAAAAAGCCATTCCTGCGAACAATATAATTCCTACGGGCAATGTAGTTCCTACAGGCAATATAAGTCCCACAGGCAAAGTAATTCCTAAAAGCAAAGCAACTTTAAACAAAACGCAGTAGCACCATGGTCGCCAACCTATTAGCGGCCGTGGCAGCCCCCCCCTGTATTGCGCCCCAAGCATGCCGATAATTAATTATCGGGCTCAGCCTTAGCAACCAGAAAGCCTACCCCAGCATCGCCACGTTTTTGGCTTGCCATATTTCATCATAATCATTCCCAGAAGCATCATAACAACTCCCCAAGATGGCCAGAATTTAACGTTTTAATAACACCATACATCGCAAACACAGCACCTTGCGATGTCACTAAAACTGTTAATCCCACTTATCATTTTGGAGCGTCACCATGAACATGCGTAAATTACCTGCTGCTATTGCCATCGTTACTGCATTAACCACCATGAGCTCGCAAGCCTTTGCGGCCCGCAGCGAAAACCAGCAAGCCTGGCTGGAAGGCGGCACAGTAAGTACTGCCGCTATTGCAGGCGCCGCTGCCGGTGGGCCGCTGGGTTTTATGGTAGGTGGCGTGGTCGGCATGCTGTTGGCAGACCAAACCCGCAAAGGCAATAACGCCGAGCTGGCCTTAGAAGAAACGCAAAACCATATGACGCAGCTAAATCAAGAATTAACCGAATTAAACAGCGAGATAGCCGTAAAAGAATTAACTATTGCCGCGCTAGAACAAAAAACTATCGACAAGCTCGCCCTGCAAGTGCTTTTTAATACCGGTGAAGACAGCCTAAACGAGCACGATTTAGCCCGCGTCGAAATTTTAGCGCAGCACTTGCGCAACAACAGCGACTTAATCATTAACTTAAGTGGCCACACAGACCCAAGAGGCACCGATGAATACAACAATGTGCTAGCCGCCGAACGCGCTAACGCCGTTAAAAATGCGTTGGTATTTTTTGGTGTAAACGATTCACGCATTATTACGCAAGGCCTTGGCGCCAGCCTTTCTACCGCGCAAAAAGGCCAGTACGAGCAATACGCCCGCGACCGCCGCGTAGATATTGAAGTACTCAACCGGCGCAATGCACCAGTAGCTGCGATTGAGAATATCGCACCTTAATTTTTCGCCTATTCTCCGACATCCTCGGACTTTGGCCCTGCTTGCAGGGCCTTTTTTATTCGGAGCTATTCAAAGCCTAAATAACAGCCCACCTCAAACGCATCGGGCTTACCTTCTTCGTTCCCAAAAAAGCACACATCCTCGCGCTCGTCACCCTCGATAAAGCCCACAACAAAATCACATTTAAACTTTTTTGCAATTTTGTAAAACTCATTTAAAGGTGGAATTAACTGTTTAGCCGCTTTAATTTGCATTTCAATGCCCAGCTGAAACTCGGCTTCTTCGCTGGCTTCCACATGCACTAACGTCGCATGCGGGTTATCTTCACCAACCCACTGACTAACGGCCGCTACCGCATCGGCTTCGTTGTCCTCAAATTCGGGCTGGTCGACCATAATATAAATTTGCATAGTATTACCTTTTAATCCCGATAAATTGTTTCAATAAGGTGAAAGCCAAACTGGGTTTTAATGGGGCCATGTACGGTAAGCACAGGCTTTTTAAACACCACCTGATCAAATGCTTTTACCATTTGGCCTGGGCCAAACTCGCCTAAATTACCGCCCTGTTTAGCCGAGCTACAAGTAGAATGCTTTTTCGCCATTTCGCCAAAATCTGCACCACGGGCAATTTGTTGCTTTATTTTCTCGGCTTCGGCTTTGGTTTTTACAAGAATATGTCTAGCGCATGCTGTTGGCATAAGGAGCCTTATGTTTCGTTAAATAAATAAAATTAATCGATTTGGCGCCGGACCTTATTTAGGGTTAAGCGCAACAAACTCGACAAGCTTTCTGACCAATGGCTTCATAAAAAACTTGTCTTCAGGAATAACATCAATGGGGATATTCAGCTCGTCTAAACGCTGCGCCACAATTGGGCCAATAGCCGCTATGTGAATATTTTTAAGAGCAGTAATCACTTCTGCTTCGCGCTGCTCGCTTTTAGCCACGGTTAAAATACGCTTCACCTGCACAACACTAGTCAGTACAAGTACGTCTAACTCAGCCGCAATAAGCTGGTCTAAAAGCCGCGAAACCTGTGACGACTCCACATCAGACGCATACACATAAGGCGCAACAATAGAAATATCCGCCCCTTTTCCCTTCAAGTACGATTGCAGCTTCTCGTTGGGCTCCTCGCCGTATAGCTGTACCGCTATGCGCCGGCCGGTTAAATCTTCGGGCATTAATGTTTCAATAACACCGTCGGTTGTTGGCGCCGCCGCTAGCACATCGGGCTTGAGCTTATGCGGCCTAAGCGCACTGGCCGGCTTTGGCCCGCGCGCAATTTTACGCACACGCCCCAAGGCTGCAATCCAGTCGTTTAGCATCCCAAAGCGCTCGGCAAAGCCCGTTAACCGGCGAATACCCTCGCCAGTTAAAATAATTAAGTCGTCAAAAGGGGTAGAGCAAAACAGCGTTAGCCACGCTTTAATAGCCGCTTCGTCGGGGCAATCGTGAATAGAAACCAGCGGGCAACGCAGTGTGCTTGCCCCACGCACCACCAGCATATCGTTTAGCACATCAAGCTGGCGCGACTCAGGCACCGCCACCCGCCAACCGGCAAGAGGTAATTCGTCTGTCATGGCATATACCCATATAAAATCTGTGCCGGCATTTTATCGGGTTTATGGCCCCGCGAATACCAGCGCTGCCGCTTGCGGTTAAATCCACAAACGTAAGGTGGGCTCGCCATAGACCAATAGACTCAGCATCAAAGGTACGCACCATTGCATTGCCCATGAGCCGATCAGCAGCATAAACAAAATACTGCCTTGCGCCCAACACGCGATAAAAATCGCCACTGTCTTGGCTACCTAGCCCCCCAAATTCCCGAATGCCGATCCACGACTCCAGCTCCTCGCTTCTCGACTCCACTGCAAGCATGCATTAGCATGCCCGCATCTAGCCACTAAGCGCCTACCATGCCTGCAATATCCAGTACGCTTTTTTATCAGTACGACGAATACGGCCCCGTTAAAGTGATTGACGATGGCAACCATCGCCGTCTTTCTTTTGGTGCCGACGATTTTCAAAGCTGCATGGTAAAAGAGGCGCCACTGCAACTGCAGTTTGATTATTTACGGGCAATGGTGCTAGCAACATTACTACAGCCATCAACACACCCGAATGCAATAAACCCAAACGAGGTGCTACTACTGGGGTTAGGGGCCGGCTCGCTTGCGCGCTTTTTATACGCCTACTTTCCTGCAATGCAGGTATCGGTCGTAGAGCTGCGGCAGCTTGTTATTAGCGTTGCCAGCCGATTCTTCGAGCTGCCAGACAGCCCTCGCTTAGAGGTAATACAAGACAACGCCGCCGATTTTCTCGCTTACGACAACAACCACTACGCCTTAGTGATGAGCGACATTTACACAGAAGAAGGGGTAGATCACGCGCAATTATCCGAAGGCTACATCAACGCCTGCAAAGCAAGGCTAAAGCCCAACGGCTGGCTTGTGTTAAATTGCTGGTATGAACACAAAGGCCGCGCATCACTTGCTCAAGCACTTAGGCAAGCTTTTACCCAGCTATACTGCTGCCATACGCAAAGCGGCAACTGGGTTATATTTGCTAGCAACGCCACTAAACCCATCGATATTAAAGCGTTAATCAACGAAGCCAAAAATCTAAGCGCGCACGCAGGGTTTTCACTGCATGCCATTGCCCGCAAACTTCAAAAATTCTAACGCAACCAGGGCCAGCCAGGTAATGAACACATCCAAAGATCCGCTCCACGGCAAGACCTTACAAACTATTGTAGAGCAGCTGCAAGCGCACTACGGTTGGCAAGGGCTCAACGACCGCATAAGCATTCGCTGCTTTGGTGTCGACCCTTCGGTAAAATCGAGCTTAAAGTTTTTACGCAAAACACCTTGGGCCCGCGAAAAAGTAGAAGCCCTATATATTAAATCGCTAAAAATAAAAAGTTTTAGCCGCGATGCCGAGTAACCCTTTAATGAAAACAATGAATAATTCGCGCGCCGATAGCTTAATTATTTTCGATTTCGAAACCACCGGCCTTTCGCCCAACCAAGGGGACCGCACCATTGAAATAGGCGCGGTAAAATTAGAACAGGGCGAAATTTCCGATAGTTTTCAAGCATTAATGAACCCGGGCATGCGCATTAATAGTTTTATTGAGGGTTACACCGGCATCACTAACGACATGCTCGCTAGCGCCGCGCCCTGCTCCGATGTAATGATTGAGTTTTACCGCTTTATGGGCAACAGCAATTTAATTGCCCATAACGCGTCTTTCGATAAACGCTTTTTAGAATCTGAATTTGCCCGCTGCGCGCTGCCACTTAATGGCGATGTTGGCTGCTCGCTGCTTTTAGCAAAACGCGTATTCCAAGACGCCGGCAGTTATAAGCTCAGCCACCTTATCGAATACGCCAACATTGCCGGCTCCGGCGACTATCACCGCGCCCTATACGACGCCGAAATGACAGCCAAGTTATGGCTAGCCATGCTAGAGCATATTCAAGAGGCCTACGGTATTTTCGACATTCCCTACGCGTTAATTAAAAAGCTCACCAAAACGCCCAAAAAATCGGTGGCGGCATTGCTGCAAAAAATATCCGAAGAGGCCTAAGGGCTAAGCCCGCAGCAGCTATGTGAATATTTCACAATTTAGCCGGTATTATTCAACAGAAGCTAATAGCTCAACCAACCATACTCTTCCCCACTGCATGGACATTGCTAAAACGCAAAATTCGCACGGGGAAGCACGATGGACAATCACACATTGCATGTATGGGTTCGGGCCAGCGAAAGCGTTTTTTCGCCCGAGCGGGTTGAGCATCACCACGATAGCGCTCCAGCAAGCGAGCCGCTATCGCGCGCCGTTCCGCCAGCTGTTATTGGTTATTGGCTCGATATTCAAAACGTGAAAGGCAATGTTATTTACCGGCGTTTTATTCACCATTTGCCCCACAACCTCGGCTTAACGTGGGCGGGCTGGTCTTACCGGCAACGCGCCAAGGCAGCCTATGTTATTAAACTGCCCGCGCTAGAAGCCGCGCATCACATCGTACTGTATGAGCAAAAAATAACATCGCCGCACCAGCATCGCCCCACTTTACACTGCCACTTCAACTTAACATTACAAGCCTCGCTGCATACTAATCAACAACACAATCAGTGCGCCTAGTATGGCAACGGCAATCGACAGTGTAATTTACCAATTCTTAGGGAAGCTTTTTAATATTCGTATTTTTTTGCAGTCCATTTCAATGTACCCGCCTATTACTAACTCTTTCATAACGCGGCTAACCATTTCGCGTGAAGCGCCAACCATATTGGCAATGGATTGGTGAGTAAGCTTGGGCGCATTATCGCTGGTATCTTGGCATAAGCGCTCTAATGTATGCGCTACGCGACCATATACATCCAACAGCGCCATATCTTTTACGTTAGAGGTTAAATCGCGAATACGCGATACCAGTTCAACAATTAATATGTCGTACAAAGGGGGATGTTCTTGCAAAAACGAGCGAAAGGCTTCACGCGAAATAGTCAGTAGCTGACTGTCTTGCGCCACCCGAGCCGAAGCCGAGCGCGGCTGCCTGTCCAGCAGCGAAAGCTCGCCAAAATAATCGCCTTCGCTCATGTAATTTAGCACCAGCTGTCGGCCGTCGTCGTCATCGGTATACACGCACACTAAACCGCTTTGTACAATATAGAGTTGTCCCGTATCATCCCCTTCCATAAAAAGAATTGAGTTCTTTGGATACTTTCGTAACGTCGAAACTTGCTCCAGCTTTGCCAAGCAATCGGCTGGGATTTGTGAAAACAAACTTATTTTTTCTAGCATAGGCCGCATCTCTGATGGGTTTACGTATTTTGGCCATCCTGAACGGTGTGGATCCATAAAAATGACGTATCTTGCGACAAATTCACAACAAATAACACCCAAAAACACATCGCGTTACTTTTGCTTGTTGTTGGCTGTCGCATCTATTGCGCTATTTAGCCTTACGCCGCTTGCAGGCCACATCGAAAAACGCACCAGTTTACCCGCACTTTTTTATTGGCGCGGGCCAATTCCTGCCCCTAACGATGTGATTATTGTAGGCCTTAATTCCAGTGCTGCCGAACGCATGGGGCTTTCGCGCCATAGCCACAACTGGCCCCGCACACTGTACGCACAATTATTAAACAAACTGACTAAAGCAAACGCCAAAATAGTTGTGTTTGATGTTGCATTTAAAGCACCGCGTAGCGAAGAGGAAGACAGCCAACTAGAAGCCGCAATAGCCAACAATGCCAAGGTATTGTTATACACCTACCTAAAACGGCACCAAGTCGCGCTAGCTAACGGCCTTGTAGATATTGAACAACCGGTACCGCCACTGCCGCGCTTTGCTCAACATGCACTTGCCGTAGGCCACTTTACACTGCCTAAAGCCGCGCACAACATTACCCATACCTCGCTTTTCGAAGAACTAGGCGCAGGCCCGCAACCAAGCCAACCCTTGTTAGCCGCGCTGGCATTAATTCCCCCGCAACCGCTCGAAAGCAAAAGCACCCTAAACGAACGCGCACAACAGCTTTACCAGCACACATTAAAAACAGTACCGCCCACCAGCCGCCTCCCCCATAAAACAAACAAACGTTTAGTTGAATTAATAGCTCGCAAAACACCCATGATTATTAATTACTTTGGTGGCGCACAAACGTTTCAACAAATGGATATTGACAAAGCGCTGGCATTATCGCCGGCCGACTTCGCTCAGGCCTATCAAGACAAAACTGTTTATATCGGCTACCTAGAAACCCATCAAACCGAACAACAAGACGCCTACAGCACGGTTTACACCAGCGACACCGGTGTTGATATTAGCGGAGTCGAAATATCGGCAACGGTTTTTAGCAATATTATTCAGGGTAACGACATCCGCACCCTGCCCCGCTGGGCCGGCGCCATTATTGGTTTATTATTCTGCGTCATCGGTTTTGGCATTATTTATAAGCGCTTAATGTTTCACCTTATTATTCAAGGCTTAACCGTTAGCATTTACCTTATAGCCTGTTATTACACCTTTAGCCTGCAACACTACGCACTACCTATAACAGTGCCATTATTAGCGCTTTTTTTAGGTAACCTTTTACAACTGCAGCGCCAGTTTTACTTTAACCGCAAACGCCTAAACCATATTCGCTATGCACTCACCCAATACCTGCCGCAAGAAGCCGCCAATGCGCTCAGCAAAAACATCAACACACTCGAAAAACAGCACACGCTAGTACATGGCGTAGTATTAATGACCGACATAAAAGGCTATACGACATTATCTGAAACCCTGCCACCGGTCGAACTCCACCGGCTAATGAATGGCTACTACAAAGAACTTATAGGCGCAGTGCAAAACAACGGCGGCACCATAGGCAATATCGTCGGCGATAGCCTAATGGCCATGTGGACAGGGCCAAAAATTGATACCGCCATGTGCCAACAAGCCATGCAGGCCGTGCTAGACATACAACAAGCCATCACAAACACCCCCGCATTCGCCAGCCAGCTACCTACCTGCAGCGCACTGCACGGCGGCCAATTTTCACTCGGTAACTTAGGTGCCCAAGGTCATTTCGAATATTCCCCGGTCGGGGATATTATTAATACGGTGTCGCGTATCGAGCACTTTAACCGCGAGCTGGGGACGGAGTTTTTGTTTTCGCAGGCCATTGCCGAGCAGCTCACAACTGCCTCTACACCACACATCAAGTTAAAACTTGGCGAGTTTGCGCTGCGCAACAAAAGCGAAAAAACATCTCTTTATACACTTATTAACGACACCCAGAATAAAGAACTAACCCAGCAAGACATGCAGCACTTATCCATAGCGCTCACCAAAATAGAGCTAGGGGACTACATTGGTGCAAACAACAACCTAAAACTCATACAACTTCCAGCCCTGGCGGGCGTTTGTGAATTTTATGCCCGCCAGTATCAACAACCCAAAACTCAACCGGACTAAAGCTTTTAGACCAGTTCACTTTCAAGGGATTTTTTCACAGAACTTAAGCTATATTTTTGCTGCCCGTACGATTAACATGCTTTTGATCGCATACGAAAGTCTATGCGGCAACCTTATATTTCAATAAACCGTAGGAGGATAAATGAAACTTAAACTCAGAAAAATTTCACCCAAATGGCTAGTGCTGGGGCTGATGTCTGCAGTGGCAGTATTGGCTGTAGGCTGCCAAGGCAGTCAAACAAAGATCGACTTGCCTTCACCGACTGGAGCGCCGGCTTACTTAGTGTCTGTAAGCCCCAAAAGCAGCCCGAAAATTTACTCCCCTTCAGGCGAAGCCTATCAAAAGTGCGAAACCAGAAAATGTGAAGCCATGCTGAAATCAGAGTATGCCGTTGACACTAAAGCCTTATCAAGAGTATTTAAGGAGTCTAAGGCCGTTGGCGGGTTTACAATTTTAAACTTTCAAGAGATGAAGCAAATCGGCATATTTAATATTAAGGTCATTGAAAGTGCTCATGCTGATCCAAATTGCGCACCTCTTTTTGTATTAGAGTACGGACTGATGGATTATAGCTACTTTTTCCCGCCCGACTGCCCTATACCTTAACGACATACCAAGTAGTAGTTGTAGCAGAGCAATAGTCTGGAATACGGCTACTACTTTTTTCATTGATATTTATTAGAAATTATACAACAAAGACAATACATAAGTTTTATTCGGGTTGAATTCCAAAACCTCATTTATGCCTGAATACAGACCCACACCATAGGTGTCGAAGTCCTCACTAGTTATATTATCTAACGTCAGACTTACTTTACCTTTACGATTCATAAAGTAGTATGCAGCAGAAGAAGAAAAGTATTTAAAGCTATCCGCAAATTGATCATCATTCCGATTTAAAGCCTGATCTAAGTGATTAAATGTAATCGAAAACTCAAAGTCTAGAACTGGCCGAATAACCACATCTACGTCCGCACGCTTAACCTCCAAAGCTTCGGGAGCATAAGCGGATAAATGGGCTGCATCTAAATTATTGAACACTTGGTCCATTAGCATCATAGAAACAGATAATTTTTCATTGGGGGTAAAATCAATATTTAAGACACTAGCGTCATTTCCAATAGGTATGTTCCGAAAGACCACTTCGCCAGTACCGTTACTCCCTCTCACTATTCGTTCAATATCATATTCTAAGCGCTCCAAACTAAAGCTTAAATAAGAGCTTGGCGCATAATCAAACCCCGCCCCCAGAAAATCAAATTTCACACCATTGGCAAAGTTTAGGTTTCTCTCAAAACCTACTATCGTTTTCTTCTTAAGTGATGCGAAGTCAAACAATCCCAATGAATAGTTTTCTGAGTATGCAGCCCTAACATCAAAATTTGATGCAACCTCCCACTGCAACCCTACGTAGGGTAAAAAGTTATCTGGACGATCGATGGGAAAATGACCTAAAAGCGAAACTTCTTCATGACTAATCTTTGTATAATCGACACCAACATTAATACGCAGATTATTAAAATATCGGGTATTAGCATCCATATAATAACTATCCACCCTAACAATATTTTCAACTAATGCGTCCTGTAATAGTCTGCGCTGCGCCGTCACTTGCTGATTAACTTCAGAATCAAAACCCATCAGCTCCACACCAGTTTCAATTGTAAAATCTCGTATTGTGTTTACAACATACTGACCATTGAACTGCTTCAAATTATTAAAATTATTAGCTATTACACTATATTTAATATCATTACGAACAGTCGCGTCACTAATATAAACGTCTCGTTCCCCCTCAGCCATATTAATAAGAAATAAATTACTATTTTCCTGAGTGTACATTCCGCTCACTCTATATCTATACGACTCGGTATTACTTCGATAATTTTCTCTAGCACCGCCATCAGGATCAAAAGACGATAAATCCCCCTCTTCACTTCGCAGCTGACTATACTCAAATTGAAAATTCAACTTATTAGTGGGTTGATAATGAATTAACCCACTCGATATTCGATAATCTGCATCATTGTTTTCTCTAACCCCATCCGAATGGTAACGATAATCGCCCAAACTTAAAGATAACTGCTGCCACTTGCCCTTCAGCGAAAAGTCATAAGCGCTAGTACTATCCCCACCACCTAATAACGTAACTCTCCCCGAAACACCATCCTCAATAAAAAGATTAGTATATTCTGAAATACCAATATCCGATGGAGAGGCCCCAGCAATCGTATTCAAACCCGACTCTAGAAGCCCAACCGGTAAAGAGCTTGCTCCTAAGGGCTGCATAAGCGTTGAATTCAGCCTAGCTGTTGCCCTTAACGATTCCTGCTGAGGATCATCGGCGTATGCCTCGAGCAGTAACCGGTGGCCGGCATAAGCACTCGGAGATTCAGCAACCACCTTAGAGCCCAGGATTGCGGCTTTTTTATCAAGCCCCAGCCGGCTATATGATGTTCCGATATTCGCCGACTTAACCGCTGCATCGCCTGCCAGCGCACTTCTTGATCGAAAGGCATTGCGCTGATCATTCAGCTCCAAACTCTTTTCGTAGGCGCTAATGGCCGCGACGTAAGCGCCATAAGATTGCTTGTTGAGGCCATCGTAAAACCACGGTGTAGGGTCATCTGAGTCAAGGTGTTTGGCTAGCGTTATTTGATCCTCAGCCTTACCCATTCGACCCTCTTCGGCGTAGGCCTTACCTAAATAACTACGGTACAAGCTATTACTGGGGTCCAATGCCACAGCCAATTCCAGTTTCTCTCGGCCCGAAATAAAATCTCCCCTTTGAATTTTAGTCAAACCGATTAGGAGCTGAACCAATGGAATACTAGTGTTTTTTATCGCTGCCCCCTCCAAAATCGCCAATGCTTTTTTATTGCGGTTATCTTGTAATGCTGTGAGGGCCCTTAAACTTTCGGAATACGCAGAGAAAAACGATACGCGCTCTAGCTTATTCAAGCTTTTGTTAGCTAATGATTTTCGCCCAACAATTAATGCCAACTCGGCGACCCGTAAATTAACTAACGGATGATCAGTAATTTGCTGTGCTTTTTGTGCGGACTTTAGTGCTTCGTCCAAAGCAAAGCTTGCCTGCAAGGCATAGCTTTGTGCCAATAGTGCGCTGGGTTGATCTGAGTTTTCAGCCACTAACCGACTACTATCGAGTATGGCGTCAGCCAAGTTACCCTGCACTAACTTTTGAATAACAAATAGAGCTTGGGAATCTACCTTGCTAAGAGAACCAACGGCCTCTTCAAACTTCTTACGCTGACCATAAAACAAGGATAAGACTGCGATAATATCGACGTTATTATCGGCTAGCGCCTGCTGGTAACTAGCCGCAAAATCACCACGGGTATAAAGCTGTGCCGCGGCCGAGCCCGTATCCTCGGGTATAAATACAGGGGGGTAATACAGGCTCCAATCGGCCACATCAGGCAGCGATATCGCCAGCGCCTGACTTGGTGCGCCACCAATAGTTGTGGAACTCTGCTGCATGGCTTGCAACCGAGTACTGCCCATCGCATTTTCGGCAACAACCAATCCCTCTACCACACTTACGGTATCTTGCTGCTGATCATGCGCAATAATGAATTCCGTCCCCTCCACTGCTGCATTTACATATGGCGCTTTAACGGTAAAACTTTTAGGCGTTCGCGAGATAAAGTGCGCAACCCCATCAACCAATTCCACCCAAAAGCTTTCTTTGGGTGGAATAAATTTAAGCACACTGCCGCTATTCAGCTTTACAAGAGTGTCGTTCTCTAACCGTAAAACGGCACGAAGCTCTTCTAACTTAAAGGTGTCGCCGTAACAAAACTGATGCCCCACCTTAACCGGCTGCCATTGATCATCCTCTAATGGCTTTACAACACCACCGCCTTCCATAGACTCGAGGGTAGCGGCCAACTTTTCACAGGGTTGCGACATTACAGATTCAGAGAAAACTAAAACTGCGGCAATAAGGACACGGAAGAATTTAAAACGCATGTTTAAAATCTCTATTGATAACGGGATTAATGTATTTTTTATTGATATAAGTGCATGCAAAAGGAGGCGCTGCGGCGCATCATACTAAATTGATGAACACAAATAAGGGAATAAACGCCAGTTAACTTGCGCAATGGTAGCAATACCACCCAAACCACTGAATGCGTAGAACTTTACACTGTTGCACTAACGCTAACCACTGTCGACAAAGCAAACAGCTTTGGTGTGCATCAATAAATAAGAAATAAGTTAGTAGAATCGAAAAATACTTAGCTGAATAACGCGGAAGTAAAACCGTGATGCCGCTATCCCGATAAAGTACATTTTTCTCGATGCCCTTAATTTAATTTTCGCGAAAAGCTTATTAACAACTTTCCTTTACCCCGCCCTAAACCAAACCAATATTTACACTAGATGCTGTGCAGCACGGTACAAGTGGCGGCCCTCACCGCAACCTACTCCGCCCCCATCCCTAAACGGTAAAGCTCAAGCTAGGGCTTAATCTTTAAAAACCACTCATCGCCCAACACTTGCCAACAATACTTACATGTAATAATCTTAAGCCTCAAATCATTTACATGTAATAAGGACTGCCATGCTAACCATTATCATTGCCGGTTTAATTTTTGTTGTTATCGCCGTATTTCCCACTATGTTTGCGGCTAAAAAACTGGGGGCTGGGAAGAGTGGCTTGCTGGATGCGTTTATTGCGCTTATTGCCGGTAGCATTGCAGCTGGTTTAATTGCGCCACTGTTACCGGCGGCGCAAACCAACGAGGTAGCGGCTTTTGTTTATACGCTAGCGATTACAGGGGTTGTGTACAAATACTTACTGCAAGCCACTTACATTACCGCCGTATTAATTGCACTTATGGCGTGGGGGATTCAGATGCTAATTGGTGTAATACTTAGTGCCATATTTTAAAGCTAGCAAGTGATCACTCACGCTGAACAGCAGCAGAGAACAAGCTTACAGCGCATGCCTTTCGGCGAAGTGACCGCCCAATATTTGAATATTTTTATAACCAAAACGCAGCTGCCCTGGCCTTCGCTCTAGCAAGGGGCTAGCCGAGAGCGCCTGCGGCAAAGTAGCACCAAGCTGCTTTCGTATTCTGTAAATTTGGATATTAATATGTGCTTCCGATAGCCGCAGCTGGCGGCTTAGCTCTTCGCTGTAGACCCAGCCTTGCTCGCTATCGGGCAGGGCTGCATCATTTAAACGGTGGCGGGCTAAAATCAGTAGCAAATAGTGGTGGCTACGCTCGCCTAGCGAGAAATGCTCGCCGTTCACGGTAAGGTCTAGCGAAACATGCTCTTCGTCTTTGCTCACTGTAAATACCGCTTGAATATCGCAAGTGAGCGGTGGCGAAGGGTCTTTCATTTCTTGTGTTTCTGCCGAAGGCCTAGCATCCACAAAACGCCAATAGTTACCATCAACCCCAACCAAGTCGCCGCTGCGCAACACCGAGCTCTGGCCATCGGTTTCGCACAGCCATTCTCCATCGGCCGACTCAAATACCTGAACAGTCGGCTCCTCATCAGAAGGCAAACCCACTAGGCCATTTAATTCAATATCTGCCAAACCGGCGCTTTGGGGCACCAAGCGGTTAACCGGGGCATCACTGCTTTTAAGTAACCAAACGGCATTGTTAATGCTGCCAAACTGTAATTTATCGCCCTTTTGTAAAACGGCACATTGGCCTTTCTTTAAAAGCCGGCCATTAATGTAGGTACCGTTTGTACTGCTATCTTTTATTTGCCATTGCAAGCCGTTCCAAACAATTAATGCATGCACCCGCGAAACATTTGCCTCTGCCAAATGCGTATGGGCATTATCATTTTGGCGCCCTATCACATGTTCTGTCAGCAATATTATTTTTTGATCCGTCGATACATTTACAATAACCGCCATAAACAAACCTTTAACACATACAAACAAATTTCATTTTTATTATTGGCCAAAAAACAACATTCTGACACCAGAAACATCACAATATTATACCGCTAGAAAACCGCCGAACCTTTTCTTTGAGTGTACAATAAACACAGTATTTATAGCCTGCGCTCGATCAAGAGCAATAAAAACGCAAAATAGATACCGTCAATGCTCAGTATCTATTTTGCAGATAAAAACACACTGACTTATATCAAACTTAATTATCGCGACACACATTGCTTTTTAATACAAAAGCCCACGATAAACTGCATACAAGCAGCTTTTGCGGTTTATCGCTAAGCGACAGCCACCTAAAATAAAAATGAGCAGCCAAATGCCAACTACACTTTAAAACTTTAACATCACCGCAGGCCCATCACCCACCCACCAAAAGGTGTTCAATATCAGTGCTTGACGCACTATATCGCACCATTTTATTGCAGCTATTTACTCGCGAGGCTCCCCTATGCTGGACGCACCTTCTACCCAACCCTCTTCCGCCGCCAATCCAGCCACAACAATCCAACTGCCCAACTATGAAATTTTAGATCATTTAGGCGAAGGCGGGTTTTCTCAGGTGTATAAAGCACGCCAGCTCAATACAGGGCAAACCGTTGCCATTAAGCTGCTTAAGCTGGGCCAGCAAGACCCCGCCCGCAAAGAACGCCAAATTGCCCGATTTGATAGAGAAGCCCAACTATGCGCACAACTACATCATACCAACATAGTCCGCGTGCTGGACAAAGGGCAAACCCCGCAAGGTGACGTGTTCGCAGTATTTGAATACATACCAGGGCTAACCCTTAAAGGCTTACTGGATCAAAAAGGGGGCTTACCAGCCACCGAAACCGCCGCTTTAATGGGACAGGTGCTGGACGCATTGGCCTGCGCGCACGCATTGGGTATTGTGCACCGCGATTTAAAACCGCAGAACATTATGGTAACCACCACTGGTGCCAGCCAACAAAT
Organism: Marinagarivorans cellulosilyticus; assembly: GCF_021655555.1. Classification (NCBI taxonomy): domain Bacteria; kingdom Pseudomonadati; phylum Pseudomonadota; class Gammaproteobacteria; order Cellvibrionales; family Cellvibrionaceae; genus Marinagarivorans; species Marinagarivorans cellulosilyticus. Next base: position 1,118,368 of record NZ_AP023086.1, on the reverse strand, counting down.
AAAACTGCTCGATTTTGGCATTGGCGCATTTACTCCAGAGGCAAGGCAGCTGGATTACAAAAGCCTTACCATGACCAAAGAAACCATCGGCACCCCAACCTATAGTGCGCCAGAACAACTACGCGGCGAGCCACCCACGTGTAAAACCGACCTTTACGCCTGGGGCCTCATTTTTCTTGAATGCTTAACCAATACCCCCGCGGTTAGAGGCTCTAGCCTTGCCGCTGTATTTGCCAAACAGTTAAGCCCATCCAATGTTCCCTTGCCTGCTGCCGTGGTGGGGCACCCAGTATCGGAGCTGCTGCGCAGGGTGCTTAATAAAAACGCACACGAGCGCGCCGGTGATGCCGCCGAGGTGTACCGATCACTTAAAAGCTTAAATTTTTCCACCCTAGTTGGCGATTTACAACCCACCCCCGCGCAAACAATTGGGCATAACACCCAAACCGGCGACGCCACCCAAGTGGATACCTTGCCGATGTACACAACCGGCAATACACAATGTAAGCAAATTACCGCGTTGTGTTTATCGCTAGAAATCGATGCCCAAGGTCAAACAACACAAGATCCAGAAATTATTGATGCCTTTTATCGCGACCAAAAAGCACAGTGTGCCGACATAGCCATTCGCTACGGCGGCTTTTTAGCCGGCGAGGTTGGCGATACACTATTGTTTTATTTTGGCTACCCAGTAGCCAGCGATAACGACAGCCGCCTATGCGCGCGCACCGCGCTAGACCTTGTTAGCCTAATTCACAAGCGCAACTCGTTGCTTAAAAAAACACAGGGCATTCAATCGCATATTCGCTTGGGAATTCATTCCGGTTTAGTCCATATTTATGACGACGCCACCCCTGAAGGTTTAACGCCCAACACCGCCATGCAATTGGCCCGCGAAGCCAGTCGCAATCAAATATTGTGCTCCGACAATAGCCGCCGCCGGTTAGAAAACCATATTGAATTCGAACCACAGCCCATCAAAGAAATCACATTACTTGATCAGTGCGGGCAAATATTTTCGCTGCAAGCAGAGCGGCAAGTAGAGGCTATTGGCTTTTTGCGCGGTACACGCAGTAATAATTGTTTTATTGGCCGCGAAGCCGAACTGCAACAATTACTGGCGTTTTCCAACCTAACGGGCGACGCACAATTTGCCCATGTTTATGGCGAGGCAGGCATAGGTAAATCGCGACTTATTTACGAGTACAGGAACCACCTCAAAGCGCTAGACCAATACACCGCGCAATGCTTGCCGGAATATCAATACAATGCGCTATACCCCATTTTAAAAGTTATCCGTTACCAGTACTCACTTTATAGCCACGCGAATGACGCTACGTTTGAGCAATTACAAAAAATATTAAACCTGCACAACACCGATAAAATAAACGATTCGCTGGCAATTCTTTATGCTTGGTTAGGCCTAGAGCTACCCTCACATATCGACGAAACATCGCTAGCGCAAGACACCCAAAAGGGTTTGCTATTTAATACGCTAGCCGTATTACTTAGTCACGCAGGCGAAAACAACAACCAGTCGCTCTATATTTTTGAAGATATGCACTGGTCCGACCCAACCACTATTGAATTTATTGACTACCTTACCAGCCACAATGCATTCATTGCGCAGCAGCACCTCTTTGTAAGCACTTCACGCGTAGCGCTGCCCACAAAGCTTGCCAATTTACCAGCCCAAACAATAAAGCTAGAACGCCTAAGCGATGAGCAAACACTAGAATTTTTAGCCGCATTATTTGACCACCACACCTTGGCGGAGGAAGTTTCACGCACTATTATTGAACGCACAGATGGCATCCCACTATTTATTGAGGAGCTAACCAATGCGCTGCGACAAAAAGCGTTAGTGCATACCGTTAACCATACCGTTAAATTCACCAGCGCAGACAGCCTTAAAGCCATTCCTAATAACCTACAGGAATCGCTACAACAAAAACTAGACAACCTTATTTACGCCAAAGAAACAGCCCAGCTGGCGGCATCCATTGGCCGAGAATTTAATTACGCGCTACTGGCCTCGGCATCTAATTTTGATGAAGAACGCCTACAAATAGACCTTAACGAATTGGTAGAGTCCGGTTTGGTTTATGTGCAAAGAAATGTCGACGGTAATTGCTACATTTTTAAGCACGCACTGGTTAAAGATGCTGCCTACGATTCCACACCATTATCTTATCGCAAAGCAATTCACCTACGTATTGCCGAGTCTATGATCAGCAGCGCCAACATAGAAAACCAAGAGCCACTCATTATTGCCCAACATTTTTCCGGCGCCGAAGATTTTCACAGTGCCGCACTGCACGGCATCACCGCAATTACCCGCTCATCGAAAAATTGCGCCTATCTAGAATCACAAAAAATTGGTGACGATGTCGAAAAATGGATCGCCATGATTCCCGCGGAAAACAGGCAATTGCTAACCATTAATTTGAACACCAAATTAATCCCCGCAAAGCGCATGATAGAAGGCTGGGGCGCTAACAGCATAAAGCACAGCACAGAGCAATCTTTGGCGCTAATTAATACCCTACGCAAACAAGGCTACGACACGGCCAGCAGCACGCTAGATGAAGCCGAACATATTTGCGAACTCGCACTACTGCTGTACCACCACTACCAAGGTAACCGCGAAAAAGCCCGTGAATTTGGTGAAAATTTATTAGCAAAAATATTACAATCTGGTGACCGCGTTAAAGAAGTTATGACGCTAAGTATACTGGGGCAGGCCTATTTTTTTGAAGGCGAATTCGCCAAAGCAAAGCCCGTATTAATGCGCGTTATAGCACTCTATGACGCCGAAAAAGATACTCACCTGCACGAGGAAACCGGCTTTGACCCATTCAATTTTGCAACCGGCAACCTAATGTGCATAGAGGCCATTACCGGCAACCATACCCATGCTAGGCAGCTATACACACGCTGTATTGGTCATGCACAACAAACAGAAAATATATCCATTATTATTGTTGCTTATACCTTTGGCACTTGTTTATTTCTAATTCTTAACGACCTAAAGGCCATGTCGCAATGTACCAACGAAGTCATCAATACCTATGGCGACAGCATCAAAAGTAACTGGATATACCGCAATTTTTATATGATGCACGACTGGACCCGCAACGAATACAAACAATCAGAAATCACCGTCGCCGAAGATGTCGCCAGCGGCCAAGATAGCTTTTTGTCGTGGTATGTTCCCGCCCTAGCCGATACCTATATTAATCATGGTTTTTATGACAAAGCCGTTACCCTTATGGAGGATTCCGAAAAACGCTCTGTACAATCGGGTGAAAACTGCATACTGCCTATCACCTATCGATATCTTGCAAAAGCCCATTTCAAAAAGTCTGAAAAGTCGACTACATTAAGTGAGCGCTATTTTTCCATCGCCATCGAAAAAGCCAAAGACAGCGACAGTAAATGGTTGGAATTTCTTGCTAGCCTTGAATTCATCAAGTGCAAGCCTAGCCAAGAAGTATCCACGGCGCTCGCCACGCGAATGAGGGATTTAATCAAGGACATGCCTGGCACCAAGGAGAATCACTGGGTTTGTGAATTTGAATCAATCAACTTATCGATTAATGAGGACTAAAATATGGGCAATGAATTTAATTTATCGCAGTTAGCATCAGAAGGTAACTCTGAAGTCAGCATCACAGAATATGGCACAAAAAATGTTTCTATATCGTCAGAAGTCATCAACGAAAACTTTATCGACATAGACAACATTAGCCGTCAGTATTTTCAGTTAATGATAAAACTGAACGAATCACCTGAATTACGCAGTTTCTTTTCAAAAGAAATTTATGGCGACAATACATGGCAATATCTACCCACCACAGGGGAAATAGTCGCCGAGAATTACAAAAGCGCAACTTATTACGGCCCTACCGGCAACGATACCCTAACAAGACATTTCATGAGTGACGGGCTTGTTGTTTACAAGGTCTATTCAGATAAAAACCGAAGCGCGCTTGAATCAGTTGTGGTAATTACAGGCCCAAATCAAGAAGATCCCATTAATCAAAAAGCAAGCTGTTATTTAAACGAAGTTAAAAAGCAAGAGCAAAAGCAAATCGATATAGTCATTCGCTGGGGCGGCTGCGGCATGATTATAGGCGAAGCGGTAAAACTGCAATTAGACCCGAATATTGTATGGCCTAAAGTCGAAATTCATGGCACATCTGACGGCTCAGAGTTTAAAGTCGCCGTAGAGAACTTAGCGAATCAAGTAGGCTGGCGCGACACCCAACCTGATGCCGGCGAAGATGCCTTCGGCATTGGGAAGTCAGATAAAAACTTCGAGCAAGGCTCTACAAAGGTTGTATTAGAAGTTGGCGGAAAAGTTGAGCCCTCGACCAAGAACATTGTATTAACACTCCCCTATACTTGCTCATCCTTTGACGTACTAACAGGCATTAAAATTAATGGCGAAGAAGAAATCCTTCTTTACACCACCTAGTAGTTTCACCGACAAAATTATTACCCCCTCTTAAGCATAAAAGTCAGGTGCTTCATGAAACAAAAACTTTTTATTTGTGCAGCACCCGCCCTGTATAGCATTGATAACGTCGGCATTATTTTGTCGACATTTAAAGAGGACACCATGATTGAAGGGGCCTTGCTCCCTTCAATATTTTCGCTAGTGGCCAAAACGCCCTGCAGCACAGAAGAATTATTAACGCAGTTAAATACACAATTTTCGCCGGCTAAAATTGTTGCCGCCGTACAACAATTAATCGCCAAGAAGCTGTTAAGTACGGAAGCAGAAGCACCAAACAATACCGAGCACGAGCTTACTAAAAACCGACTAAAAAAACTCTTTAACCAGCCTATTGGTCCGCTTACGTTATCCTCAACTTTTTTTGAGCATATTGTCTTTCAAAGCACCGAAGATAACATCACCCACATAAACATATCAGACAAGCAAATACTCATAACACCAGCAACCGGCCTATGCGCATCGTGCATTAGCGCACGCATATTGTCACACCGGCCATTGCTAAAGTTTGCAGCTGAAAACAAAAAAAGTGCGCAACTTATCAACCGCCACACAACAGGGCTGCCACAAGAACAACTTAATAAGCTATTACAAAAATTCGAGGGCGCTTTAGACCCGCACTTATTTTGGGATATCGACCTCACAAACAACACCGCCAGTTCATACGCAGTACAACCAAAAGGCGGCTGCAACACTTGCAATACATCGAATACGGTTACGTCTTATTTTCATAAGGATATTGAAACCCTCAAAACCACGAGAACACAAGGGTTTAGAGTACGAACACTAGAAGAAACCTATCAAAATTTATTACCGCTGGTCCACCCGGTTGTTGGCATTATTTCTAAACTTGCCCCCTACCGCAGCCTAGAGAACGAACTGGTCTGCAATTACTCATCGGGCCGTAACTTAGCTTTTTCGAGTACTAATCGTTTTTGGCTGAATAATCATTTGCGCTCATCCAGTGGAGGTAAGGGCAAAACAGCACTGCAAGCCAAGGTGGGCGCACTGTGCGAAGGTGTAGAGCGTTACTCCATGGTACACCAAGGCCAACAACCGGCTATTACAGCGCCATATAAGCCTGAAGACGATGCCTTTATTCACCCCCACACCTGCTTAAACTTTAGCCCCGCTCAGTACCAAAACAAAGACGCAATTAATAGTGCAGTAAAATCATTTCACCAGTTAATACCACAACCGTTTGATGAAAGCACACTACACCACTGGAGCAAGGCTTATTCACTAACAAAAGACAAGCCTTGTTTTATATTAAGCGAAATTGCCTACGCACAATATTCAGATAAAAACGAAGATACGTTTTTCGCCTACCCCGATTCCAATGGCTGCGCGGCAGGTAATACTCACTTAGAAGCTATTTTACAAGGCACACTTGAATTAATAGAACGCGATGCCGCCGCCATTTGGTGGTACAACCGCTGCGAGCGCCCGCATATTGATATTGATTCAATCGGTAATAGTTACATTAACGAAGTGCGTGATTACTACAACGGGCTAAATCGCGCCTTCCATATTTTGGATATTACCACCGATTTAGAAACCCCCTGTTTTGTTGCGGTAAGCTACAACAAAAAAACACAAACCGAGATATTGTATGCTTTTGGTTGCCACGTAGACCCAAACATCGCGATAGAGCGCTGCGTAATAGAATTAAACCAGCTTTTACCGGTAGCCCTTACGGCACGTTCCAGCAATAGCGATCAAACACTTTACGCTTGGATGGACACACAAACAATTAACGACCACCCACACTTAAACACCAACCAGCCTACTGCCCTAAACTTTAAAACAACCCATCCCAATAAAATCGAAGTTTTAGAAGAAGCCATACAAACCCTCACCGGCCGCTTAGCCGAACAAAGCATAGAGCTTATAGCCTTCGACTTAACCGAAAAAGACACCCAATTACCTGTTGTAAGAATGCTAGCGCCGGGGCTTCGTCACTTTTGGCGGCGTACTGGACCAGGGCGTTTATTTGATGTGCCGGTTAAGCTTGGGTGGGTAGATAGCGTGCTTACTGAAGAGCAACTCAACCCTCACAGTATTACGATTTGATTGCTTATGCCCCGAAGATAAAGCGAGTAGATGCAAGGCGTTTTACTGAGTAATTCGAGTTCGCTAGCGATAAGATTAAATTACAAACTATAAAAATATACGAGCCAAATCACTTTCAAAAACCACTCCGCCCAGCTCATGTTCTTGCTCAGCCCGTTTAAAATCATCTTGGAAAATCAAAAACACTACCCGGAAGTCACCATAGGCCGGGCAATTTTGGTTAATGCTTTGCGTCTTCGACATACATTTTCCAGAGCGCGTGCGGAGCGCCCATGGGTTGGCTTGAGCGAGTCCAGAAAAATTGTCGGCTGCCGCTAAGTTAATTACACTGCTACGCCTCCAACAAAATTCAACAATGACGCAAAATCCCCAGCGTCGGCGGCGCGCAACGCAGTTATATATTCGGCACGCCGATTATTCATCTTTTGTAAATCGATGCCTCCCGACCAATCAATTGGCTTTTCTTTTAATGCGATGATGAGTATCGCGTCTGCCATGATGCGCGCATGACGACCATTGCCGTTAGGGAATGGATGGATAAAGACCATCCTATGATGAAACCGCGCGGCGAGTTCATGAGGCGGATAGGTTTTATACTCAACCCAGAACTTGGCATCATCGAGAAGCAGACGCAGTTGGATGGCAATTTGGAATGGATCTATACCGATATTCTTTTCTGTTTTGCGGAACGCCCCTGCCCAGCTCCAGACCTGCCCGAATAGCTTTTGATGAAGATCGCGCGCAAAGCCTTCGGTGAATGGGTCGGCGCTTTTTTGTTTCTTGAGCCATTTGAGACCGTCTTGAATATTGTACTGCTCCAGCTCATCAAGCTGCCCGCGTGTGGTGACATGCTTGTGCAGCAATCCTTCAAGCTCTTCTGGCTCTAGCGGCGTTGATCCATCAGGTTCTCCAACAAGCTTGCTCATTACTCATCCCACAGGTTTGAGGGAGTATCGCGCAGTTCTTTACCTAGACGCTCTATTTCTGCGTGGAGGCGCTCATTGGAAAGGGCTTGATCTTCAAGCGCCATGTGGACGCCGGCCTGCTTTACGATCTCGCTCGCTTTTTCGTGCGCACGCGCATCGAGAATATCTTCCACGTCGCGCTCAGGAACAACGGCATAAACAAAGCGGCAATTCATGGCGGCGGCCATTTGCTGCATGGTTTTAAGGGTGACGCTACCAGAGTTTTCTGAAATTTCTGTTTTGGAAACCAAAGCGCGACTAACGCCTGCGCGCCTAGCGAACTGCGCACCTGACATGCCAAGGGCTTTGCGCGCAGTGCGCAACCAGCCTTCAGAAGGCGTGCTTAGACCTTCCAGCTTTTTGCGGACTTCATTGATTTGCTCGCGATATTGGCGAGCTATGAGTGTTTTCAGCCCCATATTGTCAACCTTTAAGTTTACAACCAAAATCTAATTGTCAACATATACCTTGACACAGCAAGAACATTTGTCAATCCATTTGTTGACAAATGTAGTGAAAAGCAGCCCGAGCTAGCGGCTCGACCTCCCTTCAGGCGCTGTTTTTTTTGCCTTAACATTTAATTAATATTGCTCTTGTGCTTCATGCTGAGCTTTCCAGCTTGTGGAGCCCGCAACCCGCCTAAGCCATCAATGACGAAGCGTTTAACGCCGCCTGCGCTCTTAACGCTCAGTTCATCAGTGAATATAGAGCGATAGCCTGTATCAGTAACACGCAGCGCCGCCCCTTGCGGGGCGATGGTCTTAACCTCGATATGGCTCATACCATAGCCATAGGCTTTTTCGAAGGCTTTAGAGTAGCTGCGCAAGTGTGATACCTCGATTTCATAGCCTTGCCAATTCAGAATAAAAACGTCCTTGTTTTCCATGCGGTGCGTCCTCCTATCGGTTCCAGAAGATATGCACTCGTGGTTTCGAGTATTACCAGATAAACCCAGTAGTTGCGTTTTTGAGAAAATAGACGACTAACCAACCTGCAGCATTGCGATACAACCCGCTCCCCTTTGTCGATTACACCTCAACCTTGCCCCCATCCTTTGTTACAATCCCCGCCCTCGTTTTCAAGCCGCCTTTATTTAAGAAGCCATTAGCCATGTCCACAACCACCGCCGTTAAGCACACCCCCATGATGCAGCAATATATGCGCATTAAAGCCGAGCACCCTAACGAGCTGGTGTTTTACCGTATGGGTGACTTTTACGAGGTGTTTTTTGACGATGCTAAGCTGGCCTCGCAGGTGTTAGATATCACCTTAACCGCGCGCGGCAAGGCCGGTGGCAACCCTATACCTATGGCGGGTTTGCCGTTTCATGCAGCGGAAGGCTATTTAGCTAAGCTGGTGCGCAATGGTATTTCGGTGGCTATTTGCGAACAAATTGGCGACCCCGCCACCAGTAAAGGCCCGGTAGAGCGCAAAGTGGTGCGCGTAGTAACACCAGGCACCTTAAGCGACGAAGCCTTAATGGATGCCGGCCGCGATAATTTACTGGTGGCCATTGCACAAAATGAAGAACACTTTGGCATTGCCTCTTTAGATATGGGTAGCGGCCGCTTTTGTGTTTTGGAAGTGATTGGCGAAACTGCCTTATTAGGCGAGCTAGAACGCCTGCGCCCGGCCGAATTATTAGTACCCGAATTACTTAGCCTAAATGAAGGCACATTGCCTAAAAACGGCTTACGCAAACGCCCCGATTGGGAGTTCGATAGCGCACAAGGCAACCGCGCCTTGTGCGAACATTTTGGCACTAAAGATTTGCAAGGTTTTGGCTGCGGCCACATGCACGCCGCTATTGCTGCCGCCGGTTGCCTCTACGGTTACGCCAAAGAAACCCAGCGCAACGATTTAGCCCACCTTTCGGGCCTCGCGGTTGAAAACATCGAGCAAACCGTAGCCATGGATAGCGCCACCCGCCGCAATCTAGAATTAGATTTAAACCTTACCGGCGGCGAAGAAAATACGCTTTTTTCGGTATTAAACAGCAGCTGCACCGCCATGGGCGGACGCTTACTAAAGCGTTGGTTGCACAAACCGCTACGTTGCGAGCACACCATATTGGCTCGCCAAAGCGCAATTACCAGCGTACTGGCCAATTACCAATTCGAGCAATTGCGCCACCCGCTAAAACACATTGGCGATATGGAGCGCATATTGGGCCGCGTGGCATTGCGCTCGGCTCGCCCGCGTGATTTATCCCGTTTGTGTAGCTCTGTAGGTGCCTTCCCAGAATTGCAAAGCCTGCTTAAAAATACCGACAACCACCACCTTAAAACATTGGCGCAGCAAGTGGGCGAATTCCCCGAATTGGTTGCCACCCTAGAAAAAGCCATTATCGAAAACCCGCCTGTGGTGATTCGCGATGGTGGTGTAATTGCAAACGGTTACGATGCCGAGCTAGACGAGCTGCGCAACATTAGCACCAATGCCGGCCAGTTTTTGTTAGACCTAGAAGCCCGCGAGCGCGAGCGCACCGGCGTACCCACCTTAAAAGTGGGCTACAACCGCGTACACGGTTACTTTATAGAGATGACCAGCGCACAATCGGATAAAGCCCCCGCCGAATATCAGCGCCGGCAAACCCTTAAAAATGCCGAACGCTTTATTACACCAGAACTTAAAGCTTTTGAAGATAAAGCCCTTTCGGCCAAAAGCCGCGCCCTTACACGTGAAAAAGCGCTGTACGACGAGCTGATTGAAATTTGTAATCAGCACTTATTGGCCCTACAAGGCGCCGCCGCTGCCGTTAGCGAGCTAGATGTTTTATGTGGTTTAGCCGAGCGCGCCGAACACCTGAATTTATGCTGCCCAAGCATTAGCAATACGCCCGGCATTAACATTACCAACGGTCGCCACCCCGTAGTGGAAGATGTATTAGATACCCCCTTTGTCCCCAACAGCGTATTGTGTAATAACGAGCGCCGCATGCTGGTGATTACCGGCCCCAACATGGGCGGTAAATCGACCTATATGCGCCAAACGGCACTTATCGTATTGCTGGCACAAATTGGTAGCTACGTACCGGCCGAAGCCTGCGAGCTAAGCCTGGTCGACCGCATATTCACTCGTATAGGCTCATCAGACGACTTAGCCGGTGGCCGCTCTACCTTTATGGTAGAAATGACAGAAACCGCCAATATTCTGCATAACGCTACCGACAACAGCTTGGTATTAATGGATGAAGTAGGCCGTGGCACAAGCACTTACGATGGTTTATCTCTAGCTTGGGCCTGTGCCGAGCACCTCGCCAAAGAACTAAAAGCTTACACCCTGTTTGCCACCCATTACTTTGAAATTACTACCTTGGCCGAGCAAATTCCCACAGTGAATAACGTGCACTTAAGCGCTACCGAGCACAACGACAACATTGTGTTTTTGCACAGTATTGAAGAAGGCCCCGCCAGCAAAAGCTACGGCCTGCAAGTGGCCAAGCTTGCCGGTATTCCAGCGCCGGTTATTTACAACGCACAGTGCCAATTAGCCCGGCTAGAAGGCCAACCCACGCCAGAACCCATGGTAATACCGGCGCCAGTTGTAGAGCAGCCCAAAGCTGCACCCACACCAGAACCCACCAAAGCAGCCAGCACGGTAAAAACCAAAGCACGCGGCCCACAACCCGACCTGTTCGGCAGTGGCCCAAGCGCCGCCGAAGAAGCCATCATCGAGTGTGACCCAAACCTGCTAACGCCCTTTGATGCACTGCAGTTGATCTATAAATTAAAGAAAATGGTATAAGCCTGCACGCGGTTAGACTTTCCTTTCCGCGCGCAACTGTTAGAATGTCGCGCTTAAAATTCAGCCCTGCAATGCCTAAGCACCCCTAAAGGCCGCGATTACTGGCTAAACGCTCCTTGTGTGCCCTAGCGCAACCAGACCAATATAGAGGTTAATCCAATGACATTTGTTGTCGGCGAAAACTGCATTAAATGTAAACACACAGACTGTGTAGAAGTGTGCCCTGTTGACTGCTTCTATGAAGGCCCAAACACACTTGTAATTCACCCAGACGAATGCATCGACTGCGCACTTTGCGAGCCAGAATGCCCCGTAGATGCTATTTTCTCTGAAGATGAGTTACCCGAAGATCAAGAAGCCTTCTTGGAGCTAAACGCCGAATTGGCCGAAGTATGGCCCAATATTACCGAGAAAAAAGATGCCCCCGACGACGCCGAAGAATGGGACGGCGTACCCGGGAAAATCCAGTACCTAGAGCGCTAATACTTTTAGCTTTTAGTACATAAAAAGGCCGCATGTGTTAAAGCATGCGGCCTTTTTATTGTGCGGACTTCCCCCCCCCACAAATTGCGAAATGACCTTTGGCTAACTACGAGCCGAGGATACATAACTACAAATCATACCGCGAAGACAACTGTGCACGGCCTTACACAACTTAAGGGCTGAGAACATCCAAGTAAATTGATTTCATTTTCTCGACTTTACGAGCCCAGTCAAATTGAACCTTAACCTTATCCAAGCCATTTTTGCCCAACTGATGGCGGTTTTCTGGATCACAACTAATTTTCGCCATAGCCTCAGCAAACTGCTCAACAAACGCTTCTTTAGTCTTTGGGATATCCACTAAAATACCGCACGATGCATCTAGGTAGTCTGCAGGCCCGCCCCAATTAGAAGCAATAACAGGCTTACCCATCGCCATCGCTTCCAGGACAACAGCGCCCCCACACTCATACACACTAGGAAGAACAAGACAATCAGCATTAGTAATGAGCTGGGCGCACTCTACTTGGGTCTTAAAACCTAAGAAATTAACCCTCCCCCCCAAATCTAAACTAGTTGCAAGCTCTTCAAGCTGAAGCTTATCTTCACCCATACCCACGATATCGAGAAAAACATTCATATCTCGGTCTTGCAATATTTTTATCGCACGAAGCAAAACATCCACACACTTCCAATCCACTAAACGCCCAACAAAGATGAAGCGACAGCTCTTCGCAGCATCATCTAGAGGCAAAGCTTCAGGAGCGAGCTCAGTTAAATCAGACTGCTTAAAAATATTTAAATCAACACCATTCTCTACAAGCTCGATAACATTTGAACATAGCCCCCTCGGTAATGCTCCAGCCGTTCTCTGGTTAGCCACCAAAAGTGCTTTAGCATACTTTTTGCCCGGAAATAAAAGATTGAAGACTCTAGAGAAAAAACGCCCAAACGCCATAAAATACTTTTCTGACCGCCCCTGCATATCCTGATATGCGCTAGGGAATGTCATACCGCCATTCATTGGCCCAATAATGACCGGCGCACCAACATTATGAATTAAAGACGGTAATTTAGGCGATACCCGAATGGGCTGATGTACTATATCTATTGATTTTTCAGCAACAAGCTTCCGAATAAGCTTTCGCTGCTCTCGCTGAGTAATAATATCAATAATAAAGCCTGTAAAAAAAGAGCTTATTCTTTTGGGGAGTCTACGCCCACATAAAAATAAAATTTTTTGAAGGCGCGTATCCTCTACGTAGTACACATCCTCTTTCTTATCCGCAAACAGGGCATCAATCTCGTCCCGAGACCTAGAATGGACGACTAAAAATGTAGAAACACCGCAGTTAGATAAGAAATTAAAATAATGCAGAGGGATAATACTTTCTCCTCCACCTCTGGCTGAAGCATTTGGGGCTACAATGATTGCCTTCATCCCTATCCTCGTAATATCTCTAGACGTTTATCAACAACAAGCCACAAAATTGCAGCACAAGCTATACCGCCGGCACTTTATCAACTATCAGGCTTTAACGCACCCCAAATAAACCAATTGAATCACGTCAATAGAGCGTACAATTCCTAGGATTCACAACCCCTGCTTGCTATATGCGACTGAGCAAATCATTTTTCTTGTTTTGATATTCTTCTTCAGTAACCGCGCCAATATCACGCAGGTTAGCGAGCTTTTCGATTAGCTGAAACACATCACCAGTAGCGCTTTGCGAAGGCTGTATTGACGGCGCCGGCTCAAAGGAGGGCGATTGCTCAAACTGGGAGGGTTGCGGCTGTGGATTGTTAACTGGCGCCGCGTTATTAACCGCAGGCTGAACAAAATTTTGGTTACTCGTAGTGCCACCACCAGAAACAACCGGTAAATTAGACACGCTAATATTACCGTACTGGCTATTAAACATAAGCGAATCGTTAGAGCCTTGCTGCTGGCTAACCCCGCCGATATTGTGGTCAAGCGTATCGTATACCGTTACCGCGCCGTTTACCTCCACCGCCAAGCGGTTAGGGAACAAGGCATAACGCGAATTATTTTGCCCACCAGAACTTGATGGCTGCCCTAAACCATTTGGCCACCAATTTTGGCTACCGGTTGTAGGATTAGGGGCAAAAATAGTGTTGTTGGCCAAAGCATTAGCTAATTCTGCGCATAAATTGTTAACAGTGTTTTTTAGGCCGTGGTTAAACATATCCCCCACCATCGTCATACCGCCAGCCATCCACTGCCCACCACCGCCTAACTCGGGGCAATTAAACTGCGCCATAGAACCTGCACCATTATTAACCGCAATAAGCATATGCATAACAGCATCGTAGCTAAGGTTATAACGGCAACTTAAATCATTAACCGTTTGCTGACCTACCGGGGTAAGGTTTTGCATTAAGATAATTCCTGTAGTGTGGAGCGCAAGAGCAGGCAAAAGAGAGCAGCCCGCAGAAGGAAGACAGCCAGCATAACAGAAGCCAAATGCTTTGATAGGACCGTTTTTGCTAGACTATGCCAAACATTACGCTGCAGCCGCTTACAGGCCGCGCAGTACTATTTCATATGAGTTCATAACCTCTTGTAATATCAAATAAAACTAGAGGCGCCCTGGCTCTTCTCCGCTTTAGTGAGGTGATCTAGTGGCTTCCATAGAACATGGATTGCTCGTCAGGCATCGATGATTGCCTTATTTTTAGCTTGAAGTACTCGGTATCCTTGATGCCTCTTGCTCGCTTGCGAATCATGCCAATGCTGACATTGCCGGCTTCAATTCTGGCGCTAGTCAGCCCGTGTTTTCCGTAGTTACAAATGCCTACGCTATGCTTCCTTAGTGACTTTGCAAATTTCTTGAGATAGAGCATATTCGTCTGTTCCGCGATGTCGCACCACTGCTCCAATGCATTCATCATGGCGTCATAATTCCCTGCATTCCACAAAGCTTGGAGCTGCTCTTTGAGTATATAAAGTGTATTGATATTGGAATTATTTTCGAGCAATGTCTGGAGTTTATTGGCTTGTTTATCATTTAACTTGTCGGCATTTTTTAACAACAGGTAGTGGGTACCTTTAAGCTGCTCTTTGCCTGCGCGATCCGCCTTTCTGAACTCGATCCTACGCTGATTGCTCATGGCTTTACTGTAGTTTTGCATCACATGAAACCGATCGAAAACAATGTCAGCATTAGGCAAGCATTCGCGTACCGATTTTTGATAGGCTGGCCCCATATCCATGGCTACCGCCTCTATGTTTTCAGCGGTTTGTGCTGGTAAGCGCTTTAGAAACGCTGTCAACACCTCGGCTTTACGGCCTGTCTCAACGCCAATTAAATGACCGGATTCCATGTCATAAATCACCGTCATATAATCATGGCCTTTGGCTCTAGCGACTTCATCGACCCCAAGATATTTTAAGTCAATTAATTTTTCAGGATTAAGTGCAGGCAACGTTTTCTCTAGGTGAAATTTATCCATATTTTTCACCGTTTCCCATCGTAGCTTTAGGTGCCGACTGACCGTGCTGATACTCATATGGCGACACAATCCGCTCACCAACTGGCAAAATCTTTGAGTATAGCGATTGCCTGTATCGACAAATTCGCAAGCCTCCATTAGACGCCTACCGCAAGTCGTCACAACTTGAGCGAGCTCAACTTCCAAATAGCACTCGAAGCCACACAAAGGGACATCACGGATCGTTCTGCGCAAGTATCGGTTGATGTTGGCCGCCTCATTACTTGACGGGTCAATCGCTCTATAACGACGGTCTCGCTTGCAGTGTATAGTCAATCTTTGCAGGGCCAAGTCATGCTGAACTTGTTTGACACGCTGACCAGGAAGGCTCAAAATTTTGCTGGAGATGTTAAGGCTCATATATTCGTTTAAGTGTAGTGGCGTGAGAACCTTACATTTCAACGGATATGGCGGGTCTTAGCATCTCTTTTTACCTCACTAAAGCGGAGAAGACCCGGCGCCCTAGAGCTTACACCTCAATGGCCAAACACCAACACAAGGTATTGCGCAATGAAAAATATAATATCGCGACTCACTTTAATTCTAGCCGTGCTCTGCCCGCACATTAGCGCGGCAAGCAATAGTTGGGTTAACTTCGACTCTTTCAGTTATTCCGGCTGGGACAATGGCCTAACGCAAGCTAAAGGCAATGGTTACTTCAACCCTATTCAACCCGGCTTTTACCCAGACCCTTCCGTGGTGCGCGTTGACAACACCTACTACATGACCCACTCCACCTTTGCCTACTTCCCCGGGCTGCCAGTGTTTAAAAGCCACAACTTAGTCGATTGGGAACAAATAGGCCATGCACTGTGGAGTACCGAGCAGCTTGCTTTTGACAAACAACAAGACATTTCCCACGGCATTTTTGCGCCAACCCTGCGTTACCACCAAGGCATGTTTTACATTATTACAACCGATGTTTACGGCATTGGGAATTTTATTATCAGTGCCAAAGATCCTGCTGGGCCATGGTCCAAACCCATAGTATTGCCAGAGGTTGGTGGTATCGACCCGGATCTGTTTTTTGATGACGACGGCAAAGTATATGTTACGCATAACGATGCCCCCGAAGGCAAGCCGCGCTATAGCGGGCACCGAGCCATTTGGCTATGGGAGTTGGACTGGAAAAAAAAGGCGGTAATTCCATCGTCCAGGCGGCTGCTTGTAGATGGCGGCGCTAACATCGACGAAAAGCCCGTTTGGATCGAAGGCCCGCATATTCTAAAAAAAGATGGCTGGTATTATTTAATTTGCGCCGAAGGTGGCACATCGGTACAGCATTCGCAGGTCGTGTTTCGCACCCGCGACCTCAATAAACCTTTTATCCCCTATAGCAATAACCCAATTCTTACCCAACGGGACTTAGACCCTAAGCGTACAAATCCTATTACCAGCGTCGGCCATGCCGACTTTGTGCAAACCCCTAATGGCGATTGGTGGACGGTATTTTTAGGCATTCGCCCCTATAAAGACAACTACCACAATACCGGCCGCGAAACCTTTTTATTACCGCTAACCTGGAAAGATGGCTGGCCGCATATTCTAGATAACAAAGCGCCAGTGCCCTTATTTGTAGAAACCGAAGCGCTAGGTAAATTAAATAAAACCGCAAGCAAAGATCACTGGCAAGACGCCTTTGAAAATACCACGCTAGACTATAAATGGATTACCGCCCGCACTAGCGCTAAACCTTTTTACAGGTTAAACACTAAAAATAAGCGCCTACGACTACGCGCCAGCCAAACGCCTTTATCCAGCAAAGATCACAGCAGCATGCTAGTAGCAAGGCAACAACATTTAAATTTTGCTATTACAGCCGAGCTACAGCTACCGCAAGCGATGAATATTCAAGCCGGTATAATCGACTACCAAAACGATGCCTTCCATTACTTTTTCTATATTGATAAAACCGAAAAAGGCTATGCACTAGTATTAGAAACGGTTAGCAACGGGAAAATAACGCACAGCTCGAGCACCGCTATAACCACAAAGCACAACACGATTAAACTTGGCTTAGAGCAACAAAAAGACAAGCTAACGTTTTATTATATTAATGATGCCGCTAAGCGTATAGATGTGGCAAAAAATGTCGATGCAAAGCTCGTTAGTACCCAAGTAGCTGGCGGCTTTACCGGCGCTATGTTGGGCGTTCATGCGAGAGCCAAAGAGACCCCAAAATAGCTATTATAAAGCGGGCTTAAATAAAATATTTAAACCCGCATGCCACCAAATTACTGTAGCGCATCATAAACCACGCTATAACGCATAGCCTCTGCCACCCCAAAGCCGGGCACCGCTTTTGCCTTAGTCCGCGTAAATACCGGCACATTTATACCGACTAAAAAGCGAGTAATTAAATCGCGGGATGGATTATTAACACCTTTGGATTGAAGGTGAGCCGTTAACGCTTGCGCGGTACTTTTAAGCTGGCTTTGCTCAACCGCATAAGCATTTGAAGCAGGAAAGGTTACACTGCGCCCAGCACACACACTGCAATGCCCACACTGCTGCGGTGCATTTTGATCATCAAAATATTTGGCCAAGCCATAGCTTAAGCAGTTAGTGGATTGTAAAAAACGCAGCATTAAGCCAATGCGTTTTATTTCACTTTGCTCGTGCTGCTTAAAATGCTGCGCTAAACGAGTAGCAAGGCCTTGATCCAGCGCCTGATTATTAACAGCAAACACCTCTAACGCGCCAGAAGGTTTTAGCTCTATCCAACCTTTATCTTTAAAATACTCTAGCGCGGTAATCACTCGCCTGCGGTCGCCACCGGTATAAGTATTATAAATAGTCTCAAAGTCCACCACGCCCCAGGTTCGCTTAAATTGGATATTACCCAATAAACACTCAACAAAACTACGGCGCTCGCCGTCAAAAGCGGCCAGCACAGTATTTGGGTCACACAAAAATTTAACAGTGTATTCGGCACTGTAAGTGTAAAGTGGGGTTATTACGCCTTGCATTTCCAGCTGAACTAATAAGGTTTTAAGCGTTAGCTGGCGAATATTCGACTCGCTCGATAACCCATACAGCTGCATTTCCCATTGGCCGTTATTTTGATGCTGCGCAATATGGTTAAGTACAGTTTCAATACCCGCTTGCTCTGGCGTATCGCCATAGACAAAATTTTCGATGGTATTTAACGCATCTAAATTACCCAACACAAAACAATCGGACGATAAGCCATCGCGGCCAGCACGGCCTATTTCTTGACTGTAGTTTTCGATGGATTTGGGTAAATCATAGTGCACCACGTAGCGAATATCGGCTTTATCTACCCCCATACCAAAGGCAATAGTGGCCACCACCAAGGGTAACTCGCCCCTCATAAAACCATCTTGAATACGGGCGCGGTCTTCGTTTTTCATACCTGCATGGTAGGCGCAGGCATTAATACCGGCTTGCTGTAAATAACCGGCCACCTGCTCTGCTGTGTGCTGTAAGGTCACGTAAACGATACCGCTGGCACTTTGGTAGCGCGCCACCAAAGCCTGTAATTCTGACTTTTTTTGATCCTCAGCCACTGCCAAAACATGCAAATTGAGGTTACTGCGATAAAACCCCGTTTGAATAATGGCGTGTTCTGCAATATTAAATTTAGCTGCCATATCCAACTTTACTTTTTTGGTGGCTGTGGCGGTTAATAATAATGCCTGCGGGATATTTAGTGCTTTTTCGTAACTGGGCAGTTTTAAATAATCGGGCCTAAAGTTATGGCCCCATTCAGAAATACAATGCGCCTCGTCCACCACCAATAGTGAGATAGCCACCCCTTCCATTAAAAACCGAAAGCGTTCGTTTTTAAAGCGCTCTACCGATACCATTAATATTTTTAACTTATTGGCTTTTACATCGGCGACCACTTGGCGGTATTCGTCATAGGTTAGCGTAGAATCTAAGCTTGCCGCTGGAATATTGTGGGCTTTTAAAAAATCGAGCTGATCTTTCATTAAGGCTAATAACGGCGAAACCACCAAAGTTAAATACGGCAGCTGCAATGCACTAAATTGATAACACAGAGATTTGCCCGACCCCGTAGGGAATATAGCCAACGCGGAATCACCGGCAAGAATATGGCTAATCGCCTCTTGCTGGCCCTCGCGAAAGGTATCGAAACCGAACTGGGCCTTTAGAGTGGTAGTTAGGTTGGATGTAGGCATAGTGCTACCGTTTTATTTTATTGAGTAGCCTTATACCTTAGCCGGTATAACGCCAACAGGGAAGCTAGCGCAACAACAAGCTTACACCAACTAAGTTGTTAATCGAGCAACAGCCCCTTCAACATTAACCCTAGCTTGCGCCTCTAGCAGGCTATAAAAGGGCTCATTATTAAATATTTTCTCTCTAACCAAAAAACTCTGCAGTACCGCTATGCGCTTTTTCCGGTAAATTGTACTCGGCACCACACGGTATTCACGCCGTATATTCTGCTCAAATTGGGCATACACATTAGGGTTTGCACCAAGAATAGAAAGGTCAATATCGACAAGATAAGATGCATCTAACGTAGCCGCAGGCGCATTGTGCTCCGTGGCTAAAATCAAATCGTACACACGACCTGCAGCATCTTGTGCCGCGTCATTAGTCAATAAAAAATCACGCGCCCACAGCGCGCTATTTTTCTCGTTGTTACTAGAAAATATTTTATAAATAGCATCGTGAAACCAAAGCGCTAACTCTACCTCGCGAGGGTGACTTAGTTTACTCTCGATAACATCATAGTGCTTCAAGCACGCTTGGATATGCTGCGCATTGTGGTAATAGCGGCCAGCTTGAGCGTAAGCTTTTTCTAAATCGCTCAAGGTTTGTAAGTTTTCCTCAAAACCCCAAGACTTCATTAGTTTTAGCCATTGTGCTTTATCCATAAACTTTATAACTCTCTAGAAAACAAAAAAGCCGAGCAATCGCTCGGCTTTCTAAATACTCAAAACATCTAACCACTACACCTCAAACGGGTGCCTCAGAATTACAGTCTCTACCCTATCCGGCCCAGTAGAAACAATATCCACCGGCGTACCGGTCAATTCTTCTAAGCGCTTAATATAATTGCGGGCGGTTTGTGGCAGGCCATCGATGCTTTGTACGCCGAAGGTGGTTTCGCTCCAGCCGGGCATGGTTTCGTATACCGGTTGTACATCCTCCCAGCCTTGTGCGTCGCATGGAATACCGACATCTTCACCTTGGCTATTTTTATAGCCAATACAAATTTTAACTTCTTTAAGGCCATCTAAAACATCAAGCTTGGTTAAGCACATACCGCTGATGCTATTAATGCGCACAGCGTGGCGTACGGCAATGGCATCGAACCAGCCAGTGCGGCGTTTGCGGCCGGTGGTGGCACCGAACTCGTGACCTTTAACACCCAGGTGCTCGCCCACTTCGCAATCGAGTTCGGTTGGGAATGGGCCAGAACCTACACGGGTGGTGTAGGCCTTGGTAATACCCAATACGTAATCTAAATACAACGGGCCAAAACCACTGCCTGTTGCAACGCCACCGGCGGTGGTATTAGACGAGGTTACGTAAGGGTAAGTACCGTGGTCGATATCTAATAAAGAGCCTTGCGCACCTTCGAATAAAATATGCTCGCCGTTGGCGCGGGCCGTGTGCAGCATGTCGGTTACGTCGGCGATCATGGGGCGCATTTCTTCGCCTAGGCGGAAGGCTTCGGCTAAGGTTGCGTCGTAATCTACCGCTTCTACACCAAAATAATTGGTTAGCACAAAATTGTGGTAAGCCATCACTTCTTTAAGCTTTTCGGCGAAGCTTTCTTTGTCGAGCAAATCACCTAAGCGCAAACCACGACGGGCGACTTTATCTTCGTAGGCGGGGCCAATGCCGCGGCCTGTAGTGCCGAGCTTATCGGCACCGCGGGCAATTTCGCGCGCTTGGTCCAGCGCTACGTGATAAGGCAAAATTAACGGGCACGCCGGCGACAAACGCAAGCGCTCGCGCACCGGTACGTTGTTTTCTTCTAGCTCGGCAATTTCTTTCATTAAGGCATCGGGGGCTAATACCACACCATTACCAATAACGCAGGTTACGCCATCGTGCAAAATGCCGGATGGAATCAAATGCAAAACGGTTTTTTTGCCTTCAATGACTAAGGTGTGGCCGGCGTTATGGCCACCTTGAAAACGTGCAACATATTTAACTTGCTCGGTTAGCAAATCAACGATTTTGCCTTTTCCCTCGTCACCCCATTGGGTGCCGAGAACAACAACATTCTTGCCCATGAAATACTGCGCTCTGTTTGTGTTAAAGAATTAGGTTGAATATATAAATTAGCTACAATGCTTTTACTTCAAAAACCCCATCGCACTCCACAAGGATGCGATCGCAGGTTTGATATTCATTCGGTGCGGATTGCCAATTAGCGCCGCACACTACACGCTCGCCGGCATCACGCAAACGCTCTACCGCCTGCCATTGTGCAGGGTGGGTGGAATGCGGGGCGAATATACCGGTGGGTAAATCGCAAGAGGGTTGCGCCAAACGCTTTAGCGCAACTAAGTTAACGCTAAAGCCGGTAGCCGATCGCGCGCGGCCAAATACCTCACCAATGTGGTCGTAACGCCCGCCGGTGGCTATGGCCTCGCCTGCGCCTGCCGCAAAAGCCGCAAATACAATACCCGTATGGTAGTGGTAGCCGCGCAACTCGCTTAAATCAAAATACAAATGCGCTTGCGGGTAGCGCTCGGATAAGGTTTCGGCCAATACAACAAGCTCGTCTAGTGCTTTGCGCACAGCGGCCGGCGCATTGGCAAATACCGCCTTGGCATCGTGTAATACATTTGCGGCACCCGCCAATTTTGGCAACGCTTTTAACCAAGGCGCCGCTGGCGAGCCGGCCAAATTAGCATCTACCCAGGCGTTAATATCGGCCATGGCCTTGGCTTGCAATAATTCGAAAAAGGCTTTTTCTTGACTGGGCGTTAACTGCGCTTCGGCCGCTAACGCTTTAAAAATACCCACGTGCCCTAGGTCGATATGTAAATCGATTAAATCGGCCTCTTTAAGGGTGCTTAACAATAGCGATACTACTTCGATATCGGCTTCTATGCTGTCGTCGCCGAACATCTCCACGCCCATCTGTAACGGGTTGCGGCTAGCCAGCGCACTTTTTGCACGGGTGTACAACACATGGCCGGCATAACATAAGCGGTTAATACCATCGCGGCGCAAGCTGTGTGCATCTATGCGGGCTGCTTGCGGGGTAATATCGGCGCGAATACCTAAAGTGCGACCACTTAACTGGTCTGTGACTTTAAAGGTTTGTAGATCGAGATCTTGCCCCAAACCAATCAATAGCGAATCGGTAAACTCCACCATCGAGGGGATAATGAGGTCGTAGCCCCAACGCTGAAATAAATCCAACACGCGACGGCGCAGGGCTTCTATGTGTTCTGCTTCTTCGGGCAGCACTTCTTCGATGCCGTCAGGCAACATCCAGCGATCAACTTGATTCATGGTGTGTTGTTCTAGTTAGGTTCTATTTCAGTAAAAATAATAATCCAGCGCCTAGCAGCATGCTAACCAAGCCAACAATGCGCAATTCGCGGTCATTTACGGTGGCCAACTTAACAACCAAGGCACGCCAACGGCCTGGATACAAAAATGGCACTATGCCTTCTAAGATCAGTACCAAGCAAATGGCTTGCAAAAGTGTGTCTAACATTAGGGCTCTTTAATCTTTGCCGCTGAGTCTTTAGCTGTACCGCCCCACAACAAGGGGCCTTTACGGCTGTGCTGATATGACTGGCACAAAAAAACCGAGCTTATCAGGCTCGGTTGCGGCATTTTAGCATCCTTTGCGGCGGGTAAAAACGATTAAGACGAAAAAAACACCAGCAAGTTACAGCTCGCGCTTACTGGTGCATTGCCGTAAAGGCTGAAAATGCGGGGCGTTTCCTACTTTTGAACGCCCTTGGCAGCATCGCCATTGGCCGACTTAAAGTAACGGAAGAAGTCGCTCGCAGGATCAACCAGCATTACATCTTGCTTTTGCGCAAACGTGGCTCGGTAGGCCTCTAGGCTGCGCACAAAAGCATAGAACTCTGAGTCTTGATTGTATGCTTTTGCGTAAGTATCGGCCGCTATCGCATCGCCCTCACCCTTGATTTTTTCAGCATCACGATAGGCTTTAGCGCGCTCTACTCGAGCTTTGCGGTCAGCATCAGCGCGGGTGATTTTAGCCATTTTTTCACCTTCGGCACGGTGTTGCGCGGCCTCCAGCTCACGCTCGGCACGCATGCGTTCAAATACCGGACCACTCACTTCTACCGGTAAGTCGATACGCTTAACGCGCACGTCTACCACCTCAATACCCAAAGACGTATCTGAAAACTTATTCAGCTCGTCTTTAATGGCCAGCATTAATTCATCACGCTGCCCGCTGACTACCTCATGCAAAGAACGCAAAGCAAACTGATTGCGCAGCTCCTCATTAATGCGCTGGCTTAACAGGCTACGGGCGCGGTCGATTTCACCGTTGGTAGCGGTATAGAACTTTTTAACATCCAGAATGCGCCACTTTGCATAGGAGTCTACCTCTACCGTCTTTTTCTCTACCGTAAGAATCGGCTCGGCAGGCGCATCTAGCGTCATTATTCGGCCATCAAACTTCTTAACCGAATCCACAAACGGGAATTTCACATGCAAGCCGCGATCTAGGTCACCATTGCTTACACGCCCTAAACGCAATTCAACACCGCGTTCAAATTCATTCACAATATAAAGCGAATTCGCGGCCACAATAACAATCAGCAATCCGCCAACTAAGGCCATTAATGATTTAGTAGACATTAGCGGCCACTCCTACGGCTAGTGCTAGCCGGTAAATCACTCATAATTTCACCTTTAATATGATTGGTGAGCTGCTCTATTTCTTGCCGAGTAAAACCACGACGGGCACTAGCCGTGGCGGTAGTGGCGCCCTCTACTAGCTTATCTAAAGGCATGTACATCATGTTATTACCGCCTTCGACATCAACCATTACCTTACTACTATTAGCCATCACCTCTTGAACGGTTTCTATATACAAGCGCTCACGGGTCACTTGCGGCGCCTTTTTATACTCGGCCAGCAACAACTCAAAACGCTTGGCTTCACCTTCGGCCTTGGCAATCACTTCTTCTTTGTAGGCGTTCGCCACTTCTTTTATTCTGGCAGCTTCACCTTCCGCCTCCGGTACTACCGCATTTGAGTATGTTTGTGCTTCGTTCTGGAAGCGCTCCTCATCTTCGCGGGCTTTAATAACATCATCAAACGCATCTTGTACTTCGCGCGGCGGGTTTGAATCTTCGATATTGACTTTGTCTACCAAAATACCTGTGGTGTAATCAGTCAAATAACCTTGTAAGCGGTCACGAATTTCTATCGCAATAGCTGCACGGCCCTCGGTGAGCACATTGTGCATTTTGGTCGACCCTACCACATGGCGCAGTGCGCTATTAGCGGCTTGCTGTAAGCTTTCTTCTGGCGATTTCACCCTTAGAACAAAGTCTTCGGCGTTATCAATGCTGTACTGTACAGAAAGCTTGATATCCACAATATTCAAGTCTTCTGTCAGCATTTTCTCTTGTGTACTCCACAAGCGCACGCGGGTCACGTTTTCGGTGAATACGGTATCAATTAACGGTGGATTCCAGCGCAAGCCTGGGCCTTTTGTTTCTTTATACAAACCAAAACGCAAAACTACCGCCCGCTCCTGCTCGTTAACCACACCAAAGCCTTTAGCCGCAAAAATCACCGCAGCTAGAATTAAACCAATCACAATAAATGGGGTTATTGAACCACCGCCTTTATTGCTACCACCACCAAAGCCGCCGTTGCCACCGCCTTTTTTCTTGCCGGTAAACATGCCAATAAAATTGCGCACAATTTCATCGAAGTCGGGCGGGCCATCGTTATTATTGTTGCGGTTACCCCACGGGTCTTTATTGCCGTTGTCGTTACCGTTATTTCCAGAGTTATTTCCCCCAGAATTATTACCCGGTTCATTCCAGGCCATAGTGTTCTCCGTTTTGAGATCGATTAATGTGTTTAGGGCACCCTACACACTATTGATGTAGAGGTGCCCTGATATACGGTGTATTTATGCTAGCTGTTCGTCTGTCGGCGCCCCAGAGGACACCCAGCCAATATGACTCGCGCTGATTGTCTCGGCGGCCAGAATACGGTTGAAATCCGCCTCTGGCAATCGCAACGCTAACTCGCAGCGACCATCGTCTAAATAATTTTCGCTTAACACCGCATTTGCGCGGTGAAATCGTGCTCGTAAACTACCCATATCATTACTTAGGTACGCAGTACCCTGGCACATGCGATCGCCCACTAGCTCACTGATGGCTAACTGCAATAACTCAAGGCCAGCTTGTTTTTGCGCAGAAAGCCATACCGCAACGGGCCTACCTTGGTCATTACGGTCGAGACGCGGTTCCATATCACTCAACAAATCAATTTTGTTGTAAACCAGCAACTGCGGAATGTCATTAGCACCAATTTCAGCCAATACTTTTTGCACCTCATCCATATTGCGCAAGCGCTCGGGGTCGGCAGCATCAATTGTGTGGAGCAAAAAATCAGCACTGGCGGCTTCTTCGAGTGTCGCTCGAAAAGCCTCCACCAACTTGTGCGGCAGGCGACTAATAAAGCCCACTGTATCGGCTAAAATTACTGCGCCTACATCGGCTATTTCAACTCGACGCATCGTTGGGTCTAGCGTCGCAAAGAGCTGATCTTCAGCATATACCTCAGACCCCGTAACGGCGTTAAAAAGCGTTGATTTGCCCGCATTGGTATAACCCACCAACGAAACCACAGGTATTTCGGCACGATTGCGAGAGCGCCGGCCTTGGTCGCGCTGCCGCCGAACTTTATCCAAACGCGCCTTAATGCTTTTAATGCGCTCGCGCAATAAACGACGGTCGGTTTCCAGCTGCGTTTCACCCGGGCCACGTAAACCAATGCCACCTTTTTGGCGCTCTAAGTGGGTCCAACCACGAATAAGGCGGGTAGACATGTGCTGCAACTGGGCAAGCTCCACTTGCAACTTACCCTCGTGCGTTCGGGCGCGTTGAGCAAATATATCAAGAATAAGTGTGGTGCGGTCGAGTACGCGACACTCCAGCGCAGCTTCTAAATTGCGTTCTTGGCTTGGGCTTAAAGTGTGGTTAAAAAGAACTAATTCGGCTTCGTGCTGATGCACGAGGTTTTTTAGCTCGTCGAGCTTACCAGTACCCACAAAGAATTTTGCGCTAGGCGTAGAACGCGCGCCAGAAAGCATCGCCACTGGGTCAGCCCCAGCAGACAATGCTAACTCTTCAAATTCTCGCGGATCGCTAGTGCCCCTTTCTTCATAGATATCGAGGTGAACTAATATGGCTAACTCACCAGATTCGGGACGATCAAAGAACAATGCAGACCTCGTTACTCAGCGTCGGCAGTCTCTTCGCCGGGCGCATCGGGGTTAATCATAGGCACGCGCACCGGGCGCGATGGCACCACAGTTGAAATAGCGTGCTTGTAAACCATTTGGCTTACGGTGTTTTTCAACAACACAACAAACTGGTCGAAGGACTCAACCTGCCCTTGCAGCTTAATACCATTGACCAAGTAAATGGACACTGGCACACGCTCTTTGCGCAGAATATTGAGGTAAGGGTCTTGTAGACTATGCCCTTTTGACATGAGGCTCTCCTTGTAAGGATTTATAAAAATAATAAACGCAAGAAACTAAAGGCTTTTGGCCACTAGCACCTGCAATAAGCTGCGCCATCACTGACAAGCTAAGCGCAATATCGGCGCCGACTACATTATATGGTTCTAGCTGCCATAAGTTTCAAGGCTTTTGCTAAAATTTCGTCATTACTTAACATTTTGCCGGAATCACTCTGAGTATAGACCCAGCTCAAATCATGCCAACCCCGTAACCATGTTAACTGTCGTTTAGCTAACTGGCGGGTTGCCACAATACCTTTTTCAATAAATGTATCACGGTCATAGTGGCCGGCAAGGTATTCCCACGCTTGCCGGTAACCTACCGCGCGCATCGACGAGGTTTCTAGGGTAAGGTCACCACGCGCCATAAGGCCGCGCATTTCATCTAAAAAGCCGTTATCTAACATCTTATTAAAACGTAAAGCTATGCGCTGGTGCAAAACCTTGCGCTCTTGTGGTGCAATCGCCATTTGCAGCCACTGGTATTTATCCTGTAAACCCGCTTGCTGCCCAGCCTGCCAGCGGCTCATGGGGATGCCCGAGCTGCGGTACACCTCTAGCGCACGACTAATACGCTGCGAATGATTAGGGTGCAATTTTGCTGCACACACAGGGTCAGCTTTGGCCAAAACAGCATGAACATACGGCCAACCATGCTCTGCAGCGAGCTGCTCGATTTCAGCCCGCACCTTTAGGTTGGTGGTTGGCATATTCGATAAGCCTTCGAGTAAGGCTTTAAAGTAAAGCATAGTACCACCCACTAAGAGCGGCGTTTTACCTTTCGCTAAGATATCTTCAATATGCCAAGCGGCATCTTTGCAAAAGTCTGCCGCATTATAGGATTCTGTAGGCTCAAGAATATCTATAAGCCGGTGCGGGGCACGTCCAAGCTCTTGCGCATTGGGCTTAGCCGAGCCAATGTCCATACCGCGATACACCAAAGCCGAATCGACACTGATAATTTCGGCATTGCACTGCTCAACTAAGGCAATGGCTAAATCGGTTTTACCCGCAGCCGTAGGCCCCATTAACGTTAAAACACGCGGCAAAGCCATTATTGCCCTCGCATAAACAAACTGTCGAGCTCGTGCAACGTCAGTTGCGTCCATGTAGGCCGGCCATGATTACACTGGCCACTGCGCTCGGTAGCTTCCATATCACGCAGCAGTGCGTTCATCTCGGGAATGGTTAGCTTGCGGTTAGCCCGCACGCTGCCGTGGCACGCCATGGTACCGAGAATTTCGTTCATTTTATGCTGAATGCGCTCACTCATGCCAAATTCTATAAGGTCCGATAGCACATCGCGCACAAGCACTTCGATATCGGCGCGGTTAAGCATTACGGGTACCTGCTTAATTACAAGCGATTCTGGCCCTGCGCGTTGTATTTCGAAACCTAGCTGGCTAAAAAGGCTGGTATTTTCCTCGGCGTAATTCGCTTCTTTTTCACTCACAGCCAAGCTTTGCGGTACAAGTAACGGCTGACTTTGAATACCATTAGCGGCGCACTGGACCTTCATGCTTTCGTAGGTGATGCGCTCGTGGGCGGCGTGGGTATCCACCACAATTAAACCATTGGCATTTTCGGCCAGGATATAAATCCCTTTAAGCTGCGCTATCGCAAACCCTAAAGGTGGCACGGTGCTGTCGCCAGCAGCCAGTTCATTCAGCGATGTGGGCTGGCCCGATTGATTTTGCGGCAGCGGGTTTTGCGTTAAATGCGCATAGGCGGCTATTTGCTCGTTGACCGGCATAGCCGCATCTAAGTTAACCGGCTTAGGGGCATAGCCGCGAGACTCAAAACCTCCACGACTAGCGTCTGCTCCCGCGCTATAAACCGGCTGTTCGGCATACTGCGGTTGCGCTGTGCGTTGCGCAGGGTTTAAGTCCAGCGCCGATTGACTAGGCTGCGGCTGAGCTTGTTCGGCTACCGAAGGTACAACACCCGTTGCAGCTGCGTTTGTTGGCGCGGTACCGGCCTCTGGCCGTACATCGGCCAAGGCCTTGTGCAAACTGCGAAAAATAAAATCGTGCACTAAGCGGCCATCGCGAAAGCGCACTTCGTGTTTAGTCGGGTGTACGTTTACATCAACAGTGGCAGGATCGACTTCAAGGTACAGCGCGTAGGCTGGATGACGGCCGTGATAAAGCACATCTTGGTAGGCTTGGCGAACTGCGTGGGTAACCAATTTATCTTTAATCGCGCGACCATTAACAAAAAAGTGCTGCAAATCGGCTTGGCTTCGCGAGAAAGTTGGCAGCGCCACCCACCCCCACAAACGCAAACCGGCGCGCTCAATATCGACGTGCACGGTACTGCTCATAAAGGCAGGCCCGCATATTTGTGCAACGCGGCGCTCTTGCTCGATTTGTGAATCTGCTGGGCGCCAACTGTGCACGACGCGGCCATTATTTTTAAGGCTAAACCCCACACCAAAGCGCGATAACGCCAGACGCTTAAGCACATCTTCAACCCGGCCGTACTCGGTATTGTCTTTGCGTAAAAACTTGCGCCGCGCTGGTGTATTAAAAAACAGATCGCGCACCTCAACCGTGGTACCTACTGGGTGCGCGGCGGGCACCACTTGCGTTTGCATATCGCGGCCTTCGGCTTTTACCGTCCAGGCGTGCTCGGCCCGATGGTGCCGGCTGGTTAACTCTAAACGCGAAACCGAACTGATACTGGCCAAAGCTTCACCGCGAAAGCCCAAAGTCGCCACCGCTTCCAAGTCGTCTAAATCTTGAATTTTGCTGGTCGCGTGGCGCGCCAACGCCATCGCCAGATCGTCTTGCGCTATGCCCAAGCCGTTATCACGCACTCGCATTAACTTTACGCCGCCAGCTTCGATTTCAACATCGAGCTGCGTAGCACCAGCATCGAGGCTGTTTTCTAGCACCTCTTTAATCACCGAGGCAGGCCGCTCGACCACTTCACCGGCTGCTATCTGGTTGGCTAAGCGGGGGGAAAGCAAGCTAATTTCAGACATCGACACTCAACGCTCTATAAAATTTAAGGTCGCAATTCTAACGCAAGGGGCGCCACTAAGGGTAAAAGGCGGAACAAAAAGAGTGCAGCCAAAATAGCGCAACCCAAACTATAACGCTGCCACCGCACAGTATTTACATTTAACAGTAGGGCACCTCTAAAAATAGTAATTTTTTTGTGAGAGCAAAGAAGCACCGCCCGGACGACTGAATGGATTCAGGAGGTAGAGCGACGCAGGAAGCCAAAGCCGAGAGCCGCAGTTTACGTGGTGTAAATCATTCAGCGCATCCATGCGCTTCACCCTTAGGGCAGCAAGCTGTGCAAATTGATCCTCCAATTTGTGAGGACTCGAGGACGGAGCTGATGCCGCTATCGCGGAAAAAGTGCATTTTTAGAGATGCCAGTAGACGTAATCTTAGAATCCCTCGTTATAATGCGCCGCACGAATGCCGGGCGCTTATTGTTTTTATGAAGAAATTTTCGTTTTTAAAATTGCTATACGCAAAGCACAAAGAAGAGCTGCTGCGTTTTGCCCTGCGAAAATTAGGCAGCCCCGATGACGCCGAAGAAATCGTCCAAGATACCTTCCATAACATGATGAATGTGGAGTCAGCCGAAACCCTCGAAAACCCGCGCGCCTACCTTTACAAAACCGCACATAATCTAGCGTTAAACCGGCTTCGCCAAGGCAACCACCACAGTAGCTACCTACAACAATGCGACGATACGGCCACTACAGTGTCGCTCGAGCGCAGCGTAATCGCAGAAGATGCGTTAGAACATATCCGTGCGACAGTTACCAAACTGCCCACAACCACTCAGCAGGTGTTTTATATGAGTCGCATTGAAGGCAAAACCTATGCAGCCATCAGCCATGAGTTAAAGATTTCGGTAAGCAGCGTAGAAAAACACATGATGAAAACATTAAAAATATTACGCGAAAACGATGAGGACTAATGGCCGTGCGGTGTTGTAAGGGTAACGATCCAGTGCGCATAAAGGCGCAGCAAGTGAGAAGACCATGAAATCCATTGTTCGCAAACAGCTTAACCGCATGCTGCAGCGCCACGTGCATAAGCAAGCGCTCGCGTGGCTGGCTCGTTTGCAAGCACCCGATTTAAGCGCTGCCGAAGAGCAAGCCTTTACGGTGTGGCTACAAAGCCACCCAAGTCATCAGCGCGCGTATATAGCAGCAGAAGCGCTTTGGCAAAATGAAGGGGCGGCAGCTGCACAAGCAGCAAAACATGCAAACCAAGCTAAATCTAACAAGTGGCAATGGCCTACCCTATGGATTGCCAGCCCGCTAATTACAGCCTGTGTATTGGCGATGTTTATTATTTTGCGCCCTGCGGCACCAGAGCTTTACTTTACCCCCGAGGGCGAGCGCCAAAGCTTTACTCTAGCCGACGGCAGCCAGCTAGTACTGCAACCAAACTCGCGTATTAGCGTAGCGCTTTCCAACCACAAACGCGCATTGGAGCTGCAGCAAGGCGAAGCTTTTTTTGATGTCGCCAAGGATGCCGCGCGGCCATTTATCATCCAAACCCCTAGCGGCAAAATTACCGTATTAGGTACGCAGTTTGCCGTTAGCCTAGCAACGCCCAGCCCGCAAGTTACGGTGCTTGAAGGCCGAGTCGCTGTAGCACCTATTAACACACAAGCGGTTGAACTTACTGCAAATCAACAATTAGATTTTCAACATGCCGCCGCAGGTAAGCCACCACTTAATGTAAACGCCAAAGATTCTTTAGCCTGGCGCCAAACGCGCTTTATTTTTAAAGGCGAGCCTTTAGCCGAAGTTACGCAAACACTTGCCGATTATTTCGGCAGACCCATTACCTTGGCCGATCCACAGCTAGAACAACAAACAGTTATGGCAGTCATTCAGCTCGAGAATTTCGAACAAGCATTAGCCACCCTCAGCCAATCACTATCACTTAAACTAAGTTACCAAAACGATGGTAGTGCCGTATTAACCAGCGCAAGCCCACTAGCACCACAAAATCGTATGCAAACCAAGTGATGCGTTTGATTTTTGTACTATTTAAAAAAATATTAATTTATTTATGAGGGGTTTTGATTCTGCCGTGTTTTACCTGTAGAGAACGCAAGCCAAGCAGGCGAAATGGAATCTCAAGGACTACGGAAAGTGCCACAGGCAAAGGATTAAATAAGGCAGGATAGTCATGACCGTACACAAATTTTAAGGAAGGGTTCAATAAAAGGAGTCAGGTATCACGCGAAAGCGTTGGGCTGTTATGCCCACCCCCGCTTTTTGTGTGATGATACGCCGAAAGGACTCGGCGTTTTTTTCGGGTCAACACTCATAAGGGTACCGAACCGCTATACGACTAGGCTCACCCCCTAACCCTTTTCTTAAACGTGAGCTTTTGATACGAAAAGCTTATGGATGAATTATGTTTGTAGTTTCTACCCGCCATTTTCGAACTGCCGTGCAAGCCGCTGCCCTCACTTATAGTTTTGCTTTATCACTAACTTGCATGTCCTCTAGTGCGGAGCCGCTAGCAACGCCAAGCGTACAACCCGCCATTATTTATTACGATTTACCAGTATTACCCTTAGGCCAAGCACTGCTGGAATTTTCACTGCAATCAGGTTTATCAGTGGTTGTTCAGCAAGATAAAGTCGCCGGTATTTATTCCAGCCCTATTATTGGTGGCTACCCCACTGAAAAAGCCCTGCGCCACTTATTGGCCCACGCCCCCCTCGATTTTAGCTACCAAGCCGATGCTAAACGCATTGTCATTCACGAGCGCATAACAGCTGAAAATTCCGAACCATCAGGTGAACTAGCGCCAACAACCATTGCGCCACTTGTGGAGGAGGTCATCGTTACCGGTGTGCATTTACCGCATCGCTACAATACGGTTACCAGCTCGCAAGTACATAATGGCTTATCTATTTACGATACCGCGCGATTTTTAAGCGTTCTTCCGCAAGCGCTAATTGAAGATCAAGCCCCTACCGATATTATGGAGCTGCTACGCAACAGCAGCAGTATTACGCCTGCCGACGGATTAGCCGATACCAACGATGATTTTTATATCCGTGGTTTTCCCCGCAACGCGCTTTATTGGCAAGGCTTTAGACTGGACGAACAGTTAGGCACTAAAGTTTTACCAGCAGTAGTAGAACAAGCCGAAATTTTAAAAGGCCCCTCGACTTTGCGTTACGGGCAAGCCGAGCCAGGCGGTATTGTTAACCTTGTGGGTAAAAGCCCGCAACAAAAGCAGCATCGCAAATTCGGCCTTCGCAGTGGCAGCGGTGGCTACCAACATCAAGAAGCCGACATTACAGGCGCACTGGATAAAAACGCGGCAATCGCATACCGGTTAATTGCCGCACACGAAACCTTTGATAGCTTAAAAGACCAAAACGACGGCGAAAAAACAGCCTATTACCCAGCACTGCGGTTTGCGCCAAATGAAAAAGCACATGTTGAGCTAGCGTATTTGCAACAAGATTCTAGCTACCAGCGCGATCAAGGCAGTATTATTTTTTCACCGGTTGGCGATGCCGTCGATGTATTTGCTTTAGCGCAAACCGCACGCCAAGCCAAACCCAACTTTGATGCCAAACTCGCCCTATGGAATGGCTCGTTTCATTATGCCCTGCATAATAGCTGGCAAATACGGGGGCAAGCTTCCTCTTTAAACGAAGAACAATCGGGCGTGCGCGGCGACAGCGATATTTTTATCACTACCAGCCCGCTGGTTCGCCCTGATGAAGTTAACCCCGGCGTTGTCATTGTGGCCGGCGAAATCCCCCTTCAAGCAACCGCAGATGACGACCAAACAACTAAAATTGCCAAGATACAAAGTATTTACGACGAAAATGCCGATATCGATAGCCAAGCCTTTACTATTAATATTCAAGGCTCGCCAACCTTACTGGGCTTAACCAACCACGTGCTATTCGGTATAGACAGCCACGCCCAAACCGTAGACGAAAGCTTAACGCTAGAGCAGCGTGAAGATATAGAGCGCATTGCACTCGACGATAACAACACCCCAGAGGCAGTCACTGCCGAACGTTTCATTTTAGGCACGCTCACCACCCGCCACCAAAACCTGAAGTACCACGACTACGGTATTTATCTACAAAACAGCTTGGAATTTAACGCCAATTGGGTAGCTTCGGTTGGCGGTCGTCACATGGTTTCCAAAGCGCAATTGCAAACACCCGAAAGTAATTCTGCAATCGACCTTCCCACCTTTAAAGAAACAACGGCACAGCTAGGGCTTGTTTTTAAAGCCGCAGATAACTACTCGCTATACGCAAGCTATGCCCAAGGGGTAAAACCTAATTATATAATTGACGACATTGGCAGCATCATTGACGAGCCTGAAAAGTCCGATCAATACGAGCTAGGCCTCAAACTTTTTTCCCTTGCTAGCGGCTTGAGCGGGACATCGTCGGTTTATCGCATTCATAAAGAAAACATTGTAGATATTCAAATTTGGGATGGTGTAAGGCGCGCCATCGTGCAAGCAGAACAATCGGTAACCGGTTGGGATATAGACATGACATACCAACCCAAAGACAACCTAAATATTGTTACCGCACTCTCTTTTCTCGATGCGCAAATTACCCAAGGCAATAACGCAGGTAATACACCAGCACACGTCGCCGACATTATGCTGAATGTTTTTATGAATTACCGCCCCACAGGTATAAACGCTAACCTACCACTAAGCTTCACATTAAATATGCTGCACGTAAGCGACCGCTTTGGCGACGATGCCAACCAGCAAATTTTACAATCTTTTAACGTTATAGATTTAGGTGCCGTTTACGACTGGCAGCTTGGCAATTCACAGTTGCAATTGCGCGCCGATATTAAAAATGTATTGGATACCGATTATTACGAATCAAGCGCAGGCCATCTACGCTCGAATACAGGAATGGGCCGCACCTTTATTGCCGGTTTAAGCTTAAGCTTTTAAACCGGTGCCAGCCCTTTGCAGGTTTAACTCGAAGGGATTTGCAGCTTCTGCCCTACCTGAATAGAAGCATTGCTTAAGCGATTATATTCTTGCAAGCGTTTCACACTCACGCTGTGGCGCTTTGCTATATCAGATAAGGTATCGCCTTTGGCAATTACGTATTCCGAAGGCAAGTTTTTACGCTTTTTATCGAGGTGCCAAGCCAGCCAGCTATCGGCAGGTGGCTGTTGTTCAAAGTAATGCTTCACACCATCAAAAATTGCCTTAGCCATATATTTACGGTAGCTATGGGTTGCCAACTTATTTGCTTCGTGTGGATTAGAAATAAAACCCGTCTCGACCAAAATTGAAGGCACATCTGGCGACTTCAACACCGCAAAACCAGCTTGTTCCACTTGCTTTTTATGTAAGCGGGAAATCCGCCCCATATTTTTTAAGACGTGATCTCCCACTTGCAAGCTATTGGTTAGGGTGGCTGTCATGGATAAATCCACTAATACACCGGCTAATATATTGTCTTTATCCGTTAAGGATACGCCGCCCACGCCACCTATTAAATCGGCATCGTTTTCTTTAGAGGCCAAAAAACGTGCTGTTTCACTGGTTGCGCCGGTGCGCGATAACGCAAATACAGAGGCGCCGCGCGCTTTCGGGTTTTTGAATGCATCAGCATGAATAGACACAAATAAATCGGCCCTTAAATCGCGCGCTTTATTCCGGCGCTCTTTTAGGGGGATATAATAATCACCATCACGAATCAATTTAGCTTTGTAACCTGGAGTGCTATCGACCATGCGCGCCATTTGCTTCGCTATTGCTAGCACCACATCTTTTTCGCGCAAATTTTTGGGGCCTAGTGCACCAGGGTCCTCACCGCCGTGGCCGGCATCAATGGCAATAATAATATCGCGTTTACCATTGGATACCTCTTTAACTGCGGTTACCGTTTTAACCGTGGGCTTATCACCATCGTAAAGGTCTATCACTAAGCGGTCTGGCTTGTCGCCGTGGTTAGGCAAAGAAAAACTGCGCGGCTTAACCGGCGCACTCATATCTAAAACCACACGCAATGTTCCATTACCACGATCGCCATAGCGAATCTTAGTAATGGGGGTATCATCAATAGGAACATCACCAAAGCCTTTTTTAAGCTCGGTATTGTGAATATCAATAACAACTCGGCTAGGGTTTTCTAGAGTGAATAATTTGTGATCCGCCGATGCCGACAAATCGAACACCAAACGCGTATTATCCGGCGCGCGCCACAGCCGCACACTATCGACTTGTGCCGCCTGCACGGCAGCAACGTTGCCAATAAATACAATAAAGCCTAATACCACCGACAATAAAAATGGTTTTTGCCATCGCCTACGCGACATGCCTAACCCCCTGTTCGAGATCCGTTCCCGAGAAATTGACAAAAAATAGACGGCATAAACAGCGCGCCTAGTACGCATTCATTAGTTTAACTGCTGTATTACCGCACTTCCCACACGAGTATTGGCCATTAATTGCGCCTCGCGCCCTTCCCCTGAAGGTAGCAGGTTAATGACGAGATCCGCCTTAGGCAAAAAGCCTTGGCCTTGATCTGGCCACTCAACAATGCACAATGCTTGACCATCAAAGTATTCTCTAATTCCCATATACTCGAGTTCTTCTGGGTCCGCCAAGCGATAAAGATCAAAATGATAAATATCTCGCTCAGCCAAACGATAAGGTTCGACCAATGTATATGTCGGACTTTTTACCGCACCTGAATGGCCGTAATGTTTTAACACGCCGCGGGTAAACGTAGTTTTACCCGCACCGAGCGTACCCGATAAAAAAATAACACCAGCAGAACCTTGCAGCGCCGCGCCGATTTTTTGACCCAACGCCACAGTATCTAACTCATTATGCAAAAACAGTGACAACTGTTCATTATTAGCCGGCATATCACTCATGGCTATTGCTCTACGCTTAACTTACTTAAGAATTTGACGAACGTAAGGCGCAAGCTCGCTTGCCCCCAAACCAAATTGCCCATGTTTTTCAGCCAAAGCATCACCAGCCTCGCCGTGCACACAAACACCTAACTGCGCCGCCGACGACAAGCTTAAGCCCTGCCCAATTAAAGAAGCAATAATACCCGTTAGCACATCGCCGCTGCCAGCAGTGGCCAAGCCCGGGTTGCCCACTTTGGCTACCACCGTGCGCTTGCCATCACAAATTAATGTACCCGCGCCTTTTAGCACCACCACACCACCGTATTTTTTCTGAATTTCGCTAACCGCTTCAAAACGGTTTTGCTGAACAACAGCGGTATTGGTGTGCAGCAAGCGCGCCGCTTCGCCCGGGTGCGGCGTTAGCACCCAATTACCACGGCCGGCATAATTATGTAGCGAGTCCGACAATAAATTTAGTGCATCAGCATCTAATACCAAGGGCTTAGTGGTTTTTAGCACTTGCTGCAATAATTGCTCTGACCAACTCCCGCGGCCCAAGCCCGGCCCAGCGGCAATAACACTAGCCGCCTGTAGCATTGGCGCCAACTGGCCGCCAGAATCAATGCCTTTGGTCATAATTTCTGGCTTGCGTACAAGTGCTGGCATAACGTGGTCGAGCTGCGTGGCCAAGCTCACAATGCCCGAGCCAGAATAAGCTGCCGATTCGGCTGTCATTATTGCCGCACCGCCCATGCCCAAATCGCCACCGACCACCAAAACGTGCCCGCTTTGACCTTTGTGCGCATCGGCTTCTTTAAAGGGTAATTCGCGTTTAAGCCCCGTGTAATCCACCGAAAAAGCGGCGGGTGTAAAGGCCGAATACAAAATGCGCGGGGCACCTAAACCGTCAAAGTAAACATCGCCAGTTAGCGCTGGCGCGCGGCCGGTCAATAAACCTAACTTACAACCAATAAACGTAATGGTCGCAACAGCGCGGATAGCCTCGCCTAACGTTCGCCCAGTGTTAGCACATAAACCCGATGGCACATCAACGGCCAATACCGGCAAGCGCGTTTCATTAATTTCACAAATCACATCTTGAATATTAGCCCGCAATTCGCCACTTAAACCCGTACCGACTAGTGCATCCACAATAACGCAGCCATCGGGTAAGTGACGGGCAGCACCCGTTGAATACGGCAAAATATTTACGCCTTCCTGTTTAGCGTATAAATAAGCGCGACGCGCATCGCCAGTTAGCTTTTCGGGTGGGGAAACGGTTAAAATTTGTACATCGCGGCGCACTTGCGCGGCCAGTGCCGCCACCACATAGCCATCGCCAGCGTTATTGCCCGCACCACAAAGTACAGTGATAGAGCCGTGCGGGAATAACTTTTCAAGCAGCTCGAACGTTGCCCTGCCAGCGCGCTTCATCAATACAATGCCGGGGGTTTTATGCCCCTCGATAAGCAGCTTATCTAGCTCGCGCACCTGCTCAGAAAGATACAAGTAACGCGGTAACGGCGGGACGGCAGGTTTTTCAGACATAACTCAAACACTTATAACAAATTAAAGCCGCAGTATACTGCAACAGTGCCCATTCTGCCCTGCTTTAGCCGCATCAACAGGCCCAGCAAGACTAGCACTGCAATAAATAGCCAATGGCTAGCGCGCTCACGTAAAATACAACCAACAATATGCCGCCCCCAATACAAGAATCACGATTATTGCCAGTCTATTACCTACCTTAAACAGCCACACAAGCAAGCTGCTATACGGCGCACAATTGCTGTCAGAGCTGCGACCTTATTGGGACTTTAATGCTTTTACCCAACGCCCCGGTCACTTAACTTGGGCACTTAGTAAAATCGCCCACCTTAACGAAGCGCAACTGTGGGCGCTGGATAACGACGTAGAACAGCAAGCCCATTACTTTGCAGGCAACTTCCCAACACTGTTCGAATGGCAAGCCCAGTGCGAGCCGGCACTGGTAACGACTCAATTGCCAAGCATTCCCTTTTGGCTGCATACAGATATTCCTGGCCGTAAATGGCAGCAAATACAAGGGTTTTGCGCTGCTACCACGCAAAATGCGCACGCCAACAGCTCGGCTTCTGCCATTGAATGGTGCGCAGGCAAAGGCCACCTTGGCCGCCTGCACACTTGGCTTTGCGCGCAACCGGTTATCAGTATTGAATGGCAAAATAGCCTGTGCCTACAAGGGCAGCAATACGCCAATAAACTCAAGCTACCGCAACAGTTCATCAATGCGGACATCCACAAATTACCGCTATCGGCAACTACAGCCCAAGGTACAATCCAGTGCGCAACACAAGCACCACACTGGATGGCACTGCATGCATGCGGCGAGCTGCACTGCCACTTTTTACACACAGCAACCCAGCATAAAGCCAGCACAATTGCCTTAGCGCCTTGCTGTTATCACCGGCAACAAGCCACACACTACCAAGCGCTTTGTACAGCCGCCCAAGCAACCGCTTTACCGGCCAGCCTTAATTTACAAGCGCTGCGTTTGGCCCAACAAAACCAAATTACTGCAGGTAACCGCGAACGCGAACAACGGGCAAACGAATTAAATTGGCGCTTAGGTTACGAAGCCCTGCGCCAAACGCTTCAGCCGGGCACTCCGTACAAAAATTTGCCGTCAAAACAAAAGCAGTCGCACGATAATTTTGAACAGTTTTGCCAATGGGCTGCGCCCAAGCACCAAGTTAACCTGCCAGCAACAATCGACTGGCCAGCTTTTGAAGCACAAGGCCAACAAGAACGCCTACAAATGATGCGCCACGATGCCATTCGACACTGCTTTAGGCGGCCGCTTGAGTTGTGGCTAGCGCTGGATAAAGCGGTTTTTCTCGAAGAACAAGGCTATAGCGTTAGCCTGCAACAGTTTTGCGCCAACCACATTAGCCCGCGCAACTTGTTGTTGCTGGCAAACCGTGATATTAACGCGGCTAACTCGCCTTTGAGCAAGCCTTACCCCCTCTTTAAATAACGAGAATTTTATGTCCACCGAGCAAACGCGTTTAGAAATTTGCAACCTGTCGTTAGAGATGTACCCGCAAGTTAAAGCTTTAATGGACGAAGTCTATGCTGAATTGGGCGGCGCGTGGCCGAGCCATACCATCGAATATTTAATTCAAGAATTCCCCGAAGGGCAAATTGGGATATTGGACGACAACCACTTAGTGGGCTTAGCGTTAAGTGTACAAGTTGACTATGCACGTTTTTCCAACCCGCATACTTACGAAGATATTGTCGACGCCAACGACCAAGTTAACAACAATTCCGAAGGCGATGCGCTCTACGGCCTAGATGTGGTTATCGCCCAAAGCCATCGCGGCTTACGCTTGGGGCGCAGGCTTTACGACGCCCGCAAAGAGCTGTGCCGGCAATATAACTTGCGCGCAATTTTAGCCGGCGGCCGCATCCCTAATTACCATCAACACAGCAACACCCTATCGCCAATGCAATACATTAGCGAGGTAGACGACAAACGCATTTACGACCCTATATTAAGCTTTCAATTGTCTAACGATTTCCAAGTTAAGCGGCTACTTAAAAAGTACTTACCTGAAGACGAAAAATCCGTAGGCTACGCCACCTTGCTCGAGTGGAACAATATTTTATTCGAGCCGCGCGATAGCGTATTAGACACACCAAAATCCATAGTGCGCGTTGGCGCGGTGCAGTGGCAAATGCGTGCCGTTGACTCTTACAAAGCCATGCTCGAGCAAATTGAATTTTTTGTAGATACGGTATCGGATTACCAAAGCGACTTTATTCTATTCCCCGAATTTTTTAATGCACCACTAATGGCATTAAGCCCACAACCCTCACAAACAGCCGCCATTCGCCACCTTGCCGAATACACAACCCAACTGCGCGATGATATGTCACGCATGGCTATTGAATATAACGCCAACATTATTACCGGCTCTATGCCACTGGCCGAAGGCAATGAAATTTACAATGTCTCTTACCTTTGCCACCGCAATGGGCAAGTCGACGAACAACGCAAAATTCATATTACGCCACACGAAGCCAACGACTGGGTGATTCGCGGCGGCGATAAGGTTAAAGTCTTCCAAACCGATGCCGGCCGCGTTGGCATTCTTATTTGTTACGATGTGGAATTCCCCGAGCTGTCGCGCATAATGGCCGAGCAAGGGCTCGACATTTTATTTGTCCCTTTCTGGACAGACACCAAAAACAGCTACTTACGCGTGCGCCATTGCGCCCAAGCGCGCGCCATTGAAAACGAGTGTTATGTAGTCATTGCCGGCAGCGTTGGTAACCTGCCTGAGGTAGAAAGCTTAGATGTGCAATACAGCCAATCGGCGGTACTAACCCCCTCCGACTTCCCCTTCCCGCACGATGCGGTATTAAACGAAGCAACACCCAATACCGAAATGCTACTGTTTTCCGATTTAGATATGTCTAAATTAAAAATACTTCACAGTGAAGGCTCTGTACGCAACCTTAAAGATCGCCGAACCGATCTTTACGAAATTACTGTAAAAAAATAGCCCATGTCTGAAATCGTAACAACAGATTTTTACACCCAGCTGGCCAACTCTATTAAACAATGGGGCGCCGAGCTGGGGCTAGACGATATTGGCATTTGTGATACTAACTTGGATGGCTACCGCGAAAAATTATTGCAGTGGCTAGCCGATGGCCACCACGGTGAAATGGCGTGGATGGCCGACCACGGCGACATGCGCCACACACCAGAATCTTTACTGCCGGGCACTGCGCGCATTATTTCTGTGCGCCTTAATTATTTACCACAAAATAGTGCTCACATAAAAATACTCAAAGAACCCAACAAAGCTTATATTGCTCGCTACGCGATGGGCCGCGATTATCATAAATTAATGCGCAAGCGCTTAGCCACCCTCGCCCAAAAAATTAATAACGCAGCGCAAGCCGCCGGCTTAACCGAACCCACCCAGCGCGCCTTTGTCGATAGCGCCCCCGTACTAGAAAGGCCACTGGCCGAAAAAGCCGGCTTGGGTTGGATAGGCAAAAACACTCTGGTTTTACAGCGTGAAGCCGGTAGCTGGTTTTTTTTAGGAGAAATATTTACCTCCTTGCCTTTGCCTGTTGATAATCGAAAAACAGAAGATTTATGTGGCAGCTGTACAGCGTGTTTAAAAGTTTGCCCTACCGATGCTTTTCCCGAGCCATACACGCTGGATGCTAGGCGCTGCATTAGCTATTTAACCATTGAAAACAAAGGTGCCATTCCCGAAGAATTCCGCGAGCCTATGGGTAACCGGGTATTTGGCTGCGACGATTGCCAAGCCATTTGTCCGTGGAACAAATATGCTCACATTAGCGCCGAGCCAGACTTTTTACCGCGCCACCAACTCGATGATAGCGACCTACTCACACTGTTTTTATGGGACGAACACACCTTTCTTAAAAACACCGAGGGCTCGGCTATTCGTCGTATAGGCTATGAAGGCTGGCAACGAAATTTAGCCGTAGGCTTAGGTAATGCCCCAGCCGAAGAAGCTATTTTAACTGCACTTAAAGAAAAGGCAGTATCCGCAAGCGCAATGGTGCAAGAACACATCGAATGGGCCATAGCACAGCAACAAAAACCCAGCCACCGGCGCAAACGAAAAGTTAAGCGCGTATAAATATTATTAGTTTTTCAGCGCCCCTGGCGAAATACCAAACGCTTTTTTAAAGGCAATCGCAAAATTGGACGAATGTTTATAGCCCGCTTGGTAGGCGACTTCACCAATAGTCATTGAGCCAGATTCCAGGGCTTTGCGCGCAATATCCAATTTTTTAGAACGAATATAATTAACAACACTATCCCCCAATACTTGCTTCGCTAAACGCTGCACCGCACTCACGCTCATGCCTAATTCCTTGGCAATATTGCGAATATTAAGCTCGTTATTCACAGGCCCTGCGGCCGCCTTTAATATTGTGGCATCACCAGCATTGTGAACATAACGTTCAACAATCGTCATAAAGCGCTGCTGTATAGCATTCGCTTGGGGCGCGCTACACGCTGCTTTTTGCTGCAGCTGTAAACCTTCATTTAAGGCTAACGCCAAACACTGGGTAGCCTGCCCTTGTAACAACAAGCACCCTAAGGGCGAATTATCGGCTAAAAGATAGCTGCCTTCTGAATGATGATTAGATTGTTGGCTGCAGCGTAACAATTGCAGCGCCGCCTGCGTTAAAGCAGCCCCAGCTTGCCAGCGCAACACTTCACCGTGCGCCAGCGGCAGCGACAACAATTTGCCCGCATTGTTATCGCTAGCCTCGCCAGACAACAAATGCCTTGCAAGCCAAGTGCGGCTAGCGGTGACATTTAGCTTTTTGGTTTTAATGCCCGCCACAATATAGCGCGTTAGCCTAGCGGGCTTATTTAACTGTA
This sequence comes from Marinagarivorans cellulosilyticus, assembly GCF_021655555.1. Taxonomy (NCBI): domain Bacteria; kingdom Pseudomonadati; phylum Pseudomonadota; class Gammaproteobacteria; order Cellvibrionales; family Cellvibrionaceae; genus Marinagarivorans; species Marinagarivorans cellulosilyticus. Next base: position 1,075,036 of record NZ_AP023086.1, on the reverse strand, counting down.
ATAAAAAGCAATTGTTATTGTACTTCCTATTGCACTTACTATTGCACTTCCTATTGCAATCAGCCGTATCTATATTGTGGTTTGCGCCTGCGTCAAAGTGATAGTCCTGCCCATCTAGCTTAAACCTAAGCTCGCCATCATCCACAAAACAAAAGATAAGCCCTGCCGGCAAATCTATTTCTGCAATCCAATCCTTATCGGCAACGGCATCGGTTGTGTGCACCATTAAAGCATCGCCGGCATCCTGCATAACAACTTGCCCATCTAATACCGTTGCAGCCTCTTCTTCGGTTAGCACTTGTTTGCCATTCACTGCACCAGTTTGTAAACAAGCAAGGCTGTAGTGCTGCCCTGCCTTAGCCGCCATTTTTTCTAACCGCTGCACACTGACAGGCAAAACCGAGCTAGCAGCCGGCGGCTGCGACAGCGCCACCAGACCATCTTGCATATCACTTTGGTTGTTTTGCATAACGCAATCTCCTAGATCTCTGCTACTTGGCTACGTAAAATCCGCTGCAATTGTAAATCATTCTCATTTAGATAAGTAGTACGCGAATTGCTAATTTGCGCACAATTCCAGGAGCTTTCATGTTGTACCCGTTAAAAAAATCCCCCCTAGCCACAGCAATCAGTAGCATTAGCGCCGGCTTGCTTTGCTCTCTCAGCGTTAATGCCCTTGCACAAAGCGATTCAGCGAATGCACAAAATCCCCCTATTGAAGAAATTTACATCTGGGGTACAGAAGTAAAAGCCACCTCAATCGACCTCGGCCAAGAAGCCATCGCCATTCGACAGGCCGACCACCTTAGCGACCTACTGCGCGTGATTCCCGGTGTTGATGTTGGCGGCGCGCACTCACTCAACCAACGCATTACTATTCGAAGCCTTGATGATAAAAACCTGCGCATTAGCGTAGACGGTGCCAACCAAAATACCTATATGTTCCACCACATGGGTAACTTACAAATTCACTCAGACATTTTGCAATCTGCAGATATTCAAGTGGGTAATAACTCGGTTATTAACGGCGGCCTTGGTGGTGTAGCGCGTTTTGAAACTCGATCGGCCAAAGACTTACTCAACCCAGATAACCAATTTGGCGGGCGCATTAACACTACCGTAGCAAGCAATGATTACACGAACCTATCTGGCAGCCTGTACGCGCAACTTGGCCCAGTTGTGGATATTTTGGGTTACGTTAATAGCGTTGCCCGCGACAACTACGAAGTAGGTGGTGGCGAAATTAAAGATGCCGACGGTCAAGTTATTGAAAACACCGACGGCAAAGTACGCGGTTTAGAAGGTGATTTATTCGACGCCCTATTAAAAGTTGGTGTTGATATTACAGACAACCAACGCTTTAAAATTGGCTATGAAGCTTACAAAGACGAAGGTGATTACAGCTCGCGCCCAGATATGGGCATAGCCACAGACGTAGCCATTGGCAACGGGGAATCGGTATTGCTACCAACAGAATTTACCCGCGACACACTTACCCTTAATTACAACGGCGATTGGGATAACAGTAGCGTAGAAGCTGCAATATATAGCAATATCAGCACGCTTGAGCGCAACGAATTAGGTAAAGGCCGCGGCGGTGCAACTTATTTGCAAACAGGCGAAGCAACCAATAATGGCTTTAACATTTTGGCATCGCATTCGCTTGGCAATAACATCACCCACGAAATTACCTATGGTGTTGATGTTATTGCATATGACACCGAATATTATGCCTTCGGTGAAAACGGTAATCAGCTTTCAACCGCCACAGAAGAAGCAACCTCTTCAGCCGTTTTTATTCAAGATAGAATAGCCCTTACCGATAAGCTCGCCATAACACCGGGTGTACGTTACGAAACCTGGGATATTAAAAGCCACTTAATTGACGATAGCTTTAGCGAACCCACATTCGCTTTAGCACTAGAATACCAACTCGATAAAGGCCTAACGTTCAACGCGAGCGCGACGCAATTATTTAAAGGCCCAGAGCTTTCTGAGGTATTTAATGGCGCTGGTGCCGGTGATGTTTACAACGCTGACATCGACCCAGAAACAGGCATGAATACCGAATTTGGCCTCGCTTATCAAGGCTCTGCTTTTAGCGCAGGTTTTACTGCCTTTGAAACCGTTATTGAAGATTACATCTACGATTATATTAATTACACACTGTACGAAGCGCCCTTCCCTAAAGACAACATCGGTAACATGCGTTTACGCGGTTTAGAGGCTTACTGGGGCTATGCCACCGATAACCTCGATATTTTACTGACTTACTCATCAGTCGATAGCAAACTTTCTGCTTTTGAAGAATACGCCGAAATGGATTACCTCGTGGTGGACCGTGCCGGCGCACCAGTACTTGATGACGACGGCAATGAGCAAATTATTGCCCAAGAAGGTTTCGACGGCGCCCGCACCGATCGGAAGCAAGGCGATACCTTTAGCTTAATGATTGACTACGCTATTCCGGAAGCCGACTTAAAATTTCATTACGACGTAATGCATGTTAGCAGCTTGCCAGCAGGAAAAGACCTAGACGGCGCAACGTTGAATAACGAAAAAGACGGCTATAGCGTACACAATATTTCTGTCCGCTGGACCCCATCTAAATTTGCTGAAGGCTTAGCTCTGACTTTCGGGATAGACAACTTATTTGACGAATACTACGCGTCGCAAGCGTCGCGCACAGGGGTTTCCTTTCACCCCGTATTTGGCGAGCTATTCCTAACTGATTACGAGCCCGGCCGAAATATTAAAGGTAGTGTTTCTTACCAGTTTTAACGACGCCTAGCGCCAGTGTACTTACTTATACTGAAGTGACTCATACGCTGGCGCTATTTCTTAGAGGTTAGGGCATCAATATTCATGAAACTTTCTGCGCCTTATTACTGTTTTTTAGTGTATAGCCGTTTGCAGGCAGATAAAAAAAGGCCTAGCGCTGCGCGAGCTAAGGCTCGGCCACGCAGCAACTTGCGTTACTGGTTTTCTTTAGCTCGTGTGGTGCATGTTTATTTATCGATGGCATTACTCATACTGCTCGCTCTTTTTTGCATTACAGGCATTGCGCTTAATCACAACGATTGGCTTAAGCAACAGCATTCCGATCACGTTGTAGAAATGACGCTACCCGAGAATATCCATACGCTACTTGAAGAAAGTTCCCAAACATTTTTTGCAGATCCTCCCTTAGATGCACTAAGGCAACACTTAAAAAATACCTACAACTTGCACCCTGTTAATGATATTGCACTGGATGAGGACGCAGGCGAAATTATTTTTGATTACAAATTACCCGCCGGATATGCCAGCGCCATATTGCTTTTTGATGAGCAAAGAATGGAACTGGAATACCGAAAAGGCTCATGGCTAACCATAATGAACGACCTGCACAAAGGTCGTCACACTGGCATTGTATGGTCTTGGGTTATTGATATTAGCGCGGCGGCTATGCTGTTATTTTCTGTCGCGGGTTTATTTATTTTATTGCAAAACAAAAAATATCGACGTACAGGCCTTATCTGTGGATTCATCGGTTTAATAACCCCAATATTATTGTATTGGATATGGGTACCACGATTAACTGGAGTGGAATAATGAAAATGATTCAACCAATACGCACAATTAAGCGGTGTCTGCACTTGTGCAGCATTACACTGTTGCTTTTACCGCTCACGACAATGCCATCTTATGCCAAAGAAAAAAACGCATTAGATATCACTATAACCGTACCAACCATTGATGCATCACCTTACCATCGCCCATTTGTGGCCGTGTGGCTAGAAGATACAAACCGAAAACCCATTAAAACACTGGCGGTATGGTACGACGACGAAACATGGCTAAAAGATATGCGCCAATGGTGGCGAAAACTAGGCCGCAAATTGCACAACGCTCAAAGCTTAGACGGCCTTAGCGGCGCCACACAAAAGCCTGGTACTTATTCATTACAGTGGGATGGCAAAGACAACAAAGGGAAAACCATCAAACTCGATGAGTTGTTATTGAATATTGAAATGGTGCGCGAAGAGGGTGATAGAACTTATATTCGGCAACCAATTATGTTCACGCAAGATAGCGCAGGCAGCACAATAACAATTCCCGCTGATGGCGAAATAGGCCAAACCACAATTCAATTACCGAAAACTTTTAACTAGGTGCCCTATGTTTATTAAGACACTACCGGCAAGTTGCCAAAATCAACATGTAATACGCAAGAGTAAACAAGGCATGCATTTAGGAGCTATTGCTCTTGGTCTATGCTCCACACTACTGTGCAGCTCGGCATTCGGCCATAGCCGGTGGGTTATTCCCAGCCACAGTATCTTATCTGGCGATAAAGCCCCGATGGTAAGCATCGACTTTAGTATTTCTAATGATATTTTCCACCCAGACCTTCCTCTTGGTGGCATTCCCATTCAAGCGCTTAACGACAAAGCCGAAGCCAGCAAAGGTGAAGATCAAAGCAATAACCCCATGGTAAAAATGCTGAATTCAACGCGTGTAAATGTTATTACACCCGATGGCAAAACCGGCGCGGATTTACCCATGGTAAACCTAGGCCGTAAAAGCGCCACAGCCCTTACATTGGAACACTCAGGCACCTACCGCGTTAATGTTATTCAAAACCCGGTAGATGTCACCTTATTCAAAAAGAGCGATGGCACACCGAGTCGTTTGTTCGGCCCACTAGAGCACGTAAAAGAAAAACTACCCAACGGTGCAACAGAGCTAAAGACATTGCGTATCTATAACGATATTCATACCTACGTTACCCGAAACGATCTTAGCAATAAAGCCATTGCGCCAACGGGTAGAGGCTTAGAGCTAAAGCACAATACCCACCCTAACGAGCTATTTGCAAAAGAAGCCGCTAAATACACGTTATTATTTAATGGTAAAGCCATTACAGATAAAGACCTGCAAGAATCGGTAGATTTAAAAATCACTCACCACAATACTCGCTACCGCAACCAACGTAATACTGAAACCCCCACCCTCAACAAGAAAGGGGAATTCAGTATTACATGGTCAGAGCCAGGACTTTATTTAATTGAAGGCGAGCTTTCACTACCAAGCCGATCGAAAAACTCTGATGCCAACAAGGTGAGCAATACAGATATTTACGCGTTCTTTTTGACCCTTGAAGTTACACCACAATAAGCACCCAAAAACCTTGCATTGCGGCCCCAAAGGATTCCCGACCTAAACCCAATGCATTAAGCACTGCCGCTAATGGACCCCTTGCGGCAGTGTTAAATACAACCGCATCTAAGCCAAACCTATAGCGCCATTACAGAAGACGTACTTTATCCACTAAATTAGAGGAGAGTTATCTATGCAACCAATTACAGAACAGGTTAACAATTTATCGGGCGTTTCAAGCCTTAGTCAGCCCTTAATCGAACAATACTGTGCCCATAGCGATGTGTTTTTCACCTCAAAAGAAAACACTTTATTAGCCAAGCCCCCTTTTGCCAGTTTATTAGTCGCAGGAACAAAAAACTTAGCAGAGCAAGCTTGTGAATCACTGCGTTTTGCCAAAGAGCTAGGTTTTAATAATCCGGTTGTTATTGGCGCAGTTCCTTTTGACGTAAAGCGTCCAGCGCATTTACGCGTTAGCACAAATGTTGCCACTGCCATAGGCTTAGAACACTTAAAAACTTTAACGCCATTAAAAAAAGAAGCCATTAGCGAGCAACCAGGGGCCATTACGCAACAGCCCGCACCCTCTATTTTTAAGCGTAGCGTTCAAAATGCACTTGAGCGTTTTGCCCGCGGAGAACTGGAAAAAGTTGTTCTATCTCGCACACTGGAAGTTGACTACCCCACACCACCTAACACCCATGCATTGCTAAAAAATCTCGCGCTCAAAAATACTCAAGGCTTTACCTTTGCAATCGACCTTAAAGGGTTAGAAAGCAGTGAGCGCGTGCACACGTTAGTTGGCGCTAGCCCAGAGCTTTTAATCGCCCGAAAGGGTAACCGCGTGTACGCCCATCCACTAGCCGGTTCAGAACCTCGCAGCCAAGACCCCGTACTGGATAACGCCCGCGCAGAGCAGCTTTTATGCTCCGAGAAAGATCTGCGCGAACATGCGCTTGTGATTAAAGCCATTAAAGAAGCGCTTACGCCTTTTTGTAAACACTTACACATTCCCGATGTACCCTCATTAGTATCAACCGAGACAATGTGGCATCTAGGCACTCAAATTGAAGGGGAATTAAAAGACACTCAGGCAAGCGCCCTCACCCTCGCCCTTGCCATGCACCCCACCCCAGCGGTATGCGGTTACCCAACACAAGCCGCGTTCGAAGCAATACAAGCACTCGAAGATTACGATCGCAACTTATTTACTGGCATGGTTGGTTGGTGCAACAGCGAAGGCGACGGCGAATGGGTTGTTACCATTCGTTGTGCACAAGTAGAAGATTGCAAAATTCGACTTTATGCCGGCGCGGGTATTGTTACAGGCTCTAGTCCCGAAAAAGAAACACTCGAAACAGGCGCTAAATTCAACACCATGCTAAATGCCATGGGAGCCGAAATGAATACCGCACAAGGAGCAAAGCAATGAATAGCGCTTTGAGTTCAGCCGGTTCGCAAAGCGCTATGTCTAAGCCCTCCGCTTTAGCAAATCAGCCGGTAGAGCGCGACATAACGCCTTGGCCGGCAGATGTCGCAGAGGCTTATCGCAACAAAGGTTATTGGCGCGATGAAAGCCTTGCTCTAATTTTGCAAAAAAAAGCCCAGCAAAGCGCCGATGCCATTGCAATAATCGACGGAGATCAACAATGGAGCTACCAGCAGTTATGGCATCGCACACAACAATTAGGGGCAAGCTTTCAAGCGCTTGGCATTAACGCTGGCGACAATGTGGTTGTGCAGTTACCAAATCAAAGCGCCTTTATTGAAGTTTTTTTTGCTTTAATAAATATTGGCGCGGTACCCGTGCTGGCACTGCCGGCACATCGCGCAACGGAATTAAACCATTTTATTCGCCACAGTAATGCCAAAGCTTTTATTGGCTATGCCACATTCGAATTCAATAAGGCTGTAACAAAACCGTTAAAGCAAACATTAAAAAGTGTTGGCGGCTTTAACCATTACAGTGAAGCAACCGAATTAGTTCGCCATATTATTGCGGTACCTAAAACCTGCGAGTTCGATACGCCCACGCACAGTAATAACGAGCACATTCACTTACTCAATACGCTTTATACCGCCAATATACATATTCGCCAAAGTACAATAAATGCCGACAAGATCGCACTATTGCAGTTATCCGGCGGCACCACCAATGTGCCTAAATTAATTCCTCGCAGCCATAACGATTATTACTACAGCATTCGCGAAAGCGTAAAACTTGGCGGTTTGACATCTCAATCTCGTTATTTAGCCGTTTTACCTGCAGCGCATAACTTCACCCTTAGCTCACCGGGTTTACTGGGCGTACTCGAAGCCGGTGGATGCATTATTTTTAGCGCGATTAGTGAAGCAAAGCATGCGTTTAACCTTATAGAAAAGCACCAAGTTACGCATTGCGCGCTAGTACCACCCCTTGCTATAGCTTGGCTACAGCACCAACAAAACACATCTGCGGCAGCTTCCAACACTGCCAATAAAGCCAGCAATTTAACGAGCCTAGCCGTGCTCCAAGTGGGTGGGGCAAAGCTTAGCGCGGTTACCGCAAAAAAGCTTAAAGCAGCGTTTAAATGCCAAGTGCAACAGGTGTTTGGTATGGCAGAAGGCTTAGTGAACTATACACGCCTTGATGACACTGACGATATTGTACTGAATACCCAGGGCAAGCCCATTTCTATTGATGACGAAATAGTTATTGTTGATGACAACGATCAACCGCTACCCATTGGCGAAGCTGGCCATTTATTAACTCGGGGCCCTTACACTATTCGCGGTTACTATCGCGCAGCCAGTCACAACGCACAAGCTTTTACCCCTGATGGATTCTATCGAACCGGCGATATTGTCAGCCTAACGCCCGAAGGTTATCTCGTTGTTGAAGGCCGCCACAAAGATCAAATTAATCGCGGTGGCGAAAAAGTTTCCGCAGCCGAAGTCGAGGAACAATTACTTAAGCACCCCGCAATAATCGATGCCGCTGTTGTTGCAATGGATGATGAATATCTCGGTGAGCGCAGCTGTGCGTATGTCATCACACAGGATAATACCCGCATAAACCTTATTACGATAAAGCGTTTTTTACGCGAACAAGATTTGGCCGAATACAAGTATCCAGATCGAATAGAAATGATTAATAAATTCCCTAAAACACACTTTGGCAAAGTCAGCAAAAAGGCTTTACGACAACGCATTAATCAGCAGCTAGCAGAAATCAATGCAGCGCTCACCTAAACATCTATTGCTAATTCATATTAATCAGCTTTGTACACAGCTACCGCACAAAACTCATTACTTGTAGGAACATATCATGGCCATACCTCGCATTTCATCATACGACCTTACTTCGGCTTGCACGCCCATCACAAACCGTGTCGACTGGAAAATTAACCCTTCGCGCGCGGTCCTACTTGTTCACGATATGCAAAATTATTTTGTCGACTTCTATGATAGAACACAGGCTCCCATTAAAAACGTTATTCACAATTGTCAAACATTAATAAACAAGAGTGAAAATTCAGGGATTACGGCTGTTTATACTGCTCAACCTCCAAACCAAACACCTCAGGACCGAGCGCTGCTTACCGACTTTTGGGGGCCAGGCTTAAGTGCGGATAACACCCAGTCAAACGAGCCAAAGGCCACCGGAATAATTAACGAATTAAGCCCTAGTGCAAGCGCGCTACAATTTACAAAATGGCGCTACAGTGCTTTTCAACGCACACCCTTAGAGCAATGGATGCGCGATAACAACAAAGACCAGCTCGTCATTTGCGGTGTTTATGCGCACATTGGTATTTTAAGCACCTGCCTCGAAGGCTTTATGCGCGACATTCAGTGTTTTGTTATTGAAGATGCCTGTGCCGATTTTAGCGAAGAAGAACATAAAATGGCTCGCCAATATATTGCTGGCCGATGCGGCTCAGTAATACCTTTAAGCGAAGCACTTAACAGCATCCAACCATCAACTGCAAACACGACTAAAGTACAACAAAAAGATAGCGCCATACAAAATCAACAAGCTGTATTTTCTCCAGCCCAATTACAACGGCAAATTGCCCAAGCACTGCAGATACACCCCGATGATTTTGAAGCTAGCGATAATTTGATGGATGTAGGGCTGGACTCTATCCGCTTAATGAGCCTACTTGATCAGTGGCGCAACGCTGGCGCCAATGTGGACTTTATTGATCTGGCCGATACCCCCACAGTAAATGATTGGTCAAGTTTATTAAGCGCTAGCGCACAACCTGCGGCTACAGAAACAGCCTAGGAGAACAACAATGCCAGCAAATACAGCCAGCGACATCAACGAAGCGCCGCAAACAAATCACCCTGCGCTACCTACCTACCCGCTAAGTTTAGCGCAAATGGGAATATGGCTGGGGCAACAACTAACGCCAAACTCACCACATTACAACACCGCCGAGCTCATTGAATTTTCATCAGTAGAACCTCAGCGATTATTAAATGCCATCAATGAAGTACTAAAAAATTGCGCACCACTTAACACCCGATTTTTTGCTATTGACGGGCAAGCAGAGCAAACATTAATACCCCCCGAAGAAATAACAACGCTATATGATGCCCAAAGCCAAATACAAGACAGTAAAAATTCTGCCTTATCGCATGCTAAACAGTGGGCTCAAGAGCAGTTACAAAATGTTATACAGCTAGATAAAGAACCACCCTATCGCAGTACATTAATTAAACTGGCCGAAAACCATTACGCATGGTTTTTGATGATCCATCATATTGCTTGCGATGGTTTTTCTTATTCCATTATTGGTCAGCACGTTGCTGCACATTATCGCGCCCCGCAATTGCCCGCCAAAGTTCAATGGCAAGAATCGGTAGAAGGCTATAAACAGCTGGTTACAACAGACCAGCAATATCAGAACTCAGAGGCTTATCTTCAGGATAAAGACTACTGGCTAAAACTTTTAAAAAACAAGCCTGCGCCAGTTACTTTAACAGTTAAAAAGTCATCCGCTTTAAATTTCACCCAGCAAGCATTGCGCGCAAAGCGAAAAATACCACAAGCTTGGCTAGAGCAATTCAACGGTTTATGCCAGCATAATAGCGAGCCACAGAACCCGTGCCACTGGGCCCATGGTTTAAATGCACTCGTTGCTGCCTTTATCTTTCAACATACAGGCTCACAATACATTAATTTGGGCCAACCTGTGATGAATCGCATGGGCTCAGCAGCCTTAAAAATACCAGCCATGGTCATGAACATTGTTCCACTGCCTATAGATCTAAGCGGAGTTAGCACTTTTAATACACTGCTTAAAAAGGTGTGCCATCAATTGGTCGAAAGCAAAAAACATAACCGCTACCGCTATGAACAGCTTAATGCCCATTTAAAACAATCTCAGCATGCAATGGATAATACTGCCACGCCTTTGCGGGCTTTTGGCCCTGTAGTCAATGTTATGCCTTTTGACCGCGCGCCTAAATTCTCAGCAGCTAAGACAATTATTCACCCCATATCTGCAGGCCCAGTTGAGGATATTTCTTTTTCATTTTCCCTAACAAGCCAAGGCGACCTTCTTTTTCTTTTAGATGCAAACCCAAACCTTTACGATTCAGAGCAATTAGAAGCTTACATGGATCGATTTTTAACCCTTAGCGAAAAAATTATTGAGCAGCAAGGTCACACACCACTACAAGTCAATCGCAATGTTACTTCTTGGCTAATAGGGGAAAAAACTAAAGAGCCTTCTACTTGTGCATTAAGTGCACTCTACGCTGCAATTCAAAACGATCCTGACAAAGTAGCCCTAGAGTATTTTGACGATACCCCTATTAACGATGGTAACGATAAGTCAGAAGATCAGGCAATATCTACAGACCCAAACGCGCTACCCTCAAGACAAACAATAAGCTACCAGCAATTAGGCACTTATATTGTCGATTGTGCTCAAACGTTAGCACAGCAAGGTGTACACTCTGGTGATAGCGTCATTGTGGCACTACCACGCGGGCCTTGGTCCATTGTTATATCTTTTGCCTGCCTCGCGCTTAATGCTCAGTTTATTTTTATTGACCCAACCGGCCCACAAGCGCGAAATTTAAAAATTATTAAAGATGCCAAACCTAAGGTTGCTATTTTTGATACTCAGCATCCAGCTGTTAACCAGCGTGGCTACACCTTAAAAGCTGAAACAGCAATATCGATAGTAGCACTTGAGAGCATTAAGCAGTTCGCAATGCACTCACGTATTAATGCCAATGCGTTCTTCGAGCACCTGATTAACAAAGAGCAAGATTCAAGCTCACGATTAGCCTATGGCATTTATACATCGGGCTCTACAGGCCAGCCTAAAGGGGTCATGATTGATCAACAGGCATTGAACGATTTCATTAGTAGTGCTAACGATGTCTACCAAATAAAAGCATCAGACCGTGTATTACACTTTGCACCAATGCATTTTGACACCTGCATAGAAGAAATTTTTATTACCCTATGCACTGGGGCAACATTAGTTATTCGCAACGACGATATGCTCGATTCAATGGCTGCATTTAACCATTACTGCGAAGCGCTATCCATATCAGTACTCGACTTACCCACAGCATTTTGGCACGAATGGGTTTTTTACTGCAGCCAACAGAGTAGTTTATTGCCCTCGGCCTTACACACCGTAATTATAGGTGGTGAAGCAGCTTTGGAGGAGCGTGTAAAAAGCTACCAAGCATTGCCATCAAAGAAGCCAATAAAACTACTCAATACTTACGGGCCAAGTGAAACAACCGTTGTCGCCAGCTGCGCGCAATTAGGCACAACCGCAGCCATAAGCCCAAACGTTGTAAACAAGCACAAAGCTAACTTCACGCTATCTATTGGCCGCCCGTTACCGAATAGACAATTACTCATTGTTCGTACAAACTCGGGATTCACGAAAGATAATAAACGCCTATTTCAGTTGGCACAAAAAGGGGAAGATGGCGAGCTTGTTATTGCTGGCCAGTCGTTAGCGCAAGGTTATTTGAATAACCCAGAACAAACCCAAACCTACTTTACACAACTGGCGCTTGGTGGAGCAGAGGCTGCACTTCCTATTTATTGCACAGGGGATAGAGCCCGCATTAATGCCGATGGCAACATTGAATACTTAGGCAGGATTGATAACGAAATAAAGATTAGCGGGCAACGAATTAACCCGGCCGAAATTGAATCGACTTTACTGCAGGAATCTAACGCCAGCGAAGTGGCTGTAATTATCGCCAAAATTGCTAGTGCTTCTAGCCGTACGCCCAGCTTAGCAACGCCACGCATTATTGCATATATTGCAAACAGCCCTTCTCATAATACAAGCCAAAAAATTCCTGATGCCACAACACTTCGGCAAGCGGTGAGCCAAAAATTACCTGCCGTTATGGTTCCACAGCAATGGATATTTTGCGACATTCTTCCTAAAACGCCATCAGGTAAAGTTGATAAAAAGCAATTACTCAACAATTTTATAGCCGATCATCAGCATCAACTTGAACATAAAACCAGCAATTCAGAAAAAGAAGACACTCGCGAATACTCATCTATTGAAAAAAACATATTGGCAATATGGCAAGAAGTGCTTGGGCTTACACAAAACACTATAAGCTCACAAGACGACTTTTTTGTACTTGGTGGTCAATCGCTACAGCTTTTGCAAATTGCTACGCGTTTGAGCGCACAATTACAGTGTGATGTACCCGTTAGCTTATTATTCCAACATCCAACGGCAAGTACATTAGCCGAAGCGCTAGCCCCGTTACTACCCAACTTTAATCATAAGGAACAAGAGGCTTTAAACGCGAATGGGGTGCCAAAGCACCGGAGCACTCCGAGTGATGGCAACAGCATTATTAAAAGCCTGCGTTTACCTAGCAACTTTCCCCAGGCTACAAAATGCGCCAAGCCAACAACCTTAAGCAATATCTTCCTAACCGGTGCCAGTGGTTTTGTCGGTATTCAATTGCTACACCATTTACTGACAACAACATCAGCCAATATTACGTGTTTAATCCGCGCCAACAATCAACAGCACGCATGGGAAAAAATAGCACACGCCTGCCGCGCACAAAACCTACCGGCGTTAACAAAAAATGCACGCATTCACTTAATATTAGGATCTATTGAAGCACCACTATTTGGCTTAAGCCAAACAGACTTTAATAAGCTTGCAGACAATATTGATGCTGTCGTACACAACGCAGCAATTACAAGTATTGTGCGCAGCTATGACTCACTTGCCGCTGCCAATGTTAGCGCGACCATCGACTGCTTACGTATTGCCGCACAGGCCAATGCAACATTGCATTACGTATCTACCATTGCCATTGGTGCAAGCTTGCCACTGCCAGAACAAACCATTGCTTGGCATGAAGGCTTAAACGACGGTTATCAACAAAGTAAATGGGCTTCGGAATCACTCATCGCGCAAGCACAAGCCTTTGGTGTAAAAAGCTGCATATATCGCCTACCCCGTGTTGTTGGTGAAACACGCACAGGCTTTATTAATGCTAAAGACTTAGTCTGGAAAATAATAGCCGCTAGCGAGCGAATTAACGCATTGCCAATCACAGCCATTAGCGAACCTTGGTTACCCGTAGATATCGCAGCACATACCATTAGCCAGCATTTATTGACGACACACAGCGCCACACACGAAAACGACATTACGCAAGTTATTAATTGCGTACCCGAGAAATACACAGATCTCAATGCGCTATTTGAGCAATTGGCCCCTCGCTATCGCGACAAACAAATAGCGATGCCTTTATGGTTAAAAAAATTGGCACTAAGCGATAACGCAGAAGATCAAGCCCTATCTGCATTCTTCCAGCATGCGCCCAAGACAATGACCTTAGCAAAAATTGACAACCAGCAATTTTACGGCCTTTTAAGCAAGTATAAAAAATCAAACGACAACCGATTAAACAACGACTTTTCACCTTATATTGCAAGCGCCGAAAAGCAAGGTTTATTAAAACCCGACCCAACAGCTGACACGCCAAAAACCGCCAAGCGCACACCACCGCGTTTACTAGAAGTTCAGGCCTGCTTTAACCCTCACCCACAATTGCGCCGTATTCTTTTAACCGGCGACACCTTGCGTAATTTTCCTGTTGATCACTACGGCGGTCATATAAAAATATTTTTACCTCGCACACATCAACAACAGCCGGTACTACCAACACTTGGCCCTAAGGGGCCAATATGGCCCGCCGATAACGAACGCCCCATAACACGCACCTACAGCGTTCGTTATTACAACCCCGTTAATAATACCCTAGCCATTGACTTTGTTATGCATAAACATTCGGGGCCAGCAGCAAGCTGGGCACAAAAAGCAAAACCCGGTGATTTAATTGGTGTTGCCGGCCCCGGCGGCCCAAACCCATTATTAGCACCGGCGCAGCACCATATTATTGCCGGCGATCTAACTGCACTACCCGCAATACAAGCCATTATTGAGGCTTTACCCAGCACAGCTAAAGGCGCCATATTTATTGCTGGTGAAGCACATGGGTTTACCCTGCAACACAATACACAACTTGAAATTCACTGGTTATCACCCAAGCGAGCGGTGCTGCAGCAATTACAGCGACAAGAACAACCACAAAAACAGCAGGAAAATAAAAAACTTGGTAATCAAGCAACCTCCAACAGCGCTAATCGCATCGCGCAGCAAGTGTTAAGCGCAATACAAGATTATGTTCAGCGCGCCGACTTAATTACGCAACTTGCGTCAGATGCTTCAGGGGCTAATACGCCACTATCAGGTTTAGCCGCTGGTGAAAACAGCCTTGTTTTAGCCGTGCGCGATTATTTACGCACGACATTCAAGTTACCCAAAGCCTTGCTTTACGCTGTGCCCTACTGGCGCAACGGACAAGACGAGGAAGGTTACCACCAACAACGCCATACAATTATGGACGAAGAATATTAACTTTTAGATGCAGGTTTCACATGTCAGTTTCAACACTCACACCTGATAAACACGTATCGCCACCATTATTCGGTCGCGAATTTAATGGCAAAGTTGCCGTTGTTAGCGGAGCTTTTCAAGGAATTGGTGCAGCCATAGCCGACAACTTAACAGCCCTTGGTGCAATTGTTATAAGGGTAGATATTGCCTATACCGAAAAACGAGAAAAATGCTACGCGGTTGATGTCACCAATACGAATGATGTTAATAAAATAGTTGATTATATCGAGAAAAATTATGGCCCTATTGAATTTGGCGTTAATGCTGCCGGCATTTTGCGCATGGGTAATTTGCTTAACACGCCACAAGAAGACTGGCTAAATACCTTTGCGGTAAATACGACAGGTGCTTTTAATTTTTGCCGCGCCGTAGGGCAAAAAATGGCTACACGAAAAAAAGGCGCCATTGTCGCTATAGGTTCAAATGCTGCGGGCGTACCACGCATGGGCATGGGCGCTTATGCCGCATCTAAAGCTGCTACAACGCAACTCATTAAATGCTTAGGGTTAGAGCTGGCAGAACACAACATCCGCTGCAATATTGTTGCACCAGGTTCAACAGACACTGCCATGCAACGGCAACTTTGGAGCGACGCTAGCGATGCAAAAAAAGTAATAGCCGGTAACCTAACGCAGCACCGCTTAGGTATTCCATTGCAGCGCATTGCCCAACCAGAACACATCGCCAACTCGGTGGTTTTCTTACTATCAAATGCCGCTTGCCACATTACACTCGAAACCCTTGTTATTGATGGCGGCGCCACACTAGGCTGCTCATAAGCTAATTGAAAATCACCTGCCGTCAGGCCAATAGATAAAATTTAATTATTACTTTATTTAGGACACAACAATGAACAACATGAAAAATGGTTTAGATAAATCGAATGCATTACTTGCCGACGCGCGCAATATGATTGCCGGAGTTACGCAGTCCATGATGAAAAAGCCTGAGCAATTTTGCTTGGGTAAATTCCCTGTTTATCTTGAAAGCGGTAACGGTGCAGAAGTCACAGATGTGGATGATAATACTTATATTGACTACATTTGTGGCTTAGGTGCCAATGCGCTGGGGCATAACTACCCCGCAGTTACAGCTGCCATTAGCCAAAACTTACACAAAGGCCTGCTCCACTCCCTGCCAGCACCTGTCGAAGTAAAAACAGCAAAGGCGTTAATTGATATTATTCCACACGCACAAATGGTACGTTTTTTTAAAACCGGTGCCGATGCCAATTCAGCGGCGGTAAGGCTTGCCCGCTTTTGTACACAAAAAGATAAAATCGTTACTGTAGGCTATAACGGATGGCACGACCATTATATGTTCGATACCCCAGGAGTGCCTAAAACCATTGCAGAATTCACTTACCGCATGCCGCTATTTCAACCAAGCGATGAGCAACCCTTACTGGATTTAATTGAAGACAAAGGCGATGAACTCGCCGCTGTACTGCTGTCTATTCCTTACAACCGGGAGCTTAGCCCAGATTTTTTCCAGCAAGTGAAAAATGCCTGCAATGCTCACAATATTATCTTTATTATCGATGAGGTCGTTTCTGGGTTTCGCCTAGCCAAAGGTGGTGCTCAGGAATATTTTAATGTCGAAGCCGATTTAGTCACATTATCGAAAGGCTTGGCAGCAGGCATGCCGCTGTCCGCCGTAGCCGGTAAAAAAGCGCTATTGGATGAAATGGAAAAACTACAAGTTTCAACCACTTTCGGTGGCGAGATGTTATCACTAGAAGTATGCGCCGCAGCCATCGACACCTACCAAACAACAAATTACATTAGCCACATTCATGCATTAGGCAAAAAATTAAAAGAAGGTATTAACCAAGCCGCAGAGCGTTTAAATGCGCCCTTAAGAGTTGTTGGCTACGATGCCATCCCGATGTTTTTATTTGCCAAAAACCCAGCTGTTCACGTAAAACTCGCCGAACCATTTGTTGGCTTAATGGCAGCTCAAGGTTTTATTCTGCGCCGCGATGTTAACTTTTTATGTGCAGCACATACCGAACAACATATTGAAAAAACCATAGATGCCGTAACCAGCGCATTACAGAAAATGCTAAATGATGGCTTATTCACTCACGAATCATCAGCATTAAACCCACAATTTAATGATGAGAATAAAGAAGAGGTTTGTGAAGCATGAGTTGCTGCGCACTGCACACTGCAAGGGGCTATCAGGCTTTAATGCCAAGCCTAAGTTCAATAGTATACAACCAAGGTTTGCCAATAATGGCAACCTCTAATCAAATTTCTGCGGCTAACTCCTCAACAGCCGCCAATGTGGAATTCGCGCTAGCGACCAGCAAAAAACACACGCAAGATGATGGTGCTCAGCGCCAAAATAATATTCGCCAATTGATTAAAAATGCGTTTATTTACACGGGCCAACACAATAATAATACAGCACCGGTTTGTATCACAAACGGTTGGATTGCTATTGACGGCGACACGATTACCGCAGTAGGCACAATGGAAGATGCGTTGCCCCCGGCCGATTCTATTGTTGATGCTAGCGGCTCGATGATTTTACCGGGCTTTATCAACCCGCACTGGCACGAGAGTTTTGTCGCACCCAACGATGAAAAACCCGATGACAGCCATCTACACCCAACACCCTACAGTAACGGTGGGGATATAGGTGCCCTTGGCGGCATGTTTGGCTTTATTTCTGGTGTTGCTAAGCGTTTAACTCCTGACGAGGCACTTGCTATTGCCCGCTGGAGTCTGTGGACTCAATTGCGTTCGGGCACCACAACCCTTGGCGATTTAGGCTCTGCGAATACTGCTGATGCTATGGCACAGGCCGCTATCGATCTTGGTATGCGTATCCGGGTTAGCCGGTGGTCTAGCGATATTATGATTCCCAACGAAGGCTGCGCCGCCATCCCCGTTGCTAACACCCTAGAACAAATTAATGATGTTCAGCAATTAATGGATAAATGGCATAACCATCGTTCGGGTTTAGTCAGTGCAATGCCAACGGTAATGGGCACATTCGGTAGCTCTGATGAACAATTAATCGCCATGAAAACCATTGCCGATCAATATCAAAGCCCCTACGCCATGCACCTTGGTGCACTTCCTAACGAAAGTGCAGCCATTGAGCGCGTATTTGGCAAAAGCTCTATTCAGCGCGTCGCCGACTTAGGCCTTTTAAGTGAACGCTTAATGACGGTTCATACAGCATTTTTTAATGATCACGAATACCAACTATTGCAAAACGCCAAGGTTAAATTTTGTTATGCCCCTGGGCACTACGGTATGCTAGGGGAAAATACTTTAAGTGCAAATGGCCACTTTGCTCAACGGTTAAAAGACGGCCTTCCCCTTGCAAGTAGTACTGATGGCGACATTTTTTATTCTGGCGGCATGACAGAAGCTATGCGAGCAGCCCACTTAACCAGCAATGAAATTGGCAACTGCAATACAGTATGCCCGCCAACAACAGCACTGCTCACAGGTACTGCTTACGCCGCCGACGCATTAGATTGGGGCAATCGACTAGGTAGCATTGTTGCCGGTAAACAAGCTGATCTTGTATTTGTGAATAAAGATAATTGGCGTTACCGCAATAGCCAACACCCGCTGCGAACCTTTTTATTAACAAGCAGCAGCCAAGATATTGCGCAAGTAATGGTCGCTGGCCAAACCGTAATGCAAAACGGCGCCAACCCTTATTTTAGTGAAGCCGAATTATTTGACGATTATCAGCGCGCAGCACAATCGGCACGTTCACGCATAAAACCGTAAGGGCACATTTAAAGGGCAACGCCAAAGTTACCCCCCACTTTTCCCGGCAGGGCATGGCTAAAAATGCATTTTTTCGCTATGCCCTACTTTCTACATTTGAGAAAACCATGCAATCTTCTAATACCGCCGACACAACACTTAACAACGAGCAAGCACAACACGGCTCTGACTATTTACGCAATATGACATTATTGCTGGTAAGTACTTTAACAGTAATGGCCGGCGCTACAATTGCACCATCTCTACCGGCTATGGCCGACAAGTTTTCGAGTATTCAGCATATTGATTTTTGGGTGCAAATGGCTATGACCCTACCAGGCTTAGCCATCACCCTTAGCGCACCTTTTATTGGGCGCTACGTAGACATTTACGATAAAAAATTATTATTAATAATATCCGTAATAAGTTATGGCGTGCTAGGTACTGCCGCTATGGTCGTGAGCCATTCTTTAAGTGCTATCTTGATCTTACGGTTTTTATTGGGCATTAGTGTGGCAGGCATTATGGTGACCTGCACAACACTATTTAGTGACTATTATGCAGGACCGAAGCGCGGGCACTATTTAGGCTTACAAGCCGCTTTTGGCGGCTTTGGCGGCGTGGTATTTATTGCTACTGCCAATAGTTTAGCTGGCGCCAACTGGCTATACCCTTTTGCTTTATACGGCCTAGCATTTCTTACGCTGCCGGCCATTATGCTATGGGCTGTAAACCCCATGAAAATGTCGGCACCACAAGCCACTAGTATTCCGCAGGCTAATGCGCAGCCCCAAACAACGCCATTAAATGCAACTAAGCACAACACGCAACCGCGTGATTATTTATTGTGGGGTTGCTGCGCACTGGCCATTGTAGAAATTCTAGCGCTTTATGCTATTCCCGTGCATTTACCCTTTTATTTACAAGCGCTAAATACTAGCGCAGCGGCTAACGCCCAGTATAGTGGTTATTTCATAGCCCTAATGCTATTAGTGATGGCGGTTACCGCCAGCCAATACCATCGCTTTCAGCCTATAACTAGCACCCATCGATTGCACGCTGGGGGGTTTGGCATTATCGCGCTAGGCTTTATTTTTTGGGCAACAAGCCAGCAAGCATTACTCGATATAAAAAGCCCATTAATGAGCCAACTGGCATTAATGGCTATTTTAATTATTTTGGGTTTTGGCCTAGGTGTTATTCGCCCCAATTTAATCACATGGTTAATGTCCCGCTGCCCCCCCGAACAACGAGGGCAAAAAATGGGAAAGCTAACATCTTGTTTTTTTATTGGTCAATTTATAACACCGATAGCCACCCTACCGCTATTATCGATTCATTTATTCATACCCACCGAAGCCGTTACAGAAGCAAACTATACTTTATTGTTTACTGTGCTTGGCAGCCTGTGTTTAATTGCGGCTATAGGGTGTCTTTATTGGGGAAAGGAGAAGCCCTAGCGTATTAATGCCTCTGCATACTATTAATAGTCATTACAGAGGCATTAATATTACCCGCCATAAGCTCATCCCCCCTGCAGGCTCTAGACCATAAACCGACCACATTTTTTCTGTTAGGCTCACATTCAAAAGCGCGCGGCCGTGTTAATTCTCGAAATACAATCCGGTTCGTGATGTAAAGTAATCCCCCTCGCTTTAAGCGCTTCGTCGCCCCCTTCAGCCAATAATATGTCATCGCTGAAACACAAGCGACAACTCGCCGAGCCCCCAAAAATTTAGCGTTGCCAAACTCACTGGTTTATTGCTTTATAAATAACAGATTAAGACTACTTACGCCCAAAACCTGAGAAAGTTGCAGCTGAAACTATTTTATTTTAGCGACCAACTCAATCAAAAAAAATTTCGTTGAATGGTGATGATTCTAGAAGATTGCGCACTAGCAAATACTGAACGATATGGTATAAATGAAACTTCCCTGATAATTATTACTAAAGGGGAACCCTATCAATATCTCTCAATTCATCAGCGACCAAGGCTGGTTTTAACTTGTAATCAGCAACGTATACGTACGCCAAACTCGTAAATTAAGGAGTAAAAATGAATCAGAATACAATCACAACATTCAAATTAGCCGCATGCTCTTCTCTTTTAATTGTTTCACTTTCTGGCTGCGGCAGTGACAAAAACACTACGCCTGAAAATCAGTTTCAAGGAGTTTGGTCTTTTGAGCATGCTAGTATTAATGGGGAGATCGTTTCCAGCGAGGTTGCCAACAATCTGATTTTTGAGATTGATTCACAGGGCCTGATCATGAACTACGAATGCAACGTCGCTGGAAATTATGAACTTAATGGCTCAATACAAACTATTGAGGGTAACACTGTAACCGACCAGACGGGAGGGATCACAACATTGTCATTGAATGATGGCAATCTACTCCTTAGTGATGCGGGCTATACCGTTACCCTTGAAAGCATCCCTCAAGTTCCAGATTCATGCGATAGCCCCGCCATAGAGATTCAATCTATAACACCGAAGCAAGCTATCAGTAATATGGATTATACATTCACAATTACCGCGAATTACCGCAATAACATAAGCAACGCCACAATAGCTATCTTTTACCTCTATGAAACAGACGATGATGGTAATCACAGATATCTCCCCGCCTATAATTCAGAAGTCAGCCTTAACGATGACAACCTTGTCACTCAAACATCATGGACCTTTGACTACAGACCCAACTCACCCGACAACACGCCACACTTATTTCATGTCGCTATCCTAGGCACAGAAGGTAACAATAATTATTTATATGCTTATGATCAAATAGAATTGGATAGCCCAGCCACACAATTCGCTAAACGCCAAACAAGCTGGTTAATGAAGCCCGCGCAGCGCAAAACTAACGTACCTCAGTAGCTATTATGAACTAGGTTGACTTAGAACAAGCCACGGAAATATATTCCTCAAGTGTTAAGGTTAACCTTTTTAACACTTAGCGATTAACTAAACGGGACGTAACTATTCCTTCAGCTTTAAGCTGATAAGTACGTCCTATTCCGAGCTTATGGGTTCATGGGGATTGCAGCTGATCTACCCGCGTTTGCACAAAGACTTTTAACTGCCGAAAACTGTCGGCATCCATAGTATCGAAACTGATTCCCCAGTGAATAACACTGCCATCTTCTAGCTTTAAGTTCAGCTCGACTAACCACGGCAGAATACGCTGGCTACCGCAAAAATGTACTAACTGCGGTTCTTGCCCGTTTCTAAAAATTAGCAATAGGTTACCGTTACTAAAGCGTAATTGACTATAGCTACGCTGACGCACGTATTGCATGTAATAATAAAAGCCAAGACAACACCATACAGGGCAAAAAATGATTTTGGCGGTGACGATAAAAGGCCCGAATAACACACTGAGCCCAGCCACTAGAAAAAGCAATAGCTGTACGCTAGGAACAAAATACGTAGGTGCAACCTTAAAGATAATATCCTTATCTTTTTTATACATCGCGCAATCCTTGGCTTGTTATATCGCATAGTTTATCGGGTAATATTTATTACCCATTCAGTGCAGGCATTAAACCTTTAGGCCAGTATTATCCATTACAATAGCTACAATACGCTTTAAGCCTTCGGTAGGTGGCTCCTTGTGTTTGAGCAGCCAACCAAACATATCTTGATCTTCGTTAGTAAGCAGCTCGACATAAAGCGCTTGATCTTCTGGCGGCAGGGTTTGGTAAACATTCTCTAAAAACGGCATGAGCACTAAATCCAGCTCTAGCATGCCGCGCCGGCTAGCCCACTTCAGGCGGTTGTATTCCATAAAAAAACCTCAATAATCGTGTGTTGTACACACTCTACAATATAGCCAGCTATTATACGCTGGCCTGCCACATTCGCAGTACATTCTGTTGGCCGCCATTGCCGGCACACAATATAAGGTAGCACCATGAATAGCGCTTGGACTTCATTACTTCCCCCCACCACCGTTGCCGCTAGCCATACCGGTGATGGCCTAATTCCGCTCACCGAACACACAATCATTACCATTACAGGGCCAGATGCCATTAAGTTTTTGCAGGGCCAATGCACTTGTGATGTAACCCAGCTTACGCAGGGGTATTGGCGACTGGGGGCTCACTGCAATGTGAACGGCCGCATGCTCAGCAGCTTTACCATGGCATTATTGGCTGACGATTGTGTTGGCCTGCGCGTACACAGCAGCATTGCGAAAAGCACGGCCCAAGCACTGCAAAGGTACATTGTATTTTCCAAGGCACAGTGTGAAATTAGCCAAGCCTTAGCGCTGGGCATTGTGGGCGCTATTCCCGAAAGTATCAGCAGTAACAAGCTCGAAGGCGGCCAATTTAGCATCACACCAGCAGGCACTGTATTACAGCACAGCAATAATCTGGGCGAGCTTTGGGTGAGCACTCACTGCGCCCTAGGTCTAGATAACATAAAGCCCCTGCTGGCACAAAACCCAATTTATGCCGCCAGCCGCTGGCAGCTATTAATGATTGAGCAAGGTCGCGCCGAAGTTCAACAAGCCACCAGCGATGCTCACCTACCTCAAGCCTTTAACTTTGACTTAATCGGCGGCATTAACTTTAAAAAAGGCTGCTACACAGGCCAAGAAATTATTGCTCGCGTGCACTACAAAGGGCAAAGCAAGCAACGCGTGCACGCCCTTCAGCTTGATGAGCAACCCTGTGAGCCCATCAGTGTAGGCCAGCGTATTATTAACGCCGAAGGCAAAGCAGTGGGTGAGGTAGCTGCCATAGCCAGCAATGCAACCGGTTATGCGCTGCTTGCCTGCACCAAAGCCTTTGACGCCGAAGCACCCAGTTTATTTGTTGCTGGCATCGTGACAAATACAGCTACCGATCAAGACGCGGACAATAGTCCTGCTAATCGCCCCGTTCATACCATGCCGCTACAGCCACTCCCGCTTCCCTATGCTATACCTTAAGGGAACGGAAACTCTAACGAGGGCACAGTATGTCCACAGCAGCATCAATGTCACCCATATCGCAGAAGGTCTATAAAGCCATATGTGATGCCATTGCAGCCGATAAGCTGATTCTCCCGACGATGCCAGAAATGGCTATTAAAGTCCGAGACGCCGC
Source organism: Marinagarivorans cellulosilyticus (assembly GCF_021655555.1). Lineage (NCBI taxonomy): Bacteria > Pseudomonadati > Pseudomonadota > Gammaproteobacteria > Cellvibrionales > Cellvibrionaceae > Marinagarivorans > Marinagarivorans cellulosilyticus. The sequence goes on along the minus strand of NZ_AP023086.1, from coordinate 1,051,082 downwards.
CGATGACCCCGAAGTGGATATTAAAAAGCTATCGGGCATTATTGGCCACGATGCCGCACTAACAGCGCGCATTATTAAAGTCGCCAATAGTGCGCTCTACCGCGGCAGCCAAGACATCCAAGACTTGAACATGGCCCTTATGCGCTTGGGCTTGGCCACCACCAGCTCGCTGGCCATTGGCCTAGCTATGGAACAAATGTTCCAAGCCACAACCGACATGGTCGACAAGCGCCTGCGCGATGTCTGGACTATATCGTCGGAAACCGCTGGCATGTGCACGATGATTTGTAAGTTTCAAACCAAATTGCGGCCCGATATGGCTGCCCTTGCAGGGCTTACCCACAAAATCGGCATATTGCCTATTTTACAATTTGCCGAGCACTACCCCGCCTTACTGCGCGATGGCATGACGCTAGACAGCATTATTCAAGAGATCCACAGTTTATTGGGCGCTCGCATATTAACCGAGTGGGACTTCCCGCCCGAAATCTGCAACGTGCCGCTTAGCCATGTAGATTTCACCCGCGCCGCCGATAAAGCTGATTATTCCGATATTGTCACCGTCGCCATGCTGCAAAGCTTAGCCGCCAGCGCGCAACGCTTTGGCGATTTAGACTACAGCACCGTTACCGCCTTTGACCGCCTAGGGTTAGATTTCGACATCGAATCGGCTATTGCCGAAGGTGTAGACGACGACATGGCTGCAGCCATGAAGTTGCTCAACTAAACAGCCGCCCTCTCCCTCCCCTACCAAAGCCCGCACTGTGCGGGTTTTTAGTCTATTCGCCTGTATTTTCAGCGCATACTTTCATCAAAAGACGTTTTGTGATAAAAATTTTAAAATTATTGTGTAAGAATCCTGCCACACTAGCGACTAACCCTGTGAACAGTTTGAACTATCCCTCTTTTAGAGGTACCCAGTATTTAACATTTTCAAATGCTTAAGCTCCTGTACAGGCAAGTAAGGTATAACCTTTAGGGTTCAACATCGGTGTGCAACGCGTTGCATACACAATACAATTTAACCAGTCATATCAACCGTTCTATTTGATTAATACAAAGGAAACACAGTATGAACAATTCATTAAAAAGCATAACTTTAAGCTCTGCAGTAGCCGTTGCACTGGCTTCTGGCCATGTTGCCGCCAGCGAAAACCCGTTTAGCGCGACAGCACTGGAAGGCGGCTACCAAATTGCCGCTGAAGGTAAATGCGGCGAAGCCAAATGCGGTGCCGACAAAAAGTCTGACGGCAAATGTGGCGAAGCTAAATGCGGTGCCGATAAGAAGTCTGAAGGTAAGTGCGGCGAAGCCAAGTGCGGCGCCGACAAAAAATCTGAAGGCAAATGCGGCGAAGCCAAATGTGGTGCCGACAAAAAGAAATCTGACGGCAAGTGTGGCGAAGCTAAATGCGGTGCCGATAAGAAGAAAACTGAAGGCAAATGCGGCGAAGGTAAGTGTGGCGCGGCCTAAAGCTATTACCTAAAACCCTCTTGGTGTGCGGCTAGCGCTGCGCACCAAGCTTTACTTTATTGTGTAACTAATGGTTTTGTCATGACTTCAAGCACTCACCAACCCTCGCACAATACACCCGCTTTAAAAGGCGCAGGGCTAGGTTTTCGACGGGAAATGCTAACCACATTAAAAGAACAGTCGCTTGGCGATATCGACTTTTTTGAGTTATCTCCTGAAAACTGGCTGGGTTTAGGTGGTCGCTACGCTCGCGATTTACGCCATTTTACTGAGCATTTTAATTTTGTGTGTCACGGTTTGTCGCTATCTATTGGCGCTACTGCTGAACTCGACACCCAGCTGTTACGCAATATTAAAGCGTTTATGAAACACCACAATATCACCCTCTACACCGAACACTTATCCTGGTGCGCCGACGATGGTCACCTGTACGATTTACTGCCAATCCCCTGCACCGAGGAAGCCGTACACTGGGTTTCGCAACGCATACAACAAGCGCAAGACATTCTCGAAATGCCCATCGGCATTGAAAACGCATCTTATTATTTTTCCCCGCCGGGCGCGCAAATGCGCGAAGAAGAATTTATTAGTGCTGTAGTAGCAGAATCTAACTGCATGCTACATTTAGATGTTAATAACGTGTATGTAAACAGCCAAAACTTTGGTTACAACGCCAAGGACTATATTTCTGCACTACCGCTCGAGCGCGTGTGTTATTTACATGTAGCAGGCCATTACGTCGAGCCAGACGGCTTTATTGTTGATACCCACGGCGCCGATGTTATCGACCCAGTATGGGAACTGCTGGAATACACCTATAGCCAACTGAATAATCCCGCATTCATCCCCACCTGCTTAGAGCGCGATTTTAACTTCCCAGAATTTTCGCAATTGCATCGTGAAGTGAACACCATTAAAAAATTACAAAATGCCGCACAAAGCCAATTCAGGCAAAAAATTGCAGCAGGTAAAAATTTATGAGCAGCGGCAAGCTAACGCCGCCTGCCGCGCTAAATGATTTTCAGCGGGCGTACGGCAAGCACTTGCGCAAGCCAACGCCTACCTCTCGGCCAGCCGGCATTCCGGCCCGCGCCAGCGAAATTTATGAAGAACTTTTTTTCAACAATATTTGCGGTTTTATCAACAACTGCTTTCCGGTAGCTAAAAGTCTTTTCCCTGAAGATGCTTGGCTACATATTTGCCGCACATTTTTTATAGATTGGCGCTGCCACACCCCCTACTTTAGCGAAATACCTAAAGAGTTTGTAAGCTATATAAAGAGCGGGTCGCACACCTTAGAGCTTCCACCATGGTTTGCAGAGCTTATAGAATACGAATGGCTAGAGCTGGATGTCGATATTTGTAACGCCACGGCATTAAATAGCCATACAAGCGGCGATGGCAAACTTTATGCTAACCCCACCCTTCGAAATTGCGCATTTAATTGGCCGGTACATCAAATATCAAAAGACAATATCCCTTGCGAGCCGGAAGCGACATTTTTAGCGATTTATCGTGATGCAGAACACCGCGTGCAGTTTATGGCAATGAATGCCGTAACCGCCGCGCTGCTCGAAATTATTGAGCAAGCGCCCTGTTGCGCCCAACAAGCTTTAGAGCAACTCGCAGTAGCTATTAACCACCCGCAACCACAGCAAATTGTTAACTTTGGCCAAAGTATTATTCAAGACTTTTTACAACGAGGCATGCTAGCTGCCACACCATAACAGTTAGCCCACCCGCTCGAGCACCTACAAACCAATAAGCCAATAGGCCAAAACGCTCAATACTCTTAACAGCTGTTCATTACGAATAGGGGATAAACACATGCCTACACTTCAAAAATATTGCACATACCTACACATGCTACTCAATAAAACCCGCCCCGCCGATTTTATTGCACCGCTATTACTGAGGCTATATCTCGCGCCTATTTTTATTTCTGCTGGGTTAAACAAGCTAAACAGCTTTGATAGTGTCGTGATGTGGTTTGGCAATAGTGATTGGGGATTAGGCTTGCCGGCACCATTCCTTATGGCCTTTTTAGCCACTGCCACTGAAATTATTGGCGGCTTTGCCTTGCTATTTGGCATTGCCACACGCTGGCTAGCGGCGCCGTTAATGTTCACGATGATAATCGCTATGACAACGGCACACTGGGGTAACGGCTGGTACGCTATAGCACCAAGCAATCCCGAAACCAGTATGTCCGCGGTATTAGCGCCAGTAAACTTCCCAGGAGCCAAAGCCAGCTTAGAAAATAGCGAAGCCGTAGGCAGCCGCTTAAGCCGCGCAAAAAACATTTTGCAAGAAAACGGTAATTACGAATGGTTAACTGAAACGGGAAATTTTGTTGTCCTGAATAACGGCATCGAATTTGCCGCTACTTATTTTATTATGCTGCTGGCACTGTTTTTTATGGGGGCTGGGCGCTACATCAGTTTAGATTATTGGCTACACAAGCGTTTAATTAATACAACGGTGTAGCTTAAAGGGGTTGAATTGACCACTACAGGTGTAGTTTTAGGAGATTAGCTGCAGTGTAAAGGCGTTAGGTGTAGTTTAAAGGGCATCGGTAAACGCCGAATTTACATGCAAAGCAAAGCCAATACTCGCTACCAGGTATTGGCTTTGGAAGCGCTAAAACTGCAAACGATAACCAGCATTTACATAATAACCGGTTGAATCTACATCTTGATCAATAAAGGTTTCACTGATGAAGTCGTAACCCAGATCAAGCTCCAATTTAACCGCGCGCCTTACCGCGTAATCCAATCGCAATACTGGGCGCGTCATTACGCGGCTGTTGTTGTTCTCGTTACTTTTACGGTGATCAAAGCGCAAGCGCGGGTTAATGCGCAGCTTAGGTGTTGCCGATATACGCCAATTCAGGTCTAGCGATGATGTGCTCGCGCGATCGGTATCGGCATAGCGCACACCAACAATTAAGCTGTCGTTATCAGTAATAAAACGGTTGCTAACCAGTTGCGCTGAATAATAAAAATCTTGCCCGTAAGCCTCGATGGCTTCCACCCCACCAGATGCAACCGTGCCACCGTACTTCGAAGTGTTTAAAGACGCATTTAATTGCCAGTTATCATTCAACGTTTTGGTTACGCCAAGGCTGGCGTTATCAATAGTGGCGGTGCGGTCCATAGCCAATTGCACAATTTGTAACAAAGTATAGCGGGTGCTTAGATCGGCTAAGTCGTCACCACCTTGGCCAATAACTGCCGACGTTGTTGTTAATATTGGGTTACTACGGCGATCATAACTGGCGCTTAAAGTTAGGCCTTGGTCAAATGCCCAAGTACCGTTAATCATAAATAGGTTAAGGTTGTTATAATAAATATCGTAATCAACCATTGTAAAAAAAGACTTTTGGCCATCGTAATAACGCGCTTCGCCGCCAATGGCTTCGCGGTCCAGTGCACCTTGATTTACTTGGTTAAAATAGAAACCACTAAACTCCCAACCACCCCACAAAGTACCAACATCAACACTGGCGCCATAAAAGCTTCTATCGGCATTCACTTCGTCACGCTTGGAGTAATCAACAGGGTAACCGGCAACGCCATTAACCGTAATAATGCCTGTCGCCTCATAGGAAACATGACCACCATCAAAGCGACCAAATACACCACCAGAATTACGCGACTGCCTACCCACACGGCCGTATAAACCCCAATCTTTTTGTCGCCCTTCTAGCGACAGTAAATTAGGGTTTAGCTTATCGCGGTCGGTATCGGAGTTAAGATCCTTTTGATAATTGCCAGCAATTTGGGCTTTAAAATCGTAATGATCATTGCGGGCGCGGGCCACCACGTTCAAATCGTTATTTAATACCGAGCGCAAAAGTCGAGACGACTCATCAGCCACCGTAATTTCATTGCGAAAATAATATTGCCCAAAGCTGCCATAAACTTGCTTTTGCCACTGCTCGCCCTTGCCTGCTTGAGCACTGCGCTCAGCGCCTATAGGGCGTTTAGGTTGTTGCGTGGCGGTAACAATGGCGTTTAAGCGCTGGCTAACGCGCACCGCGCCCTCGCCTTCAGGGTAGTCTTCTAGGTACCGCTGGTACTCTGCTTTAGCGTGTGCCAATTGGCCTTTGTATTCACGCGCCAAACCTATTAATTCTTGTACCGGCGGCTTAATAGCTTCGTTACCTTCGGCGCGAATACGGGTAAAAATTTGCACTGCGCGACTGTAATCTTGGTCGAGCATCGCTTTATTCGCGCGGTCGAGCAAATCGGTCATTGCATAATCTAAGGGTTTTAGCTGCGTCACTAAATTAACAGGCGCGTCTGTTTTTGTTTCCTCAAATACCTGCGCATTCACAATATCTGATTTATCGCGCTCAATAACAATAATCATCGATTGGTGATCGCTTGCATGGCGCGCATTAAATTTTACTTTCTCGGAAAAGTTAACCACCAGCGTAGGCGCTTCGCTGTGAATATTGTCTAACACCACCGTATCGACTGGGGCGCCAAAAGCCGACGACCACGTCAAGACCTCCTCGTTACTGCCGAATTCAGCTGCCGCGGCAAGGTCTATGCTGTTTTGGCGCAGCTGCACCCGCAACTTTTTACCCGACTTTTCCGGTGAGTGGCTAACGTAAAACAGCGGCCGGAAGTAGCGTATTTCAACCACCATGCCTTCTGCAGTTTCAACAACATTAAGGTCGTTTAGCACCTCGTTAGACGCCAGCGCGTAAGGGCTAAAAACTGCAGCCAATAAAGCAACTACAGCAAACACTTTACGCACGAGGTAACTAGGCAGCACAGCAAACATCACTTGGGTAATCAAAAGGGAATAGCGCACAACTTACTCCACCAGCCACGTTGTTGTTGATTGATGGCAGAACTCACACGCCAGATCCCCAACGGGGGGATGATCTGGCTGCTTGCCTGCGGCAATCACATTGTCGTGGCAGCTCGCACATGCCCCCATCACTTGGTCGTGATCAACAAAGTCCACTAACCAGCTAGAAGTTAAGTGGCAAGCATCGCACGTATCGGTGGAATTAATATGAGCGGCGTGCTTGCCTTGCGCATCAGTCCCGTTGTGGCAGCTTGCGCAAGTGCCCAATACCGCCGTGTGATCCACCGCGACAGTAGGCGACCACACCGAAGTGTTGTGGCAAAACTCACATGCATCAATGGTCGCAATATGTAACGGCGTTTTGCCAGGAGCTAACGCGTTGTCGTGGCAGACGACACAACCACTGTCGATACTACCGTGATCGTAAACAGCTTGACTCCAGTCGCTGGTGATATGGCAATCGTCGCACTGCTTACCAATCGTTGGGTAGTGATCCATTGGTTTACCACCGGCAACCACGCCGTCGTGGCAGCTTTCACAGGTACCATTCACTTCAATATGGTCAACCATCTGCGCTGGCATCCACTGCGCTGTGGCGTGGCAAGCAGTGCAGTTATTTGTCGTATTGATATGCTGTGCAGACTTGCCAACAGCCGTTGCGCCATTGTGGCAACTAAAACAAGAACCTTGCACTTCATCATGGTCCACAGCAGTAGTGGGCGCCCACACATTTGTGCTGTGGCACGCCTCGCAGGTATTGCTGGTCAAAATATGCAGCGGCGATTTGCCTTCAACCAACACACCATCGTGACAGGCAATACAACCGCTATTAATATCACCGTGGTCGTATACTGCCTGACTCCAATCGCTGGTAACGTGGCAATCATCACATTGATTGCTGCTAGGGTAGTGGTTAGCCGGTTTGCCATCGGCCACGACATTATCGTGGCAACTAAAGCAGGTACCGTTAACTTCCATGTGATCGACCCGAGTGACCGGCGACCACAAAGTAGTACCGTGGCAAGCTTCGCAAGCATCGGTGGTATTAATATGCAACGCCGGCTTACCCGTGGAAATTGTTCCATTGTGGCAACTGACACAAGAGCCCGTTACCGCCGAGTGATCGACTTGAACAACTGGTGACCATATCGAGGTGCTGTGGCACAGCTCGCAGTCGTTTGTCGACAGTATATGGGTTGGGTTTTTACCCGTTGCTTGCACGCCATCGTGGCAGCTAACGCAGCTGCCAGTTACGCCCGAGTGATCAAAGTTAACCAAGCTGAAGCTTGCCGTAATATGGCAATCGTCACATTGGTTGGAGCTTTCGATATGCTGTGGATGCTTACCGATTGCCGTTGTGCCATTGTGGCAACTTTCGCAGCTACCCAGCACGGCCGAGTGGTCAACCTGCACGGCGAATGTCCACTCCATGGTGCTGTGGCAATCGCTGCAGTTATCTGTTGTTTGAATGTGCGAAACAGGTTTTTCCGAAGCCTCAACAAAACCACCGTTCACATGGCAGCCCACGCACTGCCTTGGAGTCCCCTCAAAACGGCCTCGCGAGTGGCAGCTTTCACAGTCGACATCCGCGTGCGCATTCTCAAGCGCAAAACCGGTCGCAAAGTGGTCAAAGGTAAAGGCTTGTTCAGCGGGGGCTTCGGCGCTGGCATCACCCTCATCAGCAGCCAAAACATTGACCGAGCACAAAGCGACTAGCATCAGTGCCAGCGCGGCTAGCTGGCGTAACCATATTATTGGGCTCATCGCACTTGTACTCCAATCACTTTAAAGGACTCGGTCACATGGCAACGCTCACAAGTGCGCCCAAAGCGCTTATTGTGCTCGTCATCATTAGCGTGACAGGCAATACAAGCGGTACTTTGCTTAACACCATCTTTAGCAGGCTCGGTATGGCAAGCGCTGCAAGCCTGCCCTTCGTGGGCACCATCGAGCTTAAAATCGGTTTGTGTATTGTGATCGAACAACCAGAGCTTCCAATCATTCGGCGTGTGGCAACTAGCGCAATCGGTACCTAAAGATAGCTTGTGGCTATCATCGGCTTGGTGGCAATCGTAACAGGCCGTTTTGGCATCTTGGAAGGTCTTGCTGGCATGGCAACTTTCGCAGCTCGTAATCGCGTGCATCCCCATCAAAGGGAAGGCTGATAAGTTGTGATCAAAGCGCACCTTGGTTTGCCAGCCCTCTTCGTTGTGGCACTGGCCACACTGTTTACCCTCTTGCCCTTCGTGCACGTCGTCAGCACTGTGGCAATCCACACACTCAGAGGCTAATTCTTTATTGGTCTCCTCGGTGCCGTGGCAACTTTCGCAACTTAAGCCGACGTGCTTACCGTGTAATTCAAAGTCAGTATCGTCATTGTGATCAAAGGTTTGTTTCTTCCAGCTGTTTTCGTTATGGCAGCTATCGCACTCGCGACCATTGCGGCCAAAGTGCTTATCATCGTTAATGTGGCAGCCTACGCAGCGCATGCTGGGTTGCTTTTCAAAGCCCGACTGCTCGTGACAGGCATTACAATTTAAGCCTTCGTGGCCGCCCTTAATCTTAAAGTCGGTATCGACGTTGTGATCAAAAGCCAGCTCATCCCAAGTTGTTACCTTATGGCACTTATCGCACTCGCGACCATTAACACCGGCATGCACATCGTTAACCGCATGGCAGGCATAACATTCGGTAGGCGTGTTTTCGTATTTCTGATCCGGATGGCAAGCACCACAGGTAATTTCTTCGTGGCGGCCAAATAGTGCAAACTCAGTTTCTGAGTGATCGTAGCGGTTATCTTGCCAGCCGTCGGTCACATGGCAATCGCTACACTCCTCGCCAAAAGCGCCTTTGTGATTATCGTCTTTTTCGTGACAATCAAAACACTGGCTGGGCGCTTCGCGGTAGGTTTTGCTTTCTTGGTGGCAAGACGAACATTGTACCTCGCCATGCTTGCCGGTTAATTCGTAGTCGGTATTGGCATGGTTAAAGGTATCGGCATCAAAGTTAAGGATATCGCCATCGCGCCCCAAGTGCTCAGAGTGACAACCAATACAGTCGAGCTCCTTTGCAACCGCCATACGGCCATGAAAGCCTTCTGCTTTGATAATATCAGCATCGATTTCTTCGTGGCAATCGCGACACAGCTGTGGCCGGTCATCGCCATGGCAAAGGTCACACTCCTTTTCGTACTCAGCATGCCCCGCCACAACAGGCCCTGGCATTAATAACTTTTTAAACGAAAAGGAAGCATCCTGAGCGAAAGCATCGGCGCTAACATAAAACAGCAGCACAGCCATACAAACGCGCAGTACAGGGAACAAGCGGCGATAAGACACGGTCATTTTCAAATCACAATAATCTTCATTAATGTCGCAAGGCAAAAGCAAAGCAACGGCTAGTAGACGTGCACGGCATAAACGTGCGCAACAGCAGTAATAATCAGCATTACAAATATCGGCAAATGCAGCATATGCCACATAGAAAACAGCCGCTCATAAAAAGATAGGCCTGCAATTTTTCGCAAAGTGATTAAATAGCTTTGGATATGGGCGCGGGTTACATAAAAATATTCTCGCCGCTGATTGCGATTTAAGCCTTGCAAATAATTTGGGCTTTTGGCCATTTTCTTTAATTTTTTGGTCAAACTTATTAGCGTCCACCAACTGGTAATACGCAAGACAAAAAAGTTGGTTAAATTACCTAGCACACCACGACGAGCTAGCACTTTTTTCTCAAAGACATATAAATTATTTAATAAAATATCATCAGGTAAACCATCAGCATCTAATTGATCATGCATTTTCTGGCGATCAGCAAAAAGTTGCGATATCACCATTTTTTTACCGTAAAGGCTGTAGTGAATACGACTATAAATAAAGCGCCCCACCAAACCACTGCCGACCATTAAGCCCATCGCCGCTAAAGTAATATTGCTATTGGTCGAACCTAGTGCGAAATTGCAATGATACAAGATCGCTAGAGGCCCCAAAATCCCCATTACCATATGCATCTTAAACCAAGTTTTTGTCGAAAAAACGAGCCAAGGGTTACGGTTTAAGCGCTTGCGTAGCGGGTAAATTAGCAACAACAGCATTAGTGATGCGCCAACAATACCCAAGGCGTATCCCAAGCCATATTCGGCAGAAATTAAATACTCAGAGCGCAAGCGCCAGCCCACAATAAGCAGCGCAAACACCGTTAAGGTGAAGGCTTTGCGTACGGTAAATAAGCGAAAACGCTTAATCGCAGAGGGGTTATCGATGCTCTCGATATCTGAGGAAGAATCATCAACTCTCATTTGGCGGCCTCTTTAGTCGCCTCAGAGGGATTCACTGGCGCTTGCTGTTTTTCTTGCTCAGCAAAAAAAGAAGAAACATAAGAACCTGCATCACTGCCTACAAAACCCTGATGGTGGTACTTTTTAGATTTTACCGAACCTGTCGATTTTTCAGGGCTAACCACAGGATGGCCGCTGGGTAAGGGCAGTATTTCACCGGCAAAGCCCAGCTCACGCGCTTTAGCCGCCGCCTGGGTTGCCTCTTCGCGATACCCCAAATGGTGATATGACTTCGCTAATAAAACCCACCCTTTAACATCGTCGGGCTGCGCGTTTAAACGGGTCTTTAAACCATTAAGCAACTGCTCAACAGAAGCAATTTTTGACGCGGTATTTGTGGGTTCGGTTGCTGTAGCTTTAACAGCACCAACCAGCAAACACAACATCGCTGTACTCAAAACGATATTACTGGCAGGAAATATGTTCATTTCGGATATCTCAAGGTTAACGCAATACAACAAATAACAATTATGGCCCTTAGAGTTAAAAAAAAACCACAACTAAAACTTATGCGTATAAATGGCCCAATAGAGGCACAATTAAAAACAGTGTAGGTTACACTAGATGGGGGCGTTGTAAAAACGCGGACATTGCGTCATAACGAGAACAAACGCACGAATAACAAATATTATTGCGCGTATCCTACACATATAGCGCCCAGATGGTAGCGGGACGACCAAGCATGGTAAACCTTCCGCACAATAGCGAACCAAACGCTGTTAAAACTATGGACATCTGCGCATGCGCGATGAACAATATTTACTTCACTGCACACTGCAGCGCGTCGACATAAGAATTTTAAGGGGTATTTTCCCCCACGCTCCAATTTTAGGATGTTTATGAATTACATTGAGTTAGCGGTATATGCCTTACCCATGCTAGTTGTATGGGTAGCATATTGGCTCTATAAAAGTCGCAAGCACCAAAAAGCAGCTATTAAAAAGCTAGAATCTATCGAAGCTGGGCTTACAGAGCCCGCCAGCTTGCACCCAGTCATCGACCCTAATAAATGCCTAGGTTGCGGTGCCTGTACCCGCGCATGCCCAGAAGGCGACATTCTCGGGCTAATCAACGGCAAAGCCGAATTGGTAGAGCCCGCAAACTGCATTGGCCACGGCGCCTGTAAAACCGCCTGCCCCTTCGAGGCCATAACTCTCGTTTTTGGTACCGAAAAGCGCGGCATGGATATCCCCATTTTAACCCCCACCTTTGAAACTAACGTACCAGGAATGTTTATTGCCGGGGAACTGGGTGGCATGGGCCTTATTCGCAACGCCATCGAACAAGGTATTCAAGCGGTAAACGGCATTAGTAAAGTCACATCCGCTAAACATTCAGAGCAGTACGACTTAATTATTGTTGGCGCCGGCCCAGCGGGCATTGCCTCTGCACTAGCCGCTAAAAAGCAAGGGCTTAAGTTTTTGATACTCGAACAAGACTCACTCGGCGGCACAGTCGCCCACTACCCGCGCCGCAAAATGATTATGACAGCGCCAGTCGATCTCCCCTTAGTTGGCAAAGTAAAGCTCAAGGAAACATCAAAAGAAGCGCTCCTAGAAATGTGGCAAGAGATTATCCAAGACCAAGAGCTAGATATTAACTTTAACGAACGCCTAGAAAGCGCTATACCACACGACGGCAATAGCGGCTTTAGCATTGAGACCACCAAAGGAAAATACAGCAGCCGCTGCTTATTGCTGTGCTTAGGCCGACGAGGCACCCCTCGCAAACTAGGCGTGAAAGGTGAAGAACTAAGCAAGGTGGTTTACCGCCTAATTGACCCTGCGCAATACGAAGGTCAGCACGTATTAGTTGTGGGCGGTGGCGATAGCGCACTAGAGGCTGCAACCAGCATTGCACAAGAAGCGGGCACCCGCGTTACCCTTTCATACCGAGGCAAAGGCTTTGACCGCGCGAAACAAAAAAACCGCGAGCTTGCCAATACTTTAGCCCAGCAGAATAAACTCTCTATTTTGCTCCAGTCCAACGTCAAAGATATTACCGATACTGATGTAACTATCGAAAGCGACGGAACACTCACGCAAATTAAAAATGATGCCGTCATCGTTTGTGCCGGCGGTATACTGCCAACGCCCTTCCTAGAAAAACTTGGAATTGAGGTAGAAACAAAACATGGCCAAGAATAACCTCAAGCTCCACCAGCAATTGCGACTAAATACCCTCTGCCAAGCCGCGGTGCTAACGTTAAGCTGCACTATGGCCAGCACCACTTTAGCCCTAACACTGGAAGATGCCCGCCTATCTATTCGCACCAAGCAATTCGATACCGCAGAGCACCAACTCATCGAACTTGCCAAAACTGGCGACGGTGAGGCGCAATATTTACTTGGATCGCTTTACAATAGCGGCCAAGGTGTGGCCCGCAATTACGAAAAAAGCGCATTTTGGCTAACAAAAGCCGCGCAACAAAATCACGCTAAAGCCAGCTACACACTCGGCCTGTACCACGAAACAGGTAAAGGCACCGCAAAAAATACCGAGCAGGCAGCCCACTGGTACGAACAAGCCCTAGCGCAAGGCGAGCAAAAAGCAGCACAAAGACTCGAAAATTTAAAAGGCCAAGCGATACAATTCACCAAAACACAAAGCGTAAGCGACATTATCAACCTAATTCGCGTTAACGATTTACAGGCACTCGAGGCATCGCTCTCAAACAGCGCACAAAAGACACTGATCGATAGCATTGATAGCAATAGCGGCAATACCCCCCTAATTTACGCCATCGACAGAAACAATACCGCCGCTATAAACTTACTGCTAAAACTTGGCGCATCCAGCAATAAAAAAAATAGCTTAGGCGATACCCCGTTAATTTTTGCCATAAAAAATGGTCGCGACGTTACTGCCGAGCAGCTTATTAAAAACGGCGCTAACATCAACGCACAGGACAACCTGCAAAACACCCCGTTGCATCACGCCACCAACCAACAAAATATTGAGCTAGTAAAACTACTGCTTGCACGCAAAGCCAATATTAATACCGAAAACAAAAAATTATTTACCGTCCTCGATTACGCCGACAGCGACGAGCTACGGCAATTATTAAAAGAAAATGGTGCCAACGCAGGCCACCTCGAAGCCATCGCGGAATTTCGCTCAGAACTTACCGATACAGAATTAGCAAAGAATATCGCGCTCAATAGCGAAATTGTTAACGATGGCAACAACCCATTCCAAAACTGGCCGCCACTGAACATTGCCGCCTGGCGCGGGCAACTAAAGCACGTAGAATTGCTATTGAAAAATAGCAATACGCTAAGCCAAAGCATTGATGCCACCGATGATGGTAACTTAACACCCCTTATGCGCGCGGCATGGCATGGCCACCTAGATATTGTTGATACGCTAATTAGCCACGGCGCCAATGTTAACGCCACAACCCCCGAAGGCGACACCGCGATATCGCTTGCCGTACAAGATAACCACACAGAAATTGTAACCACCCTACTTGAACACAGCGCCGATGTGACTCGGCCAAAAGGGCTAGAACCGCTAATAAATATTGCTGCGCGCAAAGGACACCAAGCCATAGCCCAAAGCTTACTTGCCTACACCAACAACATTAACGAGCTACACGACAATAAAACACCAATTATGTGGGCTGCCGAATCGGGCGATGTTGATTTACTCAAAGCGCTTCTCGCTAAAAACGCCAACATTAATGCCACCGATAATTTACAACGCACAGCACTTTGGTTGGCTGTCGCCAAAGAACAAAACACCGCCGTCGGCATTTTAATTGGTGCCAGAGCAGACACAACATTAACCGATAGCGAAGGCAATACACCACTGGCTATAGCCAGCAAAAAAGGTAGTGCTGCAATTGCCCAGCAACTCATGCTGCCGGCCAGCATCATCAACCAAGCCAACAAGCAAGGCAATACCCCGCTTATGCTGGCCGCTCAAAATGGCAATGATGTTATCGCGGCACAATTACTTAAACGCGGAGCCGATGTTACAGCAAGGAATAACATTAGCCTGACCCCACTTATGCTTGCAGCGCAAGCAGGGCACCTTCCTACCGCAAAACTATTAGTAGAAAACGGCGCTGACACAAACAGAAGAAATAAAGACGGCAAAAGCGCCGCCGAAATGGCAGAGCAAGCCGAACAAATAATGGTTGCTCAATATCTGAGAAAACAAAAGAAGTCTTTCTTTTAATAATGCAAAAGGGTTACGTGTTCTGGTCAACTAAAACCGGACATTGCATTAGGTGGTTTTAGTTAACTTTCATTGTTGTCGGTACTGCGTGGTACTCCGCCTCAATGGGAGGCAGGCCATTATTAGCGGTATGCGGCCTGACGCAGTTGTAATAGTAATCAATATAATGATTGATATCAGCCAGTGCATCGTCAATATTTTCGTAGCCCAACTTCGGCATTCTTTCGGATTTATACGAACCGAAAAATCGCTCTGTCGGGGCATTATCCCAACAATTACCTCTTCGGCTCATACTTTGTTTAACGCCTTTATTTTTTAGGCAATGTTGAAATTCTGCGCTGCTATATTGGCAGCCTTGATCTGAGTGGAAAACAACGTTTTGGGGTTGCCCCCTTGATTCAAAAGCGCGATTAAAAACGGCTGCCGTCAATTGGCTATTTGGACTGCTCGACACTTCATGAGCAATCACTCTACGGCTCATCAAATCAATCACGACCGCTAAATATACCCAGCCTTGTTGTGTCCACACATAAGTAATATCGCCACTCCACCAACGATTAATGGATGTTACATCGAACTGACTCGTGAGTAAGTTTGGGGCAATCAGAGAGGTATCACCACCCTTCGGGTAAGGCTTTTTACGGCGCTGCTTACTGACTAAACCTTCTTCACGCATGATTTTACGCATCATATAGCGCGTTGTTGATATTTCTTCGGACTTTAATAATTCAATAAGCATCCGCTGACCGGCTGAGCCATAACTCAGGGCATGCTTATCTCTAACCTGCAAACGTAATTCAGAGTATTTATCATGCTCGCACTCACCCCTCGCCTGAGCGTCATAAAATGTACTCGCTCTAACGTCATAGAGCTTAAGCAGTTTGCTCACCGAATATTGCTCTCTTAACGACGCGATAACTTCGATCTTTCCTTGTCGTGTGTCGCAAAAAGAGCTGTGGCCTTTTTTAGGATTTCATTATCCTCTTCCAAGTCTTTAATCTTAGCTTTTAGCCTCTGGATTTCTTGATGTTCTGCTGTTAAGGCCTTTGCTCCTTCTGGCGTTTGGCCCGATAGCTCTTTCGTGAGCTGATCAACCCACCGCCTTAGCGCACTTTCGCTAACCCCACGCGCCTCGCAGGCCTCAAGAATACTGTAGCCTTTCTCGGTGACAAGCTCTGCCGCCTCTCGCTTGAATTCTGGGCTAAATACCGGTCGTTTCTTGCTCATGTGATACTCCTATATCTGTAGAATACCACCTAACTATGTGTCCGAGATTATTAGACCAGAACAACGAGCTGTTTGTTCGAGTCAACAAAAAACGGCACGCTAACCCTTATTTTTTTCTGGTTTCGCGCTGCGGCCGCTTGGTTTTTCACCATCACCCCTAAAGGCTTCCATCGCGTTCGTTAAACTTCCCATATTCTTAGAGAAATTGCGGCATGCGCGACACATTAAAAGGTGCGTTTTCATTTGCATTTTTTGCGAGAGCGTCAAGGGTTGATCTTGCGCCAGCGAAGAAAGCTCTGAAGCTCTACGACAACTAATCATTGCGCGCTCCGTTTAAAAAAGCGCTCAAAACCCGTTTTTTGAGGGCTAGCAGTATCTAGCCAATGGGTCGACAGGCACTGTTGCAATGCTGTTCTTGCGCGGCACAACATGGCATTAAGGTTAGTTTCTGTAATGCCCACTTGCCCGCAGATTTCTAATGTACTTAAACCTAAAAATTCACGCATCATAAAAACACGTGCCTGGCGTGCCGGTAGCTTATTAAGACACAACTCAAGCACCTGCATAAACTGTTGTTGTTTTAGACCGTTTTCAGGGCATTGCCAAACCTGTGGCATTGCCTGGTCTTGCCAATGGCCATCATCTTTAAAATTGTCTTCAAAGTCTAAAGATTCTGTCTTAGGCGCCCGGCCCTGCCGCCGGAAAAAATCCACCATTTTATTTTTTAGAATCGCAAACACCCAACTTCTAAAAGCGGCCCGCCCAGAAAAGTGCTGTAAGTTTTTTACTGCCCCAAGCAAAGCATCTTGTACTAGATCTTCGGCAATTGCCTTATCGGGCAACTGAGTCGCCGCAAACTTAACCATGTGATCGCGCAATTGCGACATATAAACAACATCGTTAAAGTGATGACTTACCGTCTGTTCAGCTTCAGCATAATCATTCACGACAACCGCATTACTCGCATTCATAAACGCTCCCACAAAAAAGGCGCTTACGCGCCTTTTGCAACTTCTTGAATGCGGGCAACCATTGCCCTCATGCCGCTACCGCGCGTTGGGCTTAGATGCTTAAGTAAACCCAACGCCTCGAAATACTGGTCGATATCAAAAGCGATAATCTCTGAGGGTGCTTTATTGTTATAAGCTGCGAGTACAACACCCAGCAAACCTTTAACAATAAAAGCATCGCTATCGACCAAAAAGCAGAGCCTGCCTTCAAAAATATATTCTTGAATCCACACCTGGCTTTGGCAGCCGCGAATCAATTGATCGTCGGTTTTTAGCGCTGCATCCATCGCGGGGATTTCTTTACCAAGATCAATAATATATTTGTACCGTTCCTCCCATGTATCAAAAAATGATAGGGAATCTAAAATATCTTCAGCACTAATGGTTACACCAAAGGCCGTAGGCGCCGCATTGGCTAATTCAATTGTCATTAGAAAAACAACCCCGTTTCCAATTGCGCTTCCTCGCTCATCATCTCGCGGCTCCACGGTGGGTAAAATATCAGCTTTACGTTAACCTTTTTAACATTAGGCACTAACGCAACGCGATATTCCACATCACCAACCAGTACAGGCCCCATGCCGCAACCGGGCGCAGTCAATGTCATTTCAATATCGACCTCGCCTGTTTCTTGGTCGACATTCACACTATAAATCAAGCCCAAGCTTTTTAAATTTACGGGGATTTCGGGGTCGTATACGGTTTCTAGAGCTTGCCAGACCTGCTCTTCGTGTATTTGACCATCACCTGCATCATCAAAGCTCAATTCGTATTTTTCCAACCCTAATGCATCGGCATCAGTCCCATCTACACGAATCATATTACCCTGATAAACAACAGTATAATTGCCGCCCAATGACTGTGTAATAGTAACGAAGTTATGGGCGGGAATAGTCACCACATCACCCACTGGCACAAGTCGACCAGGGCAATCTCGCACGGTCGATACCATTCTTTGTTCAGACATATTCTTACCAACATTAACCGCTAGCGGTTCTATAACACTTTTTACGTTTGAGTTTTAGCGTAATGCAAAGATACCGCTAAACACTAAAGCTCTCGCCACAACCGCAGGCATCTTTCACATTGGGATTATTAATCACCAAGTTTTTATTAACGCCCTGAATTGTGAAATCGATAACGGTGCCTTGTAAAGCCCCAATGTGTTTAGGGTCTATATACAAAGCGGTACCATTTGGCAGCGACTTTTTTATATCACCAGATTCTTGCTCATCGACTTCATCAATCACATATTTAAAGCCAGTACAGCCGGCCTCTTTTAAGGTAACCCGAATGGCTTTTTTGCCAGATTTAGCCAACACCCGAGCAAAATGCTCTGCCGCTGTTTCGGTAACCGTTAAAACATCGGCAGACGAAAAGCTTTGTACTCCCGCTGCTGGAGATGTTACAGGTACCGCTGTTGATGTATTACTTGGCTCTGTCATAAGACAACCCTCCGAGCAAACCTAAAGCACGCTTTAAGTCGCTTATAGTAAAAACTGCTTGGCTTTTTCTAAGCCCGCAAATAAACGATCAATATCATCGCGCGTATTGTAAATAGACAAAGAAGCACGCACAGTGCCTGGTATATTAAACCGGCTCATTAGCGGTTGCGCGCAATGATGACCCGTGCGCACAGCTATGCCCTGCTGGTCCAGTAACATGCCTACATCGGCAGGGTGCGCGCCCTCCAGTAAAAAGCTAAAGGCACCTGCTTGATGGGCAGCCTGACCAATAAGCGTTAAACCTGTACACGCTTTTGCCTGCTCGATAATGTAAGCCATTAAATCTGCTTCGTGAGCGGCAACTTGCTCATGATTTAAAGTTGCAAGAAAATCTATCGCCGCCCCAAAACCAATTACACCTTCAATGTGCGGCGTTCCAGCTTCGAACTTAAATGGCAAGCCATTAAAGGTTGTACCCTCGAAGCTGACAGTCTCAATCATTTCGCCACCACCTTGGTAAGGCGGCATGCTCGCTAATAATTCTTTTTGCCCCCACAAAACACCAATACCCGTGGGGCCAAATAATTTATGGCCACTAAACACATAAAAGTCACAGCCCAACGCTTGCACATCAATCGGGAAATGCGCTACCGCTTGCGCCCCATCAAGCAAAGTTGTAATGCCTTTTTCTTTTGCTTGCGCCACCATGGCTTTAACCGGGTTCACACTGCCTAAAGCGTTAGAGACATGGCTTACTGCCAGCAACTTCACCTTATCGGTCAACAACGCAGTAAAAGCTTGCTGATCGATATCACCCGCATCTGTTAGCGGAATTGGTACAACTTTAGCGCCTTTTTTCTGCGCTAATATTTGCCAAGGTACAATATTTGCGTGGTGCTCTAGCTCAGACACCAAAATGACATCGCCTTCGCCTATGTGGCTATCGCCCCACGAATGCGCCACCAAATTGATTGACTCGGTCGTACCGCGCGTCCAAAGCACTTGTTCTGGCGCTGGGCTATTGATAAAAGCCGCTACTTTTTGGCGTACTGCTTCAAAAGCAATGGTGGCTTTATCTGCTAAGGCATGTGCACCGCGGTGCACATTTGAGTTGTAACCCGTGTAATAATCGGTGATAGCATCAATCACCGATTGCGGCTTTTGTGTTGTCGCTGCGCTATCCAAATACACTAGCGGCGAACCGTTAACCATTTGGTTTAATATCGGGAACTGCGCCCGCACAGCATTCACATCAAAATCCATTACCATACCTTTAGCGCTCATCAATGGGGGTTAATAAATGCTCGACTAACGCGGGATCTTTTGCGAAACGCCCAGCAATAACAGGGCGCAAGTAAGTCACAATAGCTTCGTTACCTAACTGCTCAATTAACTCATTAATAAAACCAAAGCTCAGCATTACCTGCGCTTCGTCTTTGCTAATACCGCGCGTACGTAAATAATGCATAGCAAGAGGGTCTATTTTTGCAATGGTTGCACCGTGCGCGCAACGTACATCATCGGCATAAATTTCTAGTTCGGGCTTGGTGTTAACCTCGGCCTTTTCGCTGGTAAGTAGGTTTTTATTGCTTAATTCAGCCAAGGTTTTTTGCGCATCTTTATGAATGTGAATACGGCCATTAAAAACAGCTCGTGCGCTATCACCAATAATACCGCGGAAAATTTCGTTGCTATTGCAGTGCGGCACTTTGTGCTCAATACAGGTATGAAAATCGGTTAGCTGTTTATTGCGCGGCAAGTACACGCCGTTGTTTATAGCCTCTGCACCTTCGCCTTCAAACTGAGTCACTACATCAACACGCTGAAGGTTTGCACCCATCGCCAAATAAAAGCTATTTAGGCGCGCACTTTTTTCTATCTGACTATAAACGCCGCCAATATGCAGGTTTTCTTCGCTTTCTAAGTGCAAGCGGTAATGATTGCACTCGGCGTTTTCACCCACAAAGAATTCGGTGATGCTATTGGTTAAAACCTTTGAACCTTCACAACTGGTAAAATGCTCTACCAAGGTTGCGCGACTGCTAGGCGCTTGCAGCCACAAAACCCGCGCCGTTGCCATACAGGCTTGCGCTTGAGTCGCCACATTCACGATATGAATAGGCTGCTTAATATCTGCATTTTTGGCGACTTCAACCACAAAGCCTTCGCGAATAGCGGCAGTGTTTAGCTCGCCAAATAAAGTCGCGTGCTCGCCAGCGGCTTTATTAAAATACTGACTGCGAACCTGCTCTGAGGCATCGGCAAGTGCAATCACGCTTAGCCCTGCTGGTAGCGCTGTTAAATCGGTTGATAAACTCGCTTGGAATTGACCATCTACAAAAACCAGGTCGAGGGCGTTAAGCCCATCAATGGCAAAAATATCAGCCACACCTTCAGTAACAGGTGGGCTAGCTGGCGGCGCAATAAAATTGCCATCGGCAATAGCCTTAACCGGGGTATATTTCCACGCTTCGGTTTTGCGGGTTGGCCAAGGGCTTTGTGCCCAAGCTTCGCGCGCGCGCGTTTGCGTTGCCGAGTGAACGGATGTTTCGGTAGCAAGGGCTAGGCCTTGCTCTATAGCGGAATGTTGCGATACGGCGGTCATTATGCAGCTCCGCCTTCCAACCAGCCGTAACCTTTTTCTTCTAGCTCAAGCGCCAACGATTTATCGCCCGATTTTACAATTTTGCCATCGGCTAAGACGTGCACATAATCTGGCACGATGTAATCAAGCAAACGCTGGTAGTGGGTAACCACAATAAAAGAGCGCTCTGGGCTGCGCAGTGCATTGACCCCATTAGCCACCACTTGCAATGCATCAATATCCAAGCCGGAATCGGTTTCGTCTAGAATGGCAAGCTTAGGCTCTAGCAACATCATTTGCATAATTTCGTTGCGCTTTTTCTCACCGCCAGAAAAACCCTCGTTGACACCGCGTTTTAAAAATTGCTGATCAAGATTAACCGCTTTACAGGCTTCGCGCGCTTTCTTCATAAAATTAACAGCGTCTAAGGCGGGCAATTCGCGGTGTGCTCTTACGGCATCGACCGAAGCTTTTAAAAATTCCATATTGCTAACACCGGGAATTTCTACGGGGTATTGGAAAGCCAAAAATAAACCTTCACGGGCGCGCTCTTCACACTCTAATTCGAGTAAGTTTTTACCTTCTAAGGTAGCGCTACCACCAGTAACTTCGTAGCCATCACGCCCGGCCAGAACATGGCCTAAAGTACTTTTACCTGCCCCGTTTGGGCCCATGATGGCGTGAACTTCACCGGGTTTAATGGTGAGATTTAAGCCTTTTAAAATGGACTTTTCGGTAACGCTGGCTTGTAGGTTTTCAATCTTCAACATAAATATATTCTCACAATACGGCCGATTAATGCTTCAATCGCCAAATGCTGCGCACAAAGCCCAGCAACATAAAATTAACAATTAACCGACTGAACCTTCGAGGCTAACTTCCAATAACTTACCGGCTTCCACAGCAAATTCCATGGGTAGCTCTTTAAATACTTCTTTACAAAAACCGTTCACAATCATCGAAACAGCTTTTTCGGCATCAATCCCCCGCTGCTTACACAAATACAACTGGTCTTCGCTCACCTTTGAGGTTGTTGCTTCGTGCTCGACCACGGCATTAGGGTTTTTACTTTCGATATACGGGAAGGTGTGCGCTGCACATTCGCTACCAATTAATAGGGAGTCGCATTGGGTAAAGTTACGCGCGCCATCAGCGCCGGCATTAAAACGCACCAAGCCGCGGTAGGCGTTGGAGCTTTTACCAGCAGAAATACCTTTACTAATAATGGTCGAGCGCGTGTTTTTACCGAGGTGAATCATTTTGGTGCCGGTATCAGCCTGCTGATAATTATTAGTCAGCGCTACCGAATAAAATTCGCCCACACTGTTATCGCCTTTTAATATACAGCTTGGGTATTTCCAGGTTACTGCAGAACCCGTTTCCACTTGCGTCCACGAAATACGTGCATTGGTATGCGCAATTCCACGCTTTGTAACAAAGTTATAAATGCCGCCTTTGCCCTCGGCATCGCCGGGGTACCAGTTTTGTACAGTGGAATATTTAATTTTGGCGTTATCCAAACATACCAATTCAACCACCGCTGCGTGCAGCTGGTTTTCATCGCGCATTGGCGCAGTACAACCCTCTAGGTAGCTTACTTCGCTGCCTTCGTCGGCAATAATTAAAGTGCGCTCGAACTGCCCTGTTTTAGCTTCGTTAATACGGAAGTAGGTCGATAACTCCATGGGGCATTTAACGCCCTTGGGAATATAAACAAACGAGCCATCACTAAAAACCGCACAATTAAGCGCCGAATAGAAGTTATCTTTAACGGGAACAACGGTACCCAAATACTTTTTAATAAGCTCGGGGTATTCGTGCACAGCCTCTGAAATAGGACAAAAAATTACACCTGCTTCTTTGAGGTTTTCGCGAAACGTGGTGGCAACCGATACCGAATCAAATACAGCATCTACAGCAACGCCAGCCAGCATTTGCTGTTCGTGTAACGGAATGCCTAACTTGTTGTAAGTATCGATAAGATCTGGGTCCACCTCGTCGAGGCTTTTCGGGCCATCGGCCATGCTTTTAGGTGCCGAATAATAGGATATCTCGTTAAAATCAATGTTAGGGTAATCGACGTGTGCCCACTCGGGCTCGTCCATTTCTAACCAGACGTTATAGGCCTTTAAACGCCACTCAAGCATCCATTCGGGTTCGTTCTTTTTAGCCGAAATGAAGCGAATCACATCTTCGGTCAAGCCTGCTGCTAGCGTATCGGACTCGATGTTCGAGACAAACCCGGCGGCGTACTCTTTGCTGATGGCATCGTCGATTTGTTCTTGCGACATAATAAAGGTACCTAATATTTATCGTCTGGCGCGCAGTGTAGTTACTGTCGCCACAATTTTTTGCGCTGCATATTCAACGTCTGCCACCGTGGTATAGCGGCCAAAACTAAAGCGCAATGATGCATGTGCCAATGTTGGCGACACCCCCAACGCACTTAATACATACGAAGGCTCAACGCTAGCCGATGTGCACGCCGAACCTGTCGAAACAGCTAAATCGCGCAAAGCGGTTAATAATGTTTCGCCATCCACGCCGGCAAAGCTAAGGTTCACAATGGCATCGATCGCGCTGGCGTCGTCGCCATTGCGGGTCACTTCGGTTAATGCTTCCAACCCCGCTAAAAGTGCTGTGCGCAATTGCTTGGCATGCGCCATGTCTTGGAACAATTGCTTTTGCGCTATTTCAGCTGCCAAGCCTAAACCCACTATTTGATGAGTTGCCAAAGTGCCAGAGCGCATCCCACGCTGATGACCACCGCCGTGAATTTGCGCACTTAAATCTACTTGCGGGTCGCGCTGCACATAAAGCGCGCCCATGCCTTTGGGGCCATAAAACTTATGCGCCGATAGCGATAGTGTGTGAGCACCCAACGCTTTTACATCCACCGGCAATTTACCAACGCTTTGCGCCGCATCCACATGCAAAAACACGTTGCGCGAACGGCAGTAAGCCGCAATATCGGCAATGGGATTTATCGCCCCTAGCTCGTTATTTACGTGCATCAAAGCCACCACGATGGTGTCTTCACGCATGGCTTCTTTTACTTGAGCTAGGGTGACAACGCCGCTTTTTTGCGGCGCTAAATACGTCACCTCAAAGCCGTTTTTTTCTAAATAGGCACACGGGTCTAATACCGCTTTGTGCTCGATGGCCGAAGTAATAATGTGCTTGCCTCGGCCTTCAATACCCTGCTGTGCAAACGCTAAACCTTTTAGCGCTAAATTGTTCGACTCTGTGGCACCACTAGTCCACACCAAGCTGCGCGGGTCGGCATTCAGCAGGCTAGCTAACTGCCCTCGCGCCTTTTCCACTGCCGCTTCGGCTTGCCAACCAAAAAAGTGCGCGCGCGATGCTGGGTTGGCAAAGTTGCCCTCTTTGGTTAAACAACTTGCCATTGCCTTGGCCACATCCGCATCAACAGGAGTCGTGGCAGCATAATCGAGGTATATCGGTGTTTTTGGTTTCACTGTGTTTCACAACGCTGTTAATCGACTTCGTATTGTGCGGTTTTACAGCCTCGCACCTGAGAAGCGTTGTATCAGTCTGTATAGCGGCCTTTTGTAAGCCCAGCTACTACGAAGGAATGCTGATCATTTGCTCTAATTCAGATGCCGAGTCTTCAGTTTTAGACTCGCCGCACTGTTCCGCCTTTTGCCGTTTTGCGACTAAATCCGCTAGGCTAATACGGCTAAGAAACTGATGAATTTGCTGGCTAAGGTCATCCCACAAATAGTGGGTTAAGCAGACTTCGCCTTGTTTACAATTACCTTTACCCGCGCAATTGGTGGCATCAACGGATTCATTCACCGCATCTATAATTTGCGCTACAAAAATATTCTCTAATGGGTGCTTTAAGCGGTAACCGCCACCTGGGCCGCGCACACTTTTGACTAAATCGTTCTGGCGCAACTTGGAAAATAGCTGCTCCAAGTAAGACAAAGAAATATCTTGTCGCCCAGAAATATCCGCCAAACTCACCGGGCCATTGGTGCTAAACAAGGCCAAATCTAGCATGGCTGTTACGGCATATCGGCCTTTTGTCGTTAAACGCATAGTTATCGCCTCTGTTTTCAGGGGCGAATTATCGAATAACCTAGTAATTCAGTCAAGTATTGTAACAGCTAGCCCGCTGGCTTACTTGCAGCTTTTAACGCTTCTATCTCACGCTCTAAATCGGCAATTTTGTTATTGCTGTGGTAAACGTAGTTTTGCGTTGCTGTAAGCACGCCACGTAAAATGTTTAGCTCCATTTGGTCTGGGCGAACGCGACCGTACAAGCGGCGTAGGCGCGTTAGCGTTTGGCGCGGGTTGCCCACTTCCAAAAAGCCTAAGGTTTCGAGCGTTTTTTGCAGGTGCTCAAAGTAGTGCTCTATATCCTGTTGCGCCGCCGGCGGCATATCCCACTCATCGAAAGAGATAGGCTGGCCAGCTTCCGCCGCGAGGGCACTCATGCGAATTTCGTACACAATAACTTGTAGCGCCGCCGCTATATTCAACGAGCTGTAGCCTGGGTTAGCCGGAATATGTACATGGTATTGGCATTTGTGAAGTTCTTCGTTGGTTAGTCCACGGTCTTCGCGGCCAAAAAGAATCGCCACTTCGTGCTCGCTATTTTTGGCTTCACTATAAACTTTATCGCCACACTCACGCGGGCTAACCAAAGGCCACGGGATGCGACGCCCGCGCGCACTAGTGCCCACTACTAAGCGGCAATCGGCTATGGCTTCATCAAGGGTTTCAACCACAACGGCTTTTTCAAGCACATCTAACGCGCCCGCTGCACGCCATTGCGCTTGGTCTGCAGGAAAATCCTTAGGTGCAACCAGCACTAAGCGCGACAACCCCATGTTTTTAATGGCTCGAGCCGCCGCGCCGATATTACCCGGATGCGATGTATTAACCAGCACCATGCGGATGCGGTCAAACTCTGGACGAATGCGATCTGGCTCAACCGAGCTCATAGTCAGTACCCCAATAAAAAGTCACTACCGCGCTGCAGCCACCCAAACGGCGCCTAAAGCCACAACACAGCCCTGAAAAAGGGGCGCGATTCTACCAGAAGACGCCCAAGCTGTGTGGTCTTTGATCAGTTGTGTGTTTACAAGCTAAAGCATGCGGGAGATTTTGTGGCTGCCGCGCGCACCAAATCGAGGCGCTCACTGATCGGCAACGAAGAGGCTACTAAATTGGTTGCATACTATTTATTAGCAACCATAAACCAAAGATATAAAAGCAAGACACTAAGCTTCGCTGCGATCGGCGGGATGGTTAATGCCATCATAAGTCGGTATGCACTGTATTTTTAAGGGATTTATCCCTTCTAAGCAGGCAATATTAAAACCGTACTGAGTGGGGTTTGACCTGCGTTGATGATGGGTATAAATACCGCATTTGTTACAGAAGTAATGCTTAGCCGTATTAGTATTAAACTGATAAAGCGTTAAATGCTGCGCCCCCTTAACAATATGAATACCCGTTAAAGGAACAGAGGCAACTATTGCCCCTCTTCTTCGACACATAGAGCAATCGCACCGGCGCACGTCAATTAACCCTTCTGGTAAATCGAGCTTCATTTCAATCGCACCACAATGGCAAGTTGCTTTGTGTACAGGCAATACAGCAACACCATCAACTTCGCCCACATTTAGGGTCATATTCAATGCCTCACATCAATTAATAATTCACCCTATTGCGCAAATCATTTCGCACGCCCAATATCAGTTACCCCTAGGATTACGACAACCAGCAATAACCCATTTCGATTCGCTAGTTGGGTTTAACCTAGAAACCGCAGTTGAACCATCAAAGTCTACACATCCCTTGGCGTAACTCGCGCGCGATAAAAATGATTCACCAGCAATAAGGTGGCTACGTATTTTTTTGACGATCAACTACGGTTTCTAGGTTTAATAAATACCAAGGTCATGCGGTGACTTTCGCCGATATCGTTATACACAGCTTTTTCTGCATCACTGTCAGAACCACGTAAAGTTGGTGGAAGCTGCCAAACGCCATTGTCGTAATGCCGCGTATCTTTGGGGTTATTATTAAAATAGCCTTCAGCCTCTAACGTAAAACCCGCTTTAAGGGCGGCATCGATAACAGCTTGGCGACCAACATAACCGATGTTGGTTGAAGACCAATCTTGATTGTTAGCCGCCTGATGCTGCACTAGCCCAAGCTTACCGCCGGGTTTGAGCAACGAAAAGAACTCGGCCATCATCACATCGGTAATGCCGCGCGCAAACCAACCGTGTGTACTGCGGAAGGTAACGATGCGATCAACCGAGTTTTTAGCGGCCGGCGACTTCACTACCTTCTTACTTTTTTCATCAATCATTAATGATTGAGTGTCTACCTTGCCGTAGTGCTTACCGCTGGCAGCCATTTTTTTATCAAAGCGCTGTCGCGAGCCTGGACGGTAATTGGCTTGGGTATCACTGGTGTCGTAATGAGCTGCAATTAACTTGCCCTCCTTTTTAAGGTAGGGCGCCAGAATTTCTGTATACCAGCCTCCACTCGGCCAAACTTCCATCACGGTGTGCTGTGGCTGTATATCGAAAAGCGAAAGGGTTTTAAGCGGGTTACGATACTGATCACGTTCGACATAAGCAGGTGTACGGTGATCACTATCAATCACTTTTTGTAAGGCTTGTTCATCAGCAAATGCGCCCATGCTGCAGAGCGATAAGGCGAGTATAGCGGCAGTATTTTTCATAGCTTTCCTGTAGTAATAGGTTGTGTGATTGAGTGGAGGGCGTCGGGAATGATCATTTACATGCGCCGGTACGACAATGATTAACTCGAATAGTTTCCCCTCAAGGTAGAGGCTATGCGGCAGTAATGGCACTATCGATTATAAATAGCTGACACTTGACCGTGAGCCAAGGCTCGGTAGGCACCGCCATGGTAAACATCTAATATGAATAACAATGATGCTATGTCTGGCCAAAAAATGCAGAAACGCTTGCGTGTATTGCCTCAACACTTTCACTTACAGTCATTAACGACGTATCGATACTAATCGTTGCTGGGCACGGAATCGGACCAAATTTATTGCTGCCAAGACACTCATTTAGCAGTTCTTTGGACTGTATTTTATGCGTCCCCATACGCGATTTATTACCGACTCGATTCTCCAATGCTGTTAAAGAAACATCAAGATAAACCGGAAGAACACTGCCGCCATAACATTCAACCAGTTCAACCCAATTTTTAATTACCGCATTATCATGCTCAATATCGTAGCAAAGGGTTACAACCAAACCTTCAACATTATTTTCACAAGCCTTGGTGATGCACTTCACTCTGAGCTCATCGACAAATTCAAAAAAATCTCCGCCGCCAAACCCAGAATAAGCAACCATAGCTAAATCAACGGTCAGGTGGTTATGCATAACCGAAAACCCAAGCCGGGCGGCCAACGCCTTAGCCAAGGTTAATTTCCCGCTAGCGGGTGCCCCATGTATAATTATTAACTTCATCGCAGTATTTAAACTCTAACGTTCACCAGCAGCACAATGGAAGGAATTTAGAATGCCCCCTCATAAATAGGGTTAGCACCATAAGTTTCAATTAATTACACCCAGCGTAACCATTAGCGCTAGTATCTAAACCCTGCACTTAAACCCACAAACGATCGATTCTGCTCTTCATCAAAATCCTCACCATACCCTGCGTCCAAACTAATCACCCCCGACAGACAACTCCTGCCCAACAATACCTCCGTACTGATATCCCAAGCCTGTAGAGGCCTTAAACTCTGTCGCATGAACGGGTGCTGAAATAACGCTCCACTGCCTTAATGTTCAACCAAATATTTCCCTCCGCCATAATTTTTATCTTTGTATCCTCCGGGCACTTTTATCACAGCCAACCTCAAAACATTAGTTATAAATTCGCTCAAACCCCTTTTCACTAAAACCATTCATTTTTCGCCCATCCACTAAAATCAACGGCACGCCCCTTCCCCCTAGCGCTTTGTGGCGCGCATTGGCGGCGGGGTCGGCTTCTATGTCGTATTCCACATAAGCGATGCCATGCTTGGCCATATAACGGCGTGCTTTTTTACAGTAGCCACACCAAGTCGTCGCGTACATTTCTACTTGTTTAGTTACAGGCTTATCAGCACCACCAACGCCAGCCTCGGCAGATTCAAAGGTATTTATTCTGGTTTCGACTTTTTTAACCGTGCCGCCGGCCTTGGCTACTGCCGTATCGTCGGGGCGATCGGTGTAGTGTACTTTGCCGTTGGCATCGGTCCATTGATAAATATCGGCGCAAGCACAAGTGGCTGCACACAACAACGCAGCGCAACATAATAGTTTTAACATAATAACTCCCTTAAGCTTGTCGATAAGCCAGCCAGTTTATAACGAACCACTTAAAGATAGCAGCATTAATAAGAAGCTAGAACAGCCGCCCGTTCACACGGCAAACTTGCCTGCCGATTACGCCAAAAGGTGTTGTGGGCAAAACGCTTAGGGCCTTGGTAGGTCGCCTGCAAATGCGATAGGTAACGCTGGCTTACCGCCTGCATTTCTGCGCAATATTGGTTACGCGCGTTTTGGCAAGCTTGAACATCGGGGGCCGCCAGCACGCTTACTGCCGATTCCGCCGTGGCTAAAGCATGGAATAACCCTTGCGAGGATATCGGGTCGAATGTCATTAGCGCATCGCCTACGGCCAAAAAGCCGGGCACGGAAGCTTTTAGTGCGTTAATGTCCATTAACGATGTACCGGCAGGGCGATAAAACAACGTTGCTTTTGCTTCTTGGCTATTGGGGTACGCGTAATATTTTTTAAAAACAGTGGCCAACAACGGCTGTGCCATTGCCATGGCATACAGCTGGCCGCCGGTTTGCAAAGCCTTGCGCATAGGGCTTTTTGCATCGAGATGGTAAGCCAGCACGCGTAAATTAAGCGGTGTTTTTACGGTGTACCACCAGCCTTGCTCGTCTGCAGCTATACGCATAATGGCGTCATCATCAGTTGCTGGGCTAGGTAAAAAAGCGTGCGCGCAAAGCAGTGTGTCGTCTTTGCTTTTTGTCATACCCAGCTTGCGCGCCACATGAGCACCGCGACCAGTGGCATCCACCAATATTGGTGCACAGTAACTGTGCCGCTCGTTGTTTTGATCAAAACATTTTACCTGCCATAGCGACTCGCTCGATACGGCGCTGTGCAACGGCTGCCCCCAAGCAAAGTCAGCACCAAGCTCGCGCACGCCGTCCAACAGCATGCGCTCGAAGGCCCGCCGGTCTATATGCCAGCCAGGGCCCTGCGGGTCGCGCAGGCCATCTTGCCAGATGGGCATTGCGCTATCCCAAGTGGCTACGGCGGCGCCACGTAGCTGATGATTACCCCTATTAAACGCCTGCCATAAATCGAGCTTTTCCAGCAATATGCGGGCAGCCCCTGGCAGTGATTCGCCAATGCGCGGTGCGTTGGGCGGTGCCAATTGCTGCTCAATAATTAATACCCGCCACATAGGCTGTTGAAGCAATAGATTGCGCGCAAGCGCGAGCCCCGCCGGCCCCGCACCCACGATGATGACATCCCACTTTAAAGATTTTGCCATCTTCAGCTACTTCTGGCTGATACTACAGCCGGCCACATCACGCATTTCGCTATCGGTTTCTAGCCGCTCAGCGTGCGTCATGGCTTCGCCACCACGGTCTTCCACTTGCATAACACGAGGGAAATCGGGGTCGTCATCAATGCCTTTACGCACCTCTACAATCCCCATATCAGGGAAGCCATCGATCATGTTGGCAATTTGATTCATATAACCGGCGCCGAGTGTGCGGTCCCAATCTTGGCGGTTATTAAACGCTGCAAGGCGTTTTTCACGCGGCAGGCTTTCGTTCATCACGGTGTTGTAATCCTGCTCGCTAAGCACTTGGTTCGGCACCCGCGCAGGCCAGAAGGTGGGTAAGTATGGGTCGTATGCACGGTCGTAACCGGAGCGGCAGCTAGCGGTATCAGTTTGCCAGGGGATGGCCATCCAGCGGGTAATGGAACCTGGCGATTGCGCCCATAATGGGCCGTTATACGACAGTGCATCCTGAGGAGTTAGTGTACTGCCAAAGTGTGGCTCGGGGTTAGTTTTTTCACGATGGCGCCACCGGTATGGCTCGCTATACATGCTAGCGTGGCGCACCGGCCAAGTCATTTCGCAACCGGGGTGGAAGGCATCGGCCAAACAAAACTCTAGCGCGGCGCGATCTAGCATAGCGGGCTGCTCACAAACATGGACATCGGCCAGCTTGCTTGGCGATTTAAAATTGGGATCGAAATCAGCCACAAAATGGCCATCAGCCCAATAGCCTAAAAGGGCGAGCTGTGTTTCGGTTAGCGCCGTCATTGCGCGCGGCGTCGGCGGCATGGGAATATCCATGGCATCGCCGTAAACCCAGGGCCAAAGCTTCATAGAAACATCGCCATCAGCCGGGTTGCGAAACGCATTGGCGGTAACACGGCGCAACTCTGCATAGGTATCGCCGGGTGTGGCCAATTTTTCGAGGTATTCAATGTTCAAAAAATCATTGGGCGCCCCGAAACCAAAGCCCGCCGAAAAACCGGCATTCATCCATTGCAGGTCGCTCATCGCTTTAAGTATGGGGAATATATCGCGCTGAAAAGAGGGCTTCGTGGGCACTGGCAGCTGCCCCGCCCGAATGGCCAAGTCCGTCATTAGCGCGTACATGGTGCGCACCGATTTTTGCTGGGGGCCGTAATTAGGCGGCGCAACCACCACCCAAGCAGGTGCCACGTCTATTTCGCGCTCGCCAATTTTTAAAGTAGCACGTACGGGGCCATCGCTGGTATCGTCGTACCAATTATCGTTATTCGCAAAAGTAGTAGGCGGGCAGCCCCCTAGGGATGCCGATTTGCCCAAGCCGCCAAATACCCGCAAGCGGCCTTGGGTATCGGTACGCAACTCGCCTAACGGCACCTCAATGCCGCAGAATTCGCCACCATTAAAGTGATAAGCCGTGCCTTCGGCCGAAGGTTGATTAACACTGCGCAACCCCGGCGTAATCGATAAAGACGCTCGATCTTTTATATTGGCATTGCGCAGAGTCGTGGCCGGTGCGGTGGCCGCTTCAGGAATATCCAGTGCTAGCTCAAAGTTATACCAAGCGGCCTTATGGTTTGCTAACTCCACCTGCCATTCAATGCTGGCATCATCCATTGTAAGTTCGCGCACAACTTTACCTTGCGCGTCGTAACCGTAAATACGAAACTCCGCCACTTCACGCTTTAGCGCACCACAGCTATCGCGATAAAAACCGGGCGCTTCTGGCTTTGGGTTAACTACCTGCGGGCCAATATAAAAGCCATCGTTTTTAGTGGAATTCCCCACGCGAGCAATGCCAATAGCGGGATGAATTTTGGCACTGACAATACGGTCGTCTAAATGAATGGTTGTCATTACGCTATCTCTTATTAGTGATGAAAATTAAGATCCATAAAGTGACAACTGTTATACACAAGCGTTTTTTAGACAGATAGGGTTTTACAAGACAAAACGTGGATATATCGAGCCAGTTATTACACCTCCTACCCCAAAGGGTGCCTACCATACAACCGGCAAGCAAAATCTGCATTTGGTAACATAAACCGGATATTCACTTTGTACAGTAACGGTGTAGTCACTCATACACAGCAGGAGAAATACAATGAAGTACTCATGGATACTGTCAGCCAAAATACGGTTACTCTCAGGCGCAGCCAAATACTATTGGAGCGCAGGATGCTGACATTCAAAACTATTCACATCAAAAGCCGTAAAATCTGTGCACAATTTAGAGAGGACGCTTTCATCTGCAGCTTTCCAAACTCCAATGTTTGGAAGAACTATTGGAATGCAGAAAAATACTATGCTTGGCTAGAATCCCACATTAAGAACTACCCACTCGGGGCAATTCATATTTGGTTAAACCAAAAGATAATTGGTCAGCTAGAGTTTAACTACGGGCAACCGTTAAGTCATATTAATTTATTCTATTTACGCCCAAAATACCGAGGCCAAGATTACAGCCGCCAAATGCACGCATACACGATAAACACATTACGCAAACAAGGCACTCAAACCGCTACCCTACGCGCCGCCCCTGGCAACGAACGCGCCATTGGCTTTTATAGAAAACATGGCTGGCAAGACTTAGGGAAAGATGCAGAGCATGGCGAAGTTAATCGGTATAAGCTGGAGCTAACTGAAGAAAATTAGGTCAAAGGAGTCTCGCGACCGACTGCATAAAAGACTTAAATATTTCACCTCACTTTCACGAATGGTAACAATATAACAACGACTCATGCCTTTCAGATCACACCGTTACAGTTTTTAACAATTTACCTGCCCTTAAAGTACTAAGATGCGAGCATCACTTACCTTGGGGGTAAAACTATGAATATGAAAAAGACAGCTAACATGGCCATAAGCAGCCTTGCACTGGCACTGCTTGCCGGTTGCGATGGCGCGACTATCACTATCGACGTGGACCCACACTCGTCATCAAGCTCTAGCGTTCAACAATCGAGTTCTAGCGTTGAGCAATCTTCCAGTAGCTCGAGCGTACATATTTGCGATTCAGATATGCCACCACCAGGGGCTCCTGCGTGCTATATGATCACCCCAGAGTGCGACGACACTATGGCTTGCGCCATTGAATTTCGCACCAGCGACTACTGCGGCGTACGCGGCCTTAATGCTGAAATTGTTGACGTCCCCGGCCTTGAGAGCTGCGAAGCGATTGAGTATTGGGATTACAGTACCTGTAAAGGCCTTGATGGCGCTACATTTTTAACAACAACCCTTGGCGAAGGCGGTGCTACGCCAGAGGGCACCAGCCAAATGCATTGGCGCTTCACCTTCGAGGAGGGTCAAGTACGCTTGATGCAATCTGATTTCGGCATCAGCGGCAACTACTATTGCCGAAACGATCAGGTAATTGTGACCCTGGATCATGGCCCCGAGATTGAGCACGTACTCGATATCGACGCCCGCCTATATCAATTTACCTTTGACCCTCTCGGCACTGGTGAAAAAATCTATGAAAATACTTACGGCCAATTGCCAGATAATTTTGATGATTGCCGCAAAGTTGCAGGTAACCACTATGTGCTGCAAAACGAAGCGACCAGCCCATTAGAAAACTATTACCTTAACTTTAACACTGCGCCAAATTCAGTTACCTACAGTGATGGCACGAAAGAAGAGTCGGGTTTTTATGACTGCGATATGGGCACGCTGCATGTTCACACACCCAGCCATGATGAATACCCGCTTCAAGTAGATGTGGCCGAAGATGGTTCCAGCGTAACTATTCG
Organism: Marinagarivorans cellulosilyticus; assembly: GCF_021655555.1. Taxonomy (NCBI): domain Bacteria; kingdom Pseudomonadati; phylum Pseudomonadota; class Gammaproteobacteria; order Cellvibrionales; family Cellvibrionaceae; genus Marinagarivorans; species Marinagarivorans cellulosilyticus. Next base: position 1,016,653 of record NZ_AP023086.1, on the reverse strand, counting down.
CGGGCTAAACAGTATTACATTACCCATTGAAAACCCAACGCCCGGTTTTTGCACCAAAGAATATGCGCCGGTGTGCGGGACCCAAGCCGTGCAATGTCTAACCGCCCCTTGCCCGCCACTGCACAAAACCTACGGTAATCAATGCGAAGCTGAAAGTAGCAATGAGACAGTATTGTTTGAGGGAGAGTGCGGCAAGCTTGAAGGCGCACCAGTCGAATCACTACCCGTGGCTTGCATTGCCTTATTCGACCCCGTGTGCGCGAAAAAACACAACCCATCTGTAGCCTGCGTAACCGAGCCCTGCCCTACCTATGAATACAAAACTTTTGGCAATAGCTGCGAAGCCGCGGCGCAATTTGCAGCATTTAGCTTTGCCGATAGCTGTGATACTTATTCGCTAGAAGGCAGGCTTAGCTTTGAGGACACACCAGTGCGCCTAGACGTAAACGATGACAAAGCCCTACAAAGCATTACCCTAATTAGCGCAACCATAAAAGACGATGTGTTAACGGCTAAGGTAGCTTACTCGGGCTGCGATGTCCAAGCCATTAACTTTACGGTTGATACCGCGTTTTTAGAAAGCTTCCCAGTGCAAGCCAACAATTACTTTAGCAAAACCGTAAACGATGCCTGCCAAGCGTATTTCGAGCAGGAATACAGCTTTGATTTACTGCCATTACAGGCAGCGTACAAAGCATTGTATCAAGCCGATAGCGGCGAAATTAGTTTGCGCGGTGTTGGCAGCTACAGCTTTTAATTAAATCCTTAAGCTAGCACAAGAAAACGGGGCTAATTTGGCCCCGTTTTTTATTGGTATCCATTGCTATTAATTGTTATGGGACATAACTGGATATTACAATCCATATTCAGTGATTCGCGACAAAATTAACATCCATCTAAAACTAGGCCCCTAAAGAAAAAGTGCTGGAACCCCAGCGAACACTCCCATTTAAACTGAACAACGAAGCATAGCAGCGAGATCTCGGCCAGCACGGCAAAGCTTTCTCAAAAGCGTCGTGAACCCATCCATGGGGACTCTATTCGGCGTCCTGCCTCATAAGTTTTGAAAAGCGTTACCGCGCTGGCCTGACGTATTCTTCAACATTATCAATGTCAAGGTACTTAACTCTATCCACGCAGACTACACGGCTCGAATTGTGATAGAAACGAGAGAAGGCCCTGAGCTAATGAAAACCAGCTAGGCTATTACTCAGAGTTTTCGCCAGACAAAATATTAAATGAGGCATAACGGTTGGGAAGATACTCACGCAGATGGGCAATTATTTCCCGCAAGCTAAAAGACCTCGCTTGCGTTTAAACTTTTAATGGTTACATTTACAAGTAAACTGAGGGGCCATCTCATGGCGCTTAGCGCTAGCTACTACAAATAAATAACCCATAAATAATTGGTGCACTATGGCAAACATGCTTAAGACTAGGCTTAAAGAGCTAACGGAAAACAACGAAGACCTCGATGTTTTATGCGCCCAATGGGCTTTTGATGAGAAGCTCGTTAAAAAATCTTTAGGCGCGGTTAGCAGCCTATTCCCACATTTTAGCTTGCACGATGCGTCGCATAGCAAACAGATCCTTATCAACATTGAAAGGCTACTGGGCGAGGAAAGTATTTCTCTGCTTAGCGCTACAGATATCTGGCTGTTACTGGAATCAGCCTACTGGCACGACATTGGCATGGTGGTACCGCATGCTGATCAACTCACTGCAGAGCAGTCTTCAGGCTTTAGTGATCTAGTCGAAAACATAAAGCTTGATCCTGCGCATGACCTTTATAAATTTTGCAATCAGCTCGACTTCACCCTCCCCAAGCCTTGGCTAAAAATCGACCTTCCCATTGCGGATTTTCTACAGCGGTACAGCGAGCTTATGGCTGAATTTTTCAGATCAAAACACGCATCAAGGTCAAGTGACATTGTATTAAACCCAATCGACTCTATTGGCTTACAATCACCTAGAAACACCCTAATACCGAGCCGGTTATTTGCAACACTTAGTCAGATTTGTCTACTCCATGGTAGTGACTTCTATGAAATTGAAGCTCGGCTACCCCATAAAATTAACGGCGTAGGTAATGACGACTGCCACCCTCGATTCATTGCCTGCATGCTAAGGCTCGGCGACCTACTTGATATCGACGACAACCGCTTCTGCCCAACATTGCAGCTAATGTACGGGGAAGGCAGGCCCGAACTAAGTAAAACACACGAGAAAAAACATGCGTCGATTCAAGACTTTTCAATTTCCCCGCTAGAAATCAAAATTAGAGCAATATGTGGAGATGTGGATACATACTACGAAACCTACCAATGGTTTGCGTGGCTAGAGGAAGAGCACAAACAACAACTGCTTAATTGGTCTAGCATCTCCCCAGACGAAAAACGTATTACTCTCCCCTCTAGATGTAGCGCAACAGTTAAGATAAGCGGCGATCAAATAATATTAAATGCCGGCAGAAAACAGGAGTTTAGTATCGATGGGCATGAAGCCCTTTATCTGCTTGGTGAATCGCTCTACAGCGACCCGCTCCTTTGCATGAGGGAGATTATACAAAATGCAATTGACGCTACGGCAATCCGAGCTTGGATTGGGCTTGAAGATAAAGAGTTTTATAGAAAGCGCGACAATTTCCCTATCGTCTACCAACGCTATAACTCCGAAGAGCTACAAAAATACCCCATCACAATTACCGTTAATAATAACAACGGACTAGAAATTACCGTTCAGGATCAAGGTACAGGCATTAGCCGAGATGATATTCACTACCTATTAAATGTCGCAACTTCAAAGAACAATAAAATAAAAAAATCAGTCATTAAAGATATGCCAAGCTGGATGAGGCCTTCCGGCAACTTTGGCGTCGGCTTTCAAAGCATATTCAACATCACTGACAATGTTGAAATCATCACCAAATGCTTCTACACAAACAAAAGAACTAAGATAGAGGCCTTTGATCCAAGAGGCAGTAAAAGAGGCAAAGTAATTGTTACAGACCTAGCTGCAGCATACGATAAACATAGTGGCACTACCGTCAAATTCACTGTTACCCCAGGAGTCATAAGCAAGATTGGAACAATAACCAAATTCAGAACTGAAACCGAATTTGATGAAGCAAGAAATGACTTTCTTAGTAAAGCCCGCTCCGGTTTAGCTCCGCTAAAAGATAATGCAGATACTGATAAGCACCTAAGAATAGCGGCTGACCTAATTGGTAGAAACCATGAAATTGCCAGCAACTTACACTTCCAGCTATTGGACCATAACGAGATTAGATCCACGGCTTTTTCAGGAACGCCTTTTTCGCCGAAGCCAGAACAGTTCTTCGAAATAACAATTACGCCCAGATTACTCCGCCCTTTTGTATTCATTAGGTATAGAGGCGCACCAGTACAGGAATTAGCATTAAAAAATATGTTATTTTCCGTTGACATTAACATCCTTTGTGGAAGCGCGAGAGAATGGGTGACACCCAGCCGAAATCAATTAAAACAAGAAAAATTTGAAATACTGGACGAGGTTATCGTAAATTTCATAAAGGAAAATCCAGATCAGATTTTTACTTTTGCAGAAAAAAGCTCAAAACATCAAGATTCAAGAACACAAATAGCATCTTTAACTTTGGACCACCTTAGTTTAAGTGAGAACCTCGATTTAAATAAACTTCTTCCTGAGAAACGGGATGCCTACCTTAAATATAAAATTGAAGCTAACGGTGAAAAAATAGAAATAGAAAATTTACTAAAGACCGAAGACCTAGTACTTACTGACATGGTCGGCCTAGATTTTAAGCATCTAGATGAAATACTTCCCAAGACTAAGTTAAAATTTTCACCAAACACTCCTGACCGTGAGATAGGCCACTATATACAGAACAAGTTACTTAAGGTTGGGTTTTATGCGCGAAGATATTTCTTTAACAATAAAGATCTAATAGGTTCTACATTATTGTATTTCAAAAAAGAGCAAGACACTCAAGAGCTTGAATCCCACCTTTCGGATACCCTGGTCAGCAATTTGACCCACATATCGAAGGGCAGAACTTTATTTGCCTGCATCGCCGTTTCCTCTGATGACGATGACTTTAAAAACCTAACCCTTTCCCGAATAAACCATCAAAAAGACGATTTAGTCAGACAAATACCTCTTTTAAATATTGTTGATTTGGAGTTATACAAAAACGAACCCGTTAAATGGGTTGTATTGCCTTATATTTTTAGGCGAGGACTAAAAACCACAGGGGCGGAAAGCATCGATACAGAGGACTGTTACAGGCTCGCCGAAGTCATGAAAAATTTCTTAGACAACCAAACCCTTTCTATCGCAGAATTAGCAAGTTGCTACCAAAAACTCATAGAGGTAATTGACGACCGCATGCTCGAGTCACCTCATAAAAATGACTGGAGTAAATTGCGAGCTAAGCACCAAAGCTGACCCCTGAGCATCGGGTGTTGCTATGCAGGGCCATCACCGCTAGGACGGCGGTGCAGAGCTATAAGGACATATTCACGCGTGCCCAGCATAGCGATGCTCGATGCTACTCACTACTAAACACAAAAACTAGACTCAACCGAAACCAACCTTTGATTGCAATTGCAAACCGCCACCCTCACACCTAAACTTGCACCACATGCTGTAGACATGAGAACGTATCATTCACTGATGCCCGCAACTGCCTAAAAAGCGTTTTAGATCGCGTAATCGAAGACGCTGACACCACCTTAATTACCCGCCACGATGCGAAAGATGCGGTTGTGATGTCTTTAAATTATTACAACAGCCTAATGGAAACCGTACACCTACTTCGCTCCCTGGCCAATAACGCACATTTGGCAAAATCGATAGAGCAATATAAGGCAGGGCAAACCCAAGCACCGTAACTGTTGGACGAGTGATACAGCTGGCAAACGATTGCTGTGCCGGACCGACGATGCTTGGAACAACTACCTTTACTGGCAACAGCAAGATAAAAAAACACTGAAGCGCATTAACAAACTTATCACCGATACCCAGCGCTCGCCCTTTGAGGCCATAGGCAAACCTGACCCCCTCAAAGAAAACCTATCCGGTTTTTGGTCGCGCCGAATCGATGATACACACCGTTTGGTTTACGCCGCCGATGCCAAAGCGATAACCATCATATCCTGCCGCTATCATTACTAACCCCAACTCTCAAGCGCTAAACAGCACCACGATCTACCTGAGAGCTTCTCGATTTTCACGCTGGCATAAAAGTGGCACCACACAAGGGCATCCAATCGAGATGCGCATGTTACAAAGCCTCGTTTGAAAAGACTCTTAGCGAGCGAGCATATAGTTACTTAGCAAGCACATCACAATCAGAAGCATCAACAACCAGCAGGCCAATATCGAAATGTACCTCACCACAAAGCTGGCTATTCATTTCGGCACCAGAACCGTCCAATAAAACGTCAACTGTTTTTATGTAAACCCCAGAAGAGTGGCTTATAAAAACTTTGGTGAGCTTTGAGTCCGATGGCACCCATGTATAGCCAGCCTTAAAGCTGTTACCTTCTGACTTCGCAGCGATAACGCAATTAAATTGCTTTTCCAGCGTATCATTACGGAGCTTTTGGCTTTGAAAACTAAGATCAAAATAACCACAATCAATGGCATTAGAAGCGCTTAAATGCACTACCTCTTTATCAAACCCCGGATAAACAATGTCATTCCAGCCGGATGCAGGGCCGACAGTGGTAGCACAAGAAAAGGCAAATAATGTGCTGGTAATTATCGAAGCTATTCTTATACGCACTTATAATCATCCCTAGCTATATAGTTTAATAATACACCCCATATTCCGTCATCAACTTTATACTTAGGGCCAAGCCTATGACCGAACTCATAAGCATCGACCAATAATGACCTCCCCCACCCCAAAATACCCAAATCATTAATATGTAAAAAGCTATCATTTATCTCGAAGACAAGAACTTACACACGCCGCTAGCACCCTTGAACCTTTCATCAAAATTGATACTTTAAGCTTCCGCCCGCTCGAAAGAAAAATCACATAAGCTGACGACTTTTTTGACCACTTTATTGCCGCTATCTCCTCCCAAGTAATTGAATGCCGCTTCAACATGGCTGTCTGCTGGTGAATACCTCCACCATCAATCCAGATTTGATGCGCAAAAGTCTCGACCACCCCCACTACAAACACAACTAGAAATAAAGTTAGCACTAACTGTGCCTGCCATGGAGCTTGGGCGTCTTCACCGACCAAGGTGTTAACTAACAAAGAAACAAAAAGCAGCGCTGCTGCCAATATGGGCAGCCGAAGCCACCACGAGTATCGAATAAGCAGCCACTCTCTATCAACTGAAGGCTTGTCGACAATTAGTAAGTAAACAATTAGTGGGCTAGCAAAAATGAATGCCAACCCGAGAAAAATTTCCAACACTACATCCATCAGCAGCTCCCCACGCCCCCCCCGGTGATCTCGAACCCGAAATCCTAGCATACTTTGTTGCGCCAACCGGCGAGCAAGCCGCAGGGTAAAGCTAGTAGAAACCCTCAGCGCAAGGGATTGCGCTGCGGAGTCTCCACGGATGGATTGACGACGTGTTTCAGCTGGCTTTACCCTGCGGCAACCCTCGGTGCCCATACACAAATTTCAAGCATAAAAAAACCCGCCGAAGCGGGTTTTTAAAAAGCTAACAACCTTTCGGTAATTAACCCATTACAATCTGTACATCAACAGTAGAACCGGCTTCTTGCGTAGGAACAACAAAACCTTCTACCGCAGCACCATTTACAGTCAAAGACTTAACGCCTTTGCTTACGTGCTCTGGATTTTTAACGGTGATGTTGTAAGTTGCGCCGCGGAATTTACGGGTGAAGTTAAAGCCATCCCAATCTTTAGGAATACAAGGGTTAACACTTAAACCGTTGTAGTCTGGTTTAACACCTAAAATGTACTGGGTAATGGCTACAAAGTTCCAAGCAGCGGTACCGGTTAACCAAGCATTTTTAGCTTCACCGGGTTTAAAGGCATCTTTACCGGCGATCATTTGTGCGTAAACGTAGGGTTCTACTTTGTGAAGGTCAGAAATTTCTTCTAGGAATGCTGGAGTAATTTTTGCCCAGTAATCAAACGCGCGGTCACCATCGCCAATTAATGTTTCGGCGATCATAATCCATGGGTTGTTGTGGCAGAAAATACCGGCGTTTTCTTTATAACCTGCAGGGTAAGTAGAAATTTCACCGTACTCTACAACGTATTTAGTAAATGCAGGCTGGTTAAGTACAATGCCGTATTCGCAATCCAAATGCTCTTTAACAGAATCCATCGACTTTTTAACCAAGCCATCTTCAAGACCAATACCAGCCATGCCGCAGAAGCCTTGCGATTCGATAAAGATTTTACCTTCTTCGTTTTCGTTACTGCCCACTTTTTTACCGTAGTAATCGTAAGCACGTAAGAACCACTCGCCATCCCAACCATCTTTCTTAACGGCTGCGATCATGTTGTCTACGTGTACTTGTGCAGCAGCGGCTTCGTCTTCTTTACCAATTTCTTTACACAGCTTGATGTACTCGTTGCCATACAAAACAAACTGGCCAGCAATCATTAGTGATTCAGCCGTGCGGCCTTTTTTATTGCCGGTCGTTTGGAAAGACTCGTTAGGGTCTTCACTGAAACAGTTCAGGTTTAAGCAATCGTTCCAGTCGGCGCGGCCAATTAATGGCAAGCCGTGTGGGCCTAAGTTATTAACGGTGTGCATAAACGAGCGCTTCAAGTGCTCGAAGTGTGTGGTGGCTTTGCTTTCGTCGTTATCGTAAGGCACCATTTCATCAAGAATGCCGTAATCACCGGTTTCCTTGATGTAATCGGTAGTCGAAAGGATTAACCACAATGGATCGTCGTTGAAGTCGCCACCCAAGTTAGCATTACCGCGCTTGGTTAATGGCTGATACTGGTGGTAAGCCGAACCGTCTTCAAACTGAGTAGAAGCGATATCGATAATGCGCTCACGGGCGCGCTCTGGCACTTGGTGCAAAAAGCCGATCAAATCTTGGTTAGAATCGCGGAACCCCATACCACGGCCAATACCTGTTTCGAAGAACGAAGCAGAGCGGCTCATATTAAAAGTTACCATGCACTGGTACTGGTTCCAGATGTTAACCGAACGGTCGATACGCTCATCGCCAGAATCAACACTAATAGTGCTTAACAAACCCGTCCAGTAATCAGCAAGCTTGGCAAGCTCAGCATCTACTTTTTCGTCGCTATCAAAGCGAGCCATCAAAGCTTCGGCAGGCGCCTTGTTGATAACGCTTTTACTTTCCCACTTATCTTCAGGCTTAACTTCGATGTAACCCAAAGTAAAGATGTAGCTTTTTTCTTCGCCTGGCGCTAGCTCGACTTCGATGCAATGCGAAGCACAAGGGGACCAACCGTGAGCAACCGAGTTGCGTGGCTCGCCTTCGAATACCGCGTCTGGGCGGTCGAAATCGTTGTAAGTGCCTTTCCAAATATCGCGATCAGTATCAAAACCGCTGATTGGCGCATTTACATTGTAAAACGCGTAGTGGTTGCGGCGCTCTTTGAATTCGGTTTTGTGGTAGATGGTTGAATCTTTAACTTCTACTTCACCGGTAGAGAAGTTGCGCTGAAGGTTTTGCATATCATCTTCAGCATTCCACAAACACCACTCGATAAACGAGAAGAACTTGAATTTCTTTTTCTCGCCAGAGGTATTTTTAAGCTTAACGCGCTGCACTTCGGCCCAAGATTCTAATGGGATAAACTGAGTCACTTCCGCCGCGATACCGTTGCGCTCGCCAGCAATTTTGGTGTAGCTCATGCCGTGGCGGCAGCTGTAGTTTTCTAGCTCAGTTTTAGTGGGCTTCCAGCCTGGGTTCCAAACATCGCCACCATCGTTGATGTAAAAATACTTACCGCCGTTATCGACAGGTACATTGTTGTAACGGTAGCGTGTTAAACGACGGAACTTGGCATCTTTATAAAAGGTATAACCACCAGCGGTGTTAGAGACCAAACTAAAGAAATCATGGTTACCCAAGTAGTTGATCCAAGGATAAGGGGTACGAGGGTTAGTGATCACATACTCGCGAGCAGCGTCATCAAAATGACCAAACTTCATAAATAGCTCCGTAGCTTATATAAAGAAGAAAGAAAGCCCTAAGGCCACCCGCCAAATGGCAAGGTAATGAATGGAGGCCAACCGAGAAAGCGGCATCCTGTTATAAGGGCGGTACTTTAATGGAAGCGAATATGGTCAGCAATGGGGTAAACGGGCTTAGATCAAAAAACTTAAGTGCAATTTGACTATTAGGCGACGAATGACACCTTTTCATAGCTTTTACTGCGGCAGCGCTGTTAATTTTGATATTATTTCAGCTTCGATTTATCCCGCACATAGCTCGTCAATTCACTCAAAGCAGGAAGCTTACAATGAAGCGCATACTCACCCCCGTACTCCTTAGCACCTACCTACTACTGCTGGCCTGTGGTGATGACGGTAAAGAAGAAGCAAAAGAGAACAATGTGGTATGGAGCACCTACGCATCTGGGAGCTATGAATACGATATTCTAGAACTCTGTAACTGCCCCGCCCCCAGCGGCTTTCACACGATAGTTTTCGACGGGAAAGTTTTTAGCACGACCGCCATCGGGCCTGATATTGACTCTGCCGATAACGCCAATGCGATCACGACAATAGAACAGCTGTTTGATATTGCAGGCCAATATGGCGTAAAAACAACCTATGACAATCAATACGGCTTCCCGGAGCGCTTAGAGATCACGCCCACCGATACAGCAACTAGCGCCAGCCCTGCCGACAACATTCAGCCAAGCGGCTTCACCGCCGGCTTTGAAGTGAAAAACTTCGCTTTAATTGAGACTTTCTAGAATAAGCCCAAACAACCTAAAACGCCCCGTAGCTTTTATATAGAGGTTGGAGTACTCGGCGCCAGCGGGTTTGCTAGCAGCAAAAAGAAACCCCAGCGCAAACCGAGACCAACATAAAGAAGGCGCACTTTAATCGAGTGCGAGAGACTCAGCACTGAACTTTTGATAACGGCGCCACAAAAATTAATTTCATCGTGGCTATTAGGCATAAATAGTTGCTCGAGATCAAAAGCTCCAGCAAGCAAAACCCAAGAAAACCGACCATGAGAACCAGACCCTAGCCCAAACTCCAATTCCCCGATACAATTTCAGCTTACACTTCGAAGGAATGACCATGCACAACATTGCTAAGCTCTGCAAATCAACAGCCCTCGTTTCTGCGCTAGCCCTAGCTAGCTGTGTTGGAAAACCCACAACCAACGATCCCAGCGACCCGAACTACGAGTGGGATGTCATTTGCTTTGATTACAACGAGCAACCGACCGAAGGCAACTATAAAAATTGGTTTTGTTTACAGTACATAACGCCATGCGATGAGGCGGAAAAGTACCCCACGCAATGCCAAGAGCAGTGCGACTATTACGACAACGACTTTTACGACAAAACCCACAGTGCGTGCGACGTCATTAATGAGCAAGATTTCCCCAACAACAATTAACACCACCTAAGCAAGAATACAAAGTTTTACAATTTGGCTCCTAGGGCTGCGCTAGGATAACCCTCGCCAACCACCTACCTCGTCACAGATAAGGAGCCGTTAATGAAGGTAAGTCGAATGAGTGCTCTGGCACTCCTAGCTACAGCCAGCATACTCTCGGGTTGCGATGGAGAAACACTCTTCATCACTGAATACGAGAGCTCCTCATCAAACGTCAGCAGCGAAACCATGATCACTCTGGCTACTGAACTCGAGCAAGCGCGCGCCCTCTGGAGTCAGCACGAGCATAAAGCCCTAAGTTACGACTATTACCGATCATGTTTTTGTTTCGGGCGCGATGATTTTCATATCGAGTGGGAAAGTGGCGGCATTGTTCGCGAAACCCCGCTTAGCGATGAGGAAACTCCTATTGATCAGGAAGTTATTCCAAGCATCGAAACACTTTTTGACCAAATCGCATCAGCCCTCGCCGCTGACCATGAGGTACAAGCAAGCTTTAACCCGACATGGGGCTACCCAGAAAACGTCAGCATAAACACCGTACCTGGCGCCGAAGACACCACCACAACCTATAGCATAAACAATTTTGCACCCACAAGCCCCTACACTACACAACTGTCAAATTGGCAAAGAGTCGAGAGCGGGAATTATCAATACACCCTGATCAGCCAAGAAAACTTTTTCTTCTCAGCCTCATATGATATTACCGTTAGAGAAGGGGTTGAAGTTTCTCGCACGATAACAGCAGACACTTCCTATGGAGAGCCCCGCGCGCAATCCATTAACGACATTTTTAACAAGCTCAGCTACAGCGGTTCGGCCGATAGAGTACATGCCGAGTTTGACCCCGTCTTTCACTATCCCTCTAGCGTTTTTATCGATTATGAAACTGCAGTTTTCGATGACGAGCTAAGCTATAGCATTAGTGACTTTACGCCCTTAAGTATTACCCATGAACAACTTAGTGACCATCTGACGGGGTGGGAGTCTTTGGGTATGCAGAGTTACAGCATGACAGTACATATTGGCTGTTTCTGTAGCATGAATGGGCCTGTTGAAGTCACTTTAGAAGGCGGAAAAATAGCCCGTGCCTACTCCCTGCAATATCAGCGCGAGCTTACCCTGCAGGAGCTAGAATCCCCCTACCTAACCATTCACTCATTATTCAAGTACCTGCAACAGCAGTTAGATCTTGGGCTCTCAACTGTCGAAGTGATCTTTGATCAATCTCTTCACTTCCCTATCGACATCATGATTGATCGCGAAGGTCTTCCGGTAGATGCTGGTATTCCACTGCAAATTAGCGACTTTAAAATCATTGAATTGAACAACTCATCCTCTAGCTCTTCAGTGGGCCAAAATGAATGCAACGGCCACTCACCATATGAGTATGACCCTGTCTGCAACCCAGACTTCCACTACGACATACACTGCCCCGCAGGCTATGACCCAAAACCCGATGAGTACTGTCTCACTAGAGATACATCATCGAGCTCGTCCACAAACATAAATGAGCATCTATATTAAAGCCAAGCTACCCAACTTGTTGCTGGGTAATTAAAAAGCTTTAGGTGCAAAACCTGTAACTACCGCTACCCCCATTTCGCGCCCAAGCGCCGTCATGGGGTGTACCACAACAAGCCCTTTGGCAGCCTTTTTTAGCTTACCCATATCCGCTTGCTCAGCTTTGGTTAGCGCTCGGTTGAACGGAAAAGCTTTAATGCTGGCAGCTTTGCTCACCACCTGCCGCTGTTTAAGCTCTTTTGTGGAGGCTAGCTCTTTTTCAATTTGTTGGATTTCGCGCTTAAATTGCCGAGCGATAACTTCGTCTTCACGCAATTCGGCGGCAGCCAGTTTGCGGCGGCATTTATCAAGGCGGTTATTAAGGTCTTGAAGGGCTTGTTGTACATTCATATTGTTGACCACCAAAAAGGCGTCAGCTTAACACTCACACACCAAATACGCCGCGCTAGCTTCTTCAAAAAGTAATATCGCCCTTGAACCAAGCCTATATAACGCACCAAACAAAAACACCCGCAAGCTATAAATGTACACACAAAAAACACAGAAACCTATTAGGGCACCAAAAAAGCACAAAACAGCAATCTATTGGCACCAAAATAAAACACCCAAGTGCCAATAACAAAAACACAAGCCAAAATACTTGTTTTCAGATGCATTCCCCTCTTTTCCTCGATATTTCGCGAAAAAAACGGGGAAAAACCAGTTTTCAGCTGGCGCTGGCAATTCCCTCAGGTCACAAAAAGTGGTATGTTCCTCGCCCGTTCGAGCCGTACGTGGGTACACCGACGATTCGACGAGGTTCGGCACAGTTCATCTCAAATGCCGAACAGCTGATGCACTAACTTGCACCACAATAATCCACCTTTTTTTCAAGGCACCTTCGGACCATTATGAAAGAATTATCTGATATCGGCCTCATCGGCCTCGCCGTTATGGGCGAAAACCTCATTTTGAACATGGCCAGCAAGGGCTTCACTGTAACCGCGTTCAACCGCTCTACCGAGAAAGTTAAAAATTTCGTCGAAGGTCGCGCAGCCGGTAAAAGCATTCGCGGTGCTTACTCTGTAGAAGAGTTGGTTCAGTCGTTAGAAAAACCACGCAAAATCATGATTATGGTGAAAGCCGGCGCTCCTGTAGACGCGACTATCGAATCATTGATTCCGCACTTAGAAGAAGGCGACATCATTATTGATGGCGGCAATACCCACTACCCCGACACTATCCGTCGTGAAAAGTACCTGTCTGAGAAAGGCATTCACTTTGTAGGCGCTGGTGTTTCTGGCGGTGAAGAAGGCGCATTAACAGGCCCATCCATCATGCCTGGCGGTTCACCAGAAGCATGGAGCTTTGTTAAGCCTATCTTCCAAGGCATTTCTGCCAAAGTTGAAGACGGTTCGCCTTGCTGTGACTACGTTGGCGAAAATGGCGCTGGCCACTTCGTTAAAATGGTTCACAACGGTATTGAATACGGCGACATGCAATTGTTGTGTGAAGCTTACCAAGTGATGAAAGAAGTCGTTGGCATGAGCGCCGACGAAATTCACGAAGTATTTGCTGCGTGGAACAACACCGAGTTAGATTCTTACTTAGTCGAAATCACGCGCGACATTATGGCGTACAAAGATGAAGACGGTGAGCCTCTTGTTGAGAAGATCTTAGACACTGCAGGCCAAAAAGGTACTGGTAAGTGGACTGGCGTTATCGCTCTTGATTTGGGTGTACCGCTTACTCTTATCGCTGAATCTGTATTTGCGCGCTGTATTTCTGCATTAAAAGACGAGCGCGTTGAAGCCGCTAAAGTGATTGAAGGCCCAGCTAAGTCTTTCACCGGCGACAAAGTTGCGTTCATCGAAGATCTTCGCCAAGCCGTATTGGCTTCTAAAATCGTTTCTTACGCACAGGGCTACACCTTAATGCGTGAAGCGGCTAAAGAATTTGGCTGGAACTTAAACTACGGCGGCATCGCTATGATGTGGCGCGGTGGCTGTATCATCCGCTCTGCCTTCTTGGGCGATATCAAAAACGCTTTCGATAAAAACCCAGAGCTTAACAACTTGCTGTTGGATGACTACTTCAAAGACATCGTAACTAAAGCGCAAACAGGCTGGCGTAACGTTGCCGTAGCCACTATTGCTAACGGCGTACCAACACCTTGTTTGATGGCTGCACTTAACTACTTCGACGGCTACCGCACTGCGCGCTTGCCTGCGAACTTGTTACAAGCACAACGCGATTACTTCGGCGCCCACACTTATGAGCGCACCGACAAGCCACGTGGTGAGTTCTTCCACACCAACTGGACTGGCCGTGGCGGCAACACTTCATCTTCAACTTACGACGTGTAAGTTAAAGATCAACAGTGACTTAAATTAAATCGTTATAAAGGCAGCCTCGGCTGCCTTTTTTTGGTTTTAGAGTTCTCGATATACAGTAAGAATTATGACTAAATTACAATTAAGCCTACTGGTTTCGATTGGAATTTCTATCACCGCCTGCGGTAGTGAAGGAAATTCTTTAGAAGACATAAAACAGCAAGACGCTGCCACCCAAGTGCAAGGGCCTTTGATCAATGATGGCAAAGCTCCGTCAGTCTCGCTGCCACCACCAAAGCACAGGGAAACTACGTTTTTAGATACCCCAGTGGTCACAAGCAGCGAACCTTATGGCGACAACCAGACACCCGCATACCCATGGCAAACAAAAGCTAACGAGATGGTCAATGGCTATCAACAATTAAAAGCTGAAGATTTAATCACTGATCTAGACAACCCATGGAGCATCGCAACCCTCCCTGACGGGAGAGTACTCGTCGCTGAAAGGTCAGGAAAAATCCATTTAATTTCGACATCGTTTCAAGTGGAATCGACCATCGAAACAGGCCCTTCAATCACAGATCTCGCTTATGTCCCCCTATCCCGAATCGGCCTAAAAGATATCGTTGCCTCACCTAATTTCGCTTCAGACAAAACACTCTACTTCACGTACACGGCAAAAGAAGACATTAATCAAAGCCGCTATGATAAATCTGCAAGGCTGGCCATAGGCAAGCTGACGTTAAACCTGAGCTCGGGCTCAGCCACCGATTTTAGCCTAATATTTGAAACCGCCGCAGAAATTTCCAGCGTAGTTCACTTTGGCTCAAGGGTCGTTTTTCATGACGGCAATTTATTTGCCGCAATTGGAGAGCACAGCAGCACAGCCAATGCTCAAAACACGATGAATTACGCAGGATCAATTATTCGCATTCGCCCCAACGGGGAAATCCCTCACGACAACCCGTTTATAGGCATGGACGATTACTTTCCAGCAATTTGGTCCTACGGCCACAGAAACCCTCAAGGCTTAGCAGTTCGTCCCAATACCGAAGAACTGTGGTCTAGCGAACACGGCCCTCAAGGTGGCGACGAACTCAACAAAATTGAACCAGGAAGCAACTACGGATGGCCAACAATTACCTACGGAATAGGGGGAAGCCAGCCTGCGTTAACACAATTATCAGGCCTAGAACAGCCCAACTATTATTGGGACCCGAGCATTGCGCCTTCTGATTTAATTTTTTACTCTGGAAAAATGTTCAAAGATTGGAAGCACGATATTTTGCTTGGCTCCATGAGAGCCTCTTCAATCATCCGCTTGCGATTAGAAGATGATCGCGTTATCGGCGAGGAGCGCTTAATCGCAGGAGAGGGCCGCGTGCGCGATATTGCAGAAGCTCACGACGGAAGTATTATTTGGATTACAGACGATGGTCGTTTAAGGCGCCTCTCTCGCTGACATCAATTTACCCGCAAGAACCGCCCGCAAAGGGCAGCGTTTAGCTGCCCTTTTTGATATTTACGCGCAACCCATTTAACAGCCGAGAACAAACACCCTAAGCTACTTCCCGCACTGAGGCCGGCCTTAAGATGCTTACATTAACCAAAGCTGACTACCGCGCCTGATACACAACCAAATTTTCGAAACGCGACGCTGCCAGCACTCTGCGCACTAGTCACTTGGCTTTCGAAGCCCAGCGCTTACAATCAGCCTACAGAGCTAACAATGTAAACTGGCTTTTCGCAAGCCATTATCTGAACAGTCCGTAACGGAGTTCTTATGAATAAACATATGCTTACCGGCGTTTTACTGGGCACTATTATCGCAACTGCAGGCGGCGCCTACGCGATTCGCAGCGCAAGCCCTCAAAGCGCGGCGATTGTTTCGGTTACGCCGATTACCATTGGCATGGAGCAGCAATTTGCCACGATTACTCAAGTAGAGCCACTGGTCACACCCGGCGCACCTACGCTTGCCAATATTATCAGTAGCAAACCCATTGTCGTGGCAGGCCAAGTGCGTGAAGTATGTGAGGAGCGCACAGTTACACACCAGGCCCCCAGCAAAGATGAAAATCAAATTGCAGGAACAGCGGCAGGCGCAGTAATTGGCGGGCTGCTGGGTAATCAGGTGGGTGGCGGCAATGGCAAAAAAGCGGCTACCGCGCTGGGCGCCATTGCCGGCGGCTTAATCGGGAAAAGTGCGCAGGCTCAGCATCAGCAGCAACAAACGTATCAAACTGTGGAGCAAGTCTGTAATAACGTTCGCGAACCGGACCAAACCACAGGTTATGAAGTAACTGTTAACGTTGAAGGCCAGCACCAAACCATTACTGCAAGCTACCTACCCAAGCAGCCACTGCCAGTAGTGAATGGCGAGATAATCACCGACATCAATAAAGTTAAAGCAATTAAGGCCAATATGCCGCCGCCAATGTATGAAGTGACCTATAGCCTTGGCGATAAACTCGGCATGAGTACTCTAGCTAAGGCCCCTGAGGTTGGCACAGAAATCCCTTTTGAATTTGGTCAGCTTCTTACAACACCTGAGCAACTGGCAAACCTAAAAGCTCGGGAAAACACCGTTATTGCCTATAACGTGATGTACCAATCGGATGCAGGCATTGGTAACGTTAGAATGACCCAACACCCTACAGGCGATACCCTTCAACTCAAGCGCGGCGAGCCTGTAATACCGTAACTTGCAGTACCGCAACCTGCAGTGCCGTAGTTTGCAATACCGGAGCTCGCAGCACCACACCCGACAGAACCGTAAATCGATCGATCTCGCCCGCAAACGAGCTAGAGCAATACTTACCCTCTAGCGCGTACCGTTTTTCACACTAATTTTGCACGCCAGCTCTACTAAAGGTTTGTTCTTACTATTCAGTCGCATTTTTTGACGACACGATCATAAAATGCACTAAAAAATGATGCTACCGTGCTCTCGAACTATTTCAAAGCCTAAAACAGCAACATTTAAACCTATAAAATAACAAGGTACGACTATGACGAACATTAGCGGGCCATTTGCTAAGACTGGCCGAGCACTTCCCAAATACTTGATATTGGCAACCGCTATTGCGGCGCTTGCCGCCTGTGGTGGCAATACAATGCCATCAAGCAGCGCAGGCAATTCTTCTAGCGAAGCAGCACAAGAAAGCTCTAGCTCAATGGCTGTCAGCTCCTCATCAATCATGCAAAGCTCTTCTAGCATGATGATGTCTAGCTCGAGCATTGCACCCAGCTCCAGCTCTGCCCCATCGATGAGTTCAGCGAGTAGCCAAAATGCGGGCCCAGAGTCGCTTTTATTAAGTACCGGTTTATTCGATGATGGTGCTGAGTTTTTCACTGTTTACAACCTAACCCCCGGCCTAGCCACGTCGACCTTTGACGGCGCCCTAGCCATCACAATCCCCGATGCTACTGAATTGTCTTGGCACGTCCAAGTTCAACACCCAGCGACTATTGAGAACGGTGAAACTTATACCGTGTGTTATGACGCAAAAGCAGCCAATTTGCGAACAATAGACGTTAACGTGGACACAGATGGTCCTCTATACGCTAGCGTAATGGGTGGCGGCGAGACCATAACCGTGTCCAGCGAATATCAAACCTACAAGCATACCTTCACGGCCGATATGGCGGCCCCAGGCGGCCGCCTTACCTTGGGTGTGGGCGATCAAGCCATTGATATCGAATTCGATAATATAGGCCTTTATTTGGGTAACGCTTGCGGAACAGCTGGCGCAGGTCAAGGTGGTGGTAACGAAGGCGTCGGCAGTGAGAACATCACCTCGATTGTGCCAATCACCACCGATGGCAACCAAGTATTATTTGGTGGCAAGCGCGGCAGCTTAGCCGGTAATAGTTTGTTCTGGTCTAACGACGGCTGGGGCGGCGAAAAGTATTACAACGCAAATATTGTTCGCGAACTGAAAACCCAGTGGAATTCAAAACTTATTCGCGCAGCTTTAGGTGTAGAAGCGCCTGGTGGCTATATTGAATCACCCGCTAGCAACCAGGCAAAGGTTGAGGCCGTGATAGATGCAGCAATCGCCAACGATATGTATGTAATTATCGACTGGCACAGCCACGAAGCTGAAAACTACACTCAACAATCAATTCAATTCTTTAAAGAAATGGCCACCAAATACGGTAGCTACGATAACGTTATTTACGAAATTTATAACGAACCTATCGAGTCGACGTGGTCTGGCCACATCAAACCATACGCTTTAGAAGTGATTGAAGAAATCCGCGCCATTGACCCCGACAATTTGATTATTGTAGGTACACGCTTTTATTCACAGTTCGTAAACGAAGCTGCAGACGACCCAATCACTGAGTACGACAACATTGCCTACACACTGCATTTCTATGCAGCCACTCACAAAGGCGATATTCAGTCGAAAGCGATTTATGCAATAAACAAAGGGATCCCCTTGTTTGTTACGGAATGGGGAACCTCAGAAGCCAGCGGTGCGGGTGCTATTGATATTGAGTCCACCAATACTTGGATGAAGCTTTTGTATGACAACAACATTAGCCACGCAAACTGGGCCTTAAACGATAAAGCGGTAACCGCGCAAGGCCAACCGGAAAGCTCTTCAGCCCTTAAGGCTGGCGCCAGTGCAAATGGTAACTGGACTGATGGCGACCTCACCGAATCAGGCCTGTACGTTAAAGGCACCATGCTAACGTGGTAATCTAACCAACTGAGTTTACTCCATAATTAAAAGGGTCAGCTTGCTGGCCCTTTTTTTCGCGTGCAATTTATAAGGAAGCACAACATGAGCTACGTTCAAACCCAAGAATCAATTACCGCTTGTTTAAAAGCCTCGATAGAAGACGCGGTATTATCCGGCACAGAAAAAGACGATTTAACAGCACTATTACAAGGAGCAACAAAAGAGTTGCGCAGTTTTGCAAGAAATACCGCATTTAAGCTAGCCAAAGAAGAAGTGGCCACATCTCACGATAAACAAATCAACATTCTAAAATGGCTCGAAAAACTAACGAAAGCACTAGACCTTGCAGCACCAGAGGTTAAAGCTGATGCTTTTTTTAGCCCTGGCGAGCAATGCCGAAAAGTGATTATTGATCAGTGCCAACGCGCAGCTAAAAGCATTGATGTCTGTGTTTTTACTATTTCAGACAACTTTATTCGCGATGCGCTATTGGCCGCCCACAAACGCGGCGTAAGCATACGACTATTAACCGATAACGATAAAACAGAAGACTTAGGTAGCGATGTCGACTTTTTAGCCGATGCTGGCATTCCCGTTCGCACAGATACTAGCCGCCACCATATGCACCACAAATATGCTATTTTTGACGGCGCCACCCTGATTAATGGCAGCTTTAACTGGACCCGTAGTGCATCACAGTACAACGAAGAAAACATCACCCTAATTAGCAGCGACGCGCTCATTCAAACCTTTCTTGAAAACTTTGAAACACTGTGGCAACGCTTCAAATAAAGAGTTTACGATGCTAGATACACAAAAATGCCATTGCCCCTATTGCGGAGAACCAATAGAGCTAGTGATTGATACCAGCGAAAGCGAGCAAGAATATATTGAAGATTGCTTTGTGTGCTGCCGCCCTATTAGCGTGAAGGCCAGCATTGATAATCGCGGCGAAATTAATGTTGTCTTACAGGACGAAAATAGCTAATCAACCTAAAAACCCAAAAAGAGCGGCTCTAGCACCGCCATTGCCTAATAAGTATATTTTGGGGCGCTAAGCCCCGGGGTTATCGCCTTGTAATAATTGGCTAAAGGTTGCCGCTACGGCCGCAACGCCACCTTGCAGCCAACCGCCGTCAACGGGAATAACCGCGCCAGTGATATAACTGGCCAGTGGAGACGCTAAAAACAAACAGGCATTGCCAATGTCCTGTGGCGTACCCATGCGCTGCAGCGGTACCGATTTTACGCAAAGTTTCATAGCCGCTGGGGTGGGCGCCAACCTTGCCACCCCCTCGGTGCCTTCGATTGGGCCTGGGATAATGCTATTAATTCGCACCCCACTAGCACCCCACTCGTTAGCGAGGTTGCGCGTGATCATATCGACCCCCGCTTTGGCCGCTGATACGTGCGCCTGCGCCACCATTGGCATTTGTGCCTGCGGCGCAGAAATACTAATCACCGAAGCGCCAGGCTTATTTAATAACGGATAAATAGCGCGCATAACGTGATAGGTGCCGATTAAATCGATATCGATAACAGATTTAAACGCATTCGGCGACATCTCACTCGCTAGCGCCGGAAAGTTACCGGCAGCGCCCGATACAACCACATCAAAACCGCCCATCGCTTTTGCGGCATTTTCTAGGCCTACCTGCAAATCATCATAGTTGCGAACATCGGCAACAAAACCTAGCGCCTTAGAGGCCCCCAACGCTTTTAACGAGGCCACTGTATCGTCCACTTTACTTTGGGTGCGGCTGGCCACCGCAACAGCTGCACCATGCTCGGCAAAAAGCTCGGCTATACCGCGATTAATACCGCTAGTGCCACCGACAACCATCACGTTTAAGGCACTACAATCAATTGTTATCATTATATTTTTCCAATATAAATTATTTTGTTATTCGCTTTTACCGAAAAAAGCCGCTACCGCATCAGCAAACTCTTTACCGTTTAATGCCGCCTTAAAGTGCTCTGCCTCAGCTAGCATACACTGCGCAACACTGTTTTTATCCGCCGATTTTAGTAACGCTTTAGCGGTAATCAAAGCCTTAGGCGGCAAAGCCTGCAGCCGTAATGCATAGTCCATTGCCACCGCTAAAGCATCATCAACAACCGCATTGACCAAACCGGCATCCTGCGCTTGCTCCGCCGAGATGGTATCCCCGAGCATTAACCACTGTGCCGCCTTCAAATAACCAATACGCTTGGGCAACAGCAGCGAGCTGCCGTACTCAGGGCATAACCCCAGCTTAGCAAAGGGCATAGCAAAACTCGCTCGCGCCGAAGCAAAAATAGCATCCGCATGTAGTAGCATCGTGGTACCAATGCCTATCGCAAGGCCATCAACTGCCACAATAACAGGCTTAGAACAATCCCTAAGGGCCACCATAAAGCGCCACAAGCTGGAATCCTCACTGACAATATTATCGATACCCGCAGCCGTAAAATCTGAAAGATCATTACCACTGGTAAAGCACCCGCTAGCGCCAGCCAAAATAACGACACGCCCCGTATCACTAGCATCAAAGCCCGCAAGCAAGGCCGCTAAATCTTCATACATCGCAAGATTCAGTGCGTTTTTAACCGCACCGCGATCTAACGTTAGCAACCACGTGCCACCGTTATTTGCCGATTCTGCTCGAATATGACCCGATTTCAGCAGAATCGTCGATATATCTGTCATTTTTAGCCCTCTTGCTTGCAACGTTTCAGCAGGCCGCTACAATCGTTCGATTTATTTATTTTCCGTTATATTAAGTACAGTGTAGTGAATATGAGCCTTCGCAATATTTTATCTGAACGTGTTAGCCAAGCCATGCAGGCTGCGGGTATTCCGGCCGAGTGTCAACCGCATGTTGCCCCAAGCAAGAACGCTAACTTCGGCGATTACCAAGCCAACGGTGCCATGGGCGCCGCCAAGGCCATGAAAAGCAACCCGCGCGCTATTGCGCAAAGCATCGTAGAGCACCTTTCGATTGACGATATCGCCAGTAAAGTCGAAATCGCGGGGCCAGGTTTTATCAACATACACCTTCACAATAGCTGGCTTGGCGAAAAAGCCCAAGCTCTCACGGCAAACCAGGGTAGCGACGACGCCAATACCACTAAAACCATTGTTGTCGATTATTCCGGCCCTAACCTCGCCAAAGAAATGCACGTGGGGCACTTGCGCTCTACCATTATTGGCGATGCTGTTGTTCGCACGATGGAATATTTAGGCTATAACGTTAATCGCCAAAATCACGTTGGCGATTGGGGTACGCAGTTTGGCATGCTTATCGCGCACCTAGAGAGCGAAATGGCCAAAGGCGAAAACCCAGCACTGGCGCTAAAAGATTTAGAAGTGTTCTATCAACAGGCCAAGGTGCGCTTTGACAAAGAGCCAGACTTCGCCAATACCGCGCGCGAATACGTCGTTAAGCTGCAAGGCGGCGACGAAAAAATGTTAGCGTTATGGCAACAATTCCGCGACATTTCGTTAATGCACAGCCAAGAAATTTACCAGCACTTAAATGTATCGCTTAACGAAAGCCACGTGCGCGGCGAAAGCGCCTACAACGACGATTTAGCAACGCTGGTTAAAGAGCTACAAACGCAAAAACTAGCCGTTACCGATAACGGTGCACAAGTGGTTTTCCTAGAAGAACTCGCCAATAAAGATGGTGAGCCTTCACCAGTTATTGTGCAAAAAGCCGATGGCGGTTATTTATATGCCACGACAGACCTTGCCGGCCTTCGCTACCGTGCAAACACCCTGAATGCCCAACGCATTTTATATTTTATCGACGCACGTCAATCGCTTCACATGCAACAGGTATTTATTACCGCACGCAAAGCGGGCTTCGTTGACGAGAACGTAAGCCTAGAGCACCACCCCTTTGGCACCATGATGGGCAGCGATGGCAAACCCTTTAAAACGCGCACAGGCGGCACAGTAAAATTAGCCGCTCTAGTCACCGAAGCTTGCGAGCGCGCACTGGCTGTAGTCAAAGAAAAGAACCCAGCACTTGATGCGCAAGAACTACAAGCCATTGCCGATAAAATCGGCGTAGGCGCCGTTAAATATGCCGACCTGTGTAAAACCCGAACCAATGATTACATCTTCAATTGGGAGACTATGCTCAGCTTTGAGGGCAATACCGGCCCCTATCTACAATACGCCTATACCCGTATTCGCAGTATTTTGCGTAAAGCAGAAGGCAATAAATTAAATGGCCCAATTGTGATAGAAGCTGAGCAAGAAAAAGCACTGGCAATCAAACTGCTTCAATTCCACGACTGCGCCGAACAGGTCGCCGCCGAAGCGTTACCGCATTTAATGTGTACTTATTTATACGACTTAGCCAGTTTATTTATGACCTTTTACGAAGCCTGCCCCATATTAAAAGAGGGTGTAAGCGAAGAAGCCAAAAATAGCCGCCTTTGTTTGAGCGTGAGAGTGAGTGAAGTGCTGGAAGCAGGGCTTGGACTACTGGGCATTGAGGTAATGGAGAGAATGTAACTGTAACCCACTAGAAATAAAAAAAGGCTGCGATTGCAGCCTTTTTTATTTCTATTAACGCAATTCTTTCGGCAACGAAAAACTCACATTTTCAGGTTTGCCATCCAATTCCACAGGCGGTTTAGCACCTAACTTTTCCAAACCCGAAATAACATCCGTTACGAGTACCTCTGGTGCTGAAGCCCCCGCAGTTATACCGATATTTTTTTTGCCTTTAAACCATTCCGGGTTTAAATCTTCTGGGCCGTCAATTAAATAAGCATCAGTACCGCAGCGTTCCGCAAGTTCGCGCAGCCTATTAGAATTCGAACTGTTCGGCGACCCCACCACTAACACGGCATCAGTTTCCAAGGCCAATTGCTTAACCGCGTCTTGACGATTTTGAGTGGCATAACAAATGTCGTCTTTGCGCGGGCCCTCAATATTGGTGTAGCGCTTGCGTAAGCTTTCTATAACTTTGGCCGTATCATCCATAGACAATGTGGTTTGGGTAACATAGGCAAGCTTATCGGGGTTTTTCACCTCTAACTTTTCGACACTGCGCTCATCTTCTACAAGATAAATTTTGCCGCCATTCGAAGTATCGTACTGCCCCATCGTGCCTTCAACTTCTGGGTGACCTTCGTGCCCGATAAGTATGCACTCCCACCCATCAGCGCTGTATTTAACCACCTCTAAATGTACCTTGGTTACCAGCGGGCAAGTAGCGTCAAAGACTTTTAAACCGCGATCGCAGGCTTCTTGGCGAACAGCTTGCGACACGCCGTGAGCACTAAAAATCACAATCACATCATCAGGAATTTCGCTAAGCTCATCCACAAAAATAGCGCCGCGCTCTTTAAGAGTTTCCACCACAAACTTGTTGTGTACCACTTCATGGCGTACATAGATTGGAGCGCCAAAAATATCTAACGCGCGGTTAACAATATCAATCGCGCGATCAACGCCAGCACAAAATCCACGAGGGTTAGCCAACTTAATTTGCATAACATCTATCCAGCATAAAAATGAGTCAAACCATAAAAGAAAACCCACAACAGTGGGCTTTCGAATCTTAACGGTAAAGATACAACCTTAGTGTGTCACAGCGGGGCTTACCGAATGAATATGCACTTTAAATAATAAAGTGCGGCCCGCTAAAGGATGGTTAAAATCCACCAGCACAGTCTCACCTTGCAATGCTTTAATAACACCCGGTAACTCGGTATTTTGGGCATCCGAAAACGACAACATCAGGCCAACCTCTAAGGTTAAATCCTCAGGAAAATCGGTGACGGGAACTTCTTGCACATTGTTTTCGTTTGGCTGGCCAAAGCCCTGCTCGGGTAAAATCGTAATTTCGCGCTCATCACCTGCGCGCAAGCCATACATAGCCTTTTCAAAGCCTTCGAGCAAATTACCATCACCTACTGTAAAGGTAACCGGGTCTTCACCGTGGTTAGAATCAACAACCGTACCGTCTTCCAATGACAACGAGAAATTTAACGTTACCTTAGTCGCATCAGCAATAGCTAAATTATGCATGCTCTGGCTCCTCGGATTTTTCGCTTTTACCGCTGCCAAATATAGCATCCCAAATTAATAATGCCGCGCCGCAGGTAATCCCACAGTCGGCAATATTAAAAGCGGGAAAGTGGTATTGCTGGTAATAAAAATCAATAAAATCGACCACATAACCCAGGGTAACGCGATCGTAAAGGTTGCCTAAAGCGCCACCTAAAATTAAGGCTAAGCCCAATGACTCAAGGCGCTTTGTTGTTGCTGTTCGCGTTAACCATACGGTAAGTACAACACTCATAACAGCGGCAATAATGGCAAAGAACCAACGCTGCCAGCCACCGGCATCGTACAAAAAGCTAAAGGCCGCACCATGGTTGTAACGCAGCGTAAAACTAAAAAAGTCTGCAATAACAGGGTAGGTAACGCCTTCCGTTTGCAATGCAGCAACCGCGTAGGCTTTAGTCCATAAATCAAACCCGACAATCACTGCCGATAACCCCAAAAACACAGCCATAGCTGATGGCAAAGAATCCATAAATTTAGGCATAGTGGCGCTCCTCACCTTCGGTTGTAATATTTGTCACACAGCGGTTACATAGCTCGGGATGCTCTGTATTTCCCCCAATGCTATCACTGTGATGCCAGCAACGTACGCACTTGGTTGCGCCTGTTTTAGAGACCGCAATCGTTAAACCATCAATTTGGGTGTCTACAGCATTTTGCGCATCGGCTTTAGCCGCCAACGTCACTTTAGAAACTAACAATACAAAACGCAGCTCATCTTTTAATGACCCCAATACGCTTTGCAGCTCATCACCGCAATACAGTGTCACTTCAGCTTCTAAAGATTTACCCACCTCGCCGTCACTACGCTTTTGCTCTAGCACCTTATTCAGCTCGCCTTTAACATCGGCTAACAAATCAACCACATCGGCACTTAAAGCATTACCGCTACAATCCGGTAGCGCATACCAAGTTTCGGTAAATACTGGCGTTGTATTTTCGCCCGGCATTGCTAACCAAATTTCGTCGGCGGTATAGGATAGGATAGGTGCAATCCAGCGCACTAAGGCCTGAATAATATGGTATTGCGCCGTTTGCGCCGAACGACGTGCAACGCTTTTTCCCGGAGTGGTGTAAACGCGATCTTTTGTGATATCCAAATAAAAACCACCGAGATCAACAATGCAAAAGTTGTGTAGTTTTTGGTAAATTTGGTGCAGCTCATACCGCTCGTAATGCGCCAAAATTTCTTTTTGCAACTCTGCCGTACGCTGCACGGCCCACGCATCTAGCGCCACTAATTCATTTGGCGGTAGCACATCGCTTTGTGGGTTAAAGCCACCCAAGTTAGCCATTAAATAACGCACGGTATTTCGAATGCGGCGATAAGAATCAGCCGTGCGTTTCAAAATAGTATCCGATACGCTCATATCGCCAGAAAAGTCGGTAGCCGCTACCCACAAACGTAAAACATCAGCGCCCAAATCATTAAAGACTTTTTGCGGCGACATAACATTGCCAAGCGACTTAGACATTTTGTGGCCGTTTTGATCCACGGTAAAACCGTGCGTTAGCACCTGTTTATAAGGCGCCGAGCCATGTATGGCAATTGCCGTTTTTAACGATGACTGAAACCAACCGCGATGCTGATCCGAACCTTCAAGGTATAAATCAGCGGGGTAACGTAAGTTCTCACGCTGCGCCAATACCGAAAAGTGGGTAACACCAGAATCAAACCAAACATCGAGTGTATCGGTAACTTTGCTATAGCGCTCGGCGTCATCGCCTAACAGCTCGGCAGCATCTAGCTTAAACCAAGCATCCATTCCGTCTTTTTCAACACGCTGCGCTACCTGCTCAATTAAAGCTTCGGTATTGGGGTGCAAGTCTCCAGTGTTTTTATCAATAAACAACGCAATGGGCACCCCCCAGGTGCGCTGACGAGACACACACCAATCGGGACTAGACTCCAACATCGAGCGAATACGTGTTTCACCCCAACTTGGTAACCACTCTACGCCATCGACTGCATTTTTTACGCTGTCTAACAAACCGTTTTTAGTCATGCTGACAAACCACTGTGGTGTAGCGCGGTATATCAATGGCGTCTTTGTTCTCCAGCAGTGCGGGTAGCTATGCGTTAATTTAGCAGCATGGAAAAGGTTACCCTTTTCCTCGAGTAGAGCTAGCACTTTGTCGTCCACTTTATAAACGTGCTCGCCCGCAAAAACTTCAACATCGTCACGGTAAATACCGTTTTCATTAACAATATTTAAAGTGCCGATATTGTATTTACGGCCAACATTAAAGTCGTCTACACCGTGGTCTGGCGCGGTATGTACACAACCGGTACCGGCATCGGTAGTTACGTGGTCGCCCAAAATAACAGGGACTTCTTTATTGTATAGCGGGTGCTGCAAGGCTAAGTGCTCGAGCGCAGCCCCCTTAAAGCTTGCAAGTACTTCGGGCGATTCTAATTCACCGCGCAGGCAAACACCGGACATCAATGCTTCTGCGACGACAATTGCGGTATCGCCACTGCGAATCAATACGTAGTCTAAATCGGCGTTCACGCTCACCGCCTGGTTGGCCGGCAATGTCCAAGGCGTTGTTGTCCAAATAATAATGGCTGAATTCGCAGGCGCGGCATCGTAACCAATACGCTTAGCAAAGTCGGCAACGTCAACAACGGGGAAAGTGACATCTATTGAATTCGATGTTTTCTCGTGATATTCCACTTCGGCTTCAGCCAATGCCGAGGCCCCAACTACACTCCAATAAACAGGCTTAAAGCCTTTTTGCAAATGGCCGTTTTTAGCAATTTGCCCTAAAGCACGAATCGTATCGGCTTCGGTTTTAAAGTCCATTGTAAGGTAGGGGTTATCCCACTCACCTAAAACGCCTAGGCGAATAAAATCTTCTTTTTGCCCAGCCACCTGTTTAGCGGCGTAGTCGCGGCATTTTTGGCGAAACACATCGTATTCCACCTTAACCCCAGCCTTGCCAATTTTCTTTTCTACATTGTGTTCAATAGGTAAGCCGTGACAATCCCAGCCCGGCACATAAGGCGCATCAAAACCGCTGAGGGTTTTCGATTTAACGATAATGTCTTTTAAGATTTTATTAACGGCATGACCAATGTGAATATTGCCATTGGCGTATGGAGGGCCATCGTGCAAAATAAATTGCGGAGCACCCGCGCGCGCTTTACGAATGGCTTGATAGAGGTTTTCTTTTTGCCAGCGCTTTAACGTTTGTGGTTCACGCTGCGCCAAATTCGCTTTCATTGCAAAAGCCGTTTGTGGCAGATTGAGTGTCGCCTTGTAATCAGTCATATCGTTTGTCTTAAAAGTTATGTCTTGGCTTATGTGCTCAACACTACTGAATGTTGAACACACCGTTTAATGTTTGGCTACTTGTGAAAAATACTGTTTTGCAGCAGCAATGTCTGACGCTATTTGTTGCTTTAACGCTGCAAGAGAATCAAATTTTTGCTCTGCCCGCAATGCCTTGCAGAAATTCACTTTCACGAACTGGCCGTAAAGATCTGCATTAAAATCAAAAATATGCACCTCTAAAACCGGCTTATGCTCACCGGAGATTGTGGGTTTTACCCCAACATTGGCAACGCCATGGTAACAGGCATTTTGGATATTCACCGTTACGGCATACACCCCGCCTACTGCCGCTGCATAACGGCCTAAGCCAATGTTGGCTGTTGGCACATCAATAGTGCGCCCCAGTTGCCGGCCATAAATAACGCGGCCAAATATGCTATACGGCCGACCCAGTAAGCGTTCGGCATCGGCTAGCTTGTTTTGCTCTAGTAATGCGCGAATGCGGGTACTGCTAACGCGCTCGCCAGCATCGGCATAAGTTGCACTATTTGCAACAGTAAACCCCTGCTGCTCACCCGTTCGAACCAGCAAATCAAAATCGCCACTGCGATCGCAGCCAAAACGAAAGTCATCACCGATTTCAAGGTGCTTTACCGCTAGGCCATCGACAAGCACTTGCTGAATGAAATGATCTGCTGTGAGCGAGCGCAAAGCGTGATTGAAACGCAAACACACCACAGTATCAATGCCACAGGCCAGTAAGGCGTTTACTTTTTCGCGTAACCGCATCAAGCGCGGGCGCGTTTGCGCTTGCGCAAAAAATTCGTGGGGTTGCGGTTCGAATACGATCACAACACTGGCCAATTGTTCTTGGCGAGCCCTTGCGACAACGCGTTTTAGAATTTGCTGGTGGCCTAGATGTACGCCATCAAACGAACCAATGGTTGCAACACTAGCACCGCCAAAACGGCTCAGACCTTTAAGGCCTAATATGAACTGCGGCTGCTGCATTAACCTCTATCTCTCGCGCACAAAAATAACGCGCAAGTATACACCAGAACGCATAAGAGATTCGCCCCCTGCCACGAAGCCCCATATAGAGCCCAAGTTCACTCAAGTGGGCACAGGGGCATCAGTAAAACAAAAGGCACAGATGTAAGCGAGTACTCACATCAAAATGGTTTGAGCGCAGAAAACGGCTCTTTAGAATAAATCGACCGAGGTATCTGATGCTGGTGGGGGTTTTCGCATCCCTGCTAGCTCTGGATGGTCATCGAGCGCTTTTAACGAATGCTCTAAACCTAGCTCAAGCTTCATGAATATTTCATCCACCTTAAGCCCTTCATTAAATACACTGTTAGTGGTTGATATTAAACGCTCGACTACGCTGTCGATAAAGTTCTCATCCTGCTCGGTTAGCGCTAAGTGCGGCACGCGGTCTTGTAACATTGCAGTGGATGTTTCAACCTCATCCATAATGCCCCGCATCACATCTTGGTAGCGCTCTTTAACGCGAATCATAACGGTATTTACATCGCCAGATAGTTTGCGCAAACACTGCTTTTCCTCAATAAGCGTGTGCCTGTCCTCTAGCGAGTGAATGCGGGCATTTACCCCTTGTAGCAAGTAAAAGGTATTGTCTTTGATGGCGCCGTACTTTTCAGCATCGTCCACTGGCATATTTTTAATCAATAGCGATACGCGATCGTAATTGCAAATGGTGCGGCAGCCAAAATCAATGTAGCGGTCGGCATCCTTAAGTTGGTAAAGCAACTGAGACTCCAAATCCTTGCTCATGCCATGCGCTTCCATATTCTTAATGCCCAGGCTGCTGCGCATTTGCAGGCTACACCTCAAACCGTAGCGCTCAAGAGTAGAGAATAACTGCTGGCCCAGCTGGTCTAGGTTGTCGCTCTCGTGTACGGCTAACAAAAACTGAATATTCGCCCCTAGGTCGCTGTTATCGACCATGGCGTTGCGCGCGGTTTCTGTTGCAGCATCTAACCGTTCAGATAACTGAGCATTGGCAATGCGATGAAATATGCTTTTAGTGATGCGGGCGCAAGCCTCGTCTTTATTTGTTGACGGCTCGATAATGTCGTCACAACCGGCCTCGTAGGCTGCCAGCTTATCTTCTAGGGTATACTCATCAGCAATAAAAACGACAGGAAGGTCATGTTTTTTACCCAGCTCTAAGCACGACCTGCCACACTCCATCAAAGAGCACTTTACCGAGCTGCAATCGACCACCAAAGCACGATAATCAGCTTTTCCGACCATGCCTTCTAAGTCGTTAGCTGAAGCAACGCAATGGGCATTAAAAAAGTGCTGAACATGCTCGCCAACCGGCGAAAGCTTTTCGCTACAGAGTAAAATTTGGTAGCTCATAGGTAAACCTTAGCTTGGGATTCTCCTTCAAGTGGCGCTCAAACACACTAGCACCGCGCAACACCCACCTTATTTTGTAGGCCTTACTATTCAACCTAGCTAAGTTTGGCTATACAGCAAATAAATAGCGCGAAATTTGACGCCAAAAAACAACATTTTTGACCAAGGTATTTTTGATCATAAGCTGTCATAACTAAATTAGTTGTAATCATCAGAGCAAACCATCCAAAAGCGTCTAAATTTAAAAGGAAAGCACCCTTTTAACCTAACACGCGAGTGTGATGTTCATGTCTACAGCCCCCCAGGAAAATTCGTTCGTCGAAATCATAACGCAACGCATTAATCAGGATGATATTGAAGTCCCGATGCTGCCGGAAGTCGCCAATAAGGTGATGCGTTTGACCAACGACCCGGAATCAGATATCAACGACCTTGCCAAGCTTATTCAAAGCGACCAGAGCCTAGCCGGCCATGTTATGCGCATAGCTAACTCGGCACTTTACTCACCAAACGCTACCTTGGTATCGCTACAACAAGCCATTACACGCTTAGGCATGCGGGTTATTGCAGATATTGCTTTGGCCGCCTCGGTCAATAGCAAAATGTTTAATGCCCCAGGGTATGAAAAACATATTCAAACAGAGCTGCAATTTTCTTTAATGGCAGGGCTATGGGCCAAAGAAATAGCCCGCGCCTGCCGCCGCAACGTAGAGGCAGCGTTTTTAGCCGGCCTACTGCACGACATCGGGCGACCTGTTTGCATCCAAGTCGTCACAGAGGTTGCCAAAAGTTTAAAGCTCGATGTACCAAAAAATATGATGATTGAGCTAGAGCAGCACTTCCAACGCTCTCTCGGTATTAGTGTTGTGCACCAATGGGAAATGCCCGCGTTAGTGCGCGATGTTGTTACTTGGTTTGATGATTACACCAACGCAGGTAAAAGCGCAGAACAAACAATGATTGTTGTCGCTGGCGCAGAGTTTTCGCGGCGCTTTTATAAAGGCACGCCATTAAACAAAAAAATTACCCACGAGCAACTGCTCAAGTCACCCGTATTAGCCGACTTAAACCTGTACCCCGACGACATCGAAAAACTCATTGAAAAAGAAGAATTGATCAGCTCAGCAATGGAGGCCATGAGCCAATGAGCAAGGAAGAGCAATACGACATGATCGTGATTGGCAGTGGCCCCGCAGGCCAAAAAGCGGCCATTCAGGCCGCAAAAGTGGGTAGGAATGTCGCGCTGGTGGAACGCAGCCGTGAACTTGGTGGCTCGTGTGTGCACAGAGGCACAATCCCCTCTAAAACCTTGCGCGAAAATGCCCTGCGGGTAAAGGCTATGCGCCAAAGTGCCGAAATTGCCAACTTTGAGCTGCCCGAAGAAATAGAGCTAGCCACATTAATTAGCCGCCTAGGCGATGTACTTGATGCCCACGATGAATACATGCGCCGGCAAGTTTCGCGCAACAATGTTGAATTAATCCACGGGCGCGCAAAATTCGTTACCCCTACACAAGTGGCCATTACTGATGTACGCGGCAATGTTAGCCTTTTAAACTCCGAACACATCGTGATTGCTACCGGCTCTGAACCGCGTACACCGAGCCATATCGCCATTGACCACGAGCACTTGTTCGATAGCGATTCCATTTTATCCATGCTGTATTTACCCACAAGTTTGGTCGTTTTGGGCGGCGGGGTTATTGCCAGCGAATATGCTTCTATTTTTCAGGCGCTGGGTGTCAAAGTCACCATGATCGACAAATACTCTAGGCCGCTCGGGTTTCTGGATGACGACCTAACCGATACATTCATTGCCGGTTTTGAAGATATGGGCGGCACTTGGATGGGCCAAAGCACCGTTACCAATGCTTACTGGGATGATAAAAAAAGCACAGTCATCACAGAGCTAGAAGACGGCACGCAAATTTGCAGCGAAAAACTGCTATGCGCCGCCGGCCGAGTTTCCAACGTTAAAGATTTATTTATCGAAAACGCCGGCTTAGAGGTAAACGATAGAGGCTTAATTAACGTTGATGCTAACCTTCGTACCAGCGTCCCCAGTATTTATGCCGCAGGCGATATTATTGGCCCGCCATCGCTCGCCTCCGCCTCAATGGAGCAAGGGCGGCGGGCAACTTGTAACGCATTGAATATGCCACTGGGCAGCATGAACACCATGATTCCGTCGGGCATTTACTCCATCCCAGAACTATCGTCCATTGGCTTAAGCGAAGTACAAGCCCGCGAAAAATACCCACAAGCCATAGTAGGGAAAGCCCGTTTCGATGAAATAGCGCGCGGCCAGATTTCAGGCATTCAAAACGGACTACTAAAAATAGTGTGCGATGCGCAGGGCAAAAAAATTCTAGGGGTTATGATCGTTGGCGAAGGCGCTACAGAATTAATTCACATAGGCCAAATGGCAATGATCAGCGATAACGACATTGACGTTTTCGTCGATAACATTTTTAACTTCCCAACCCTAGCAGAGGCCTACCGCGTTGCGGCACTCAGTATTATTGGCCAGCGCACGTAAAAATACTGGGGGGCACCTCTAAAAATAGTAATTTTTGTGTGAGAGCAAGGAAGCACCGCCCGGAGAACCGCAGTTTACGCGGTGTAAATGAGGACTCGAGGACGAAGCTAATGTCCATGGATGGACTGAATACAGGTTTTGCAGGAGCAAAAAACTGTAAGCCGCTATCGCGGAAAAAGTGCATTTTTAGAGGAGCCCTGGGGTCAATGGCTAATCATCCAAGGCCGCATAGAGGGGAACATTTTCTCCCCTTGCGCGGTATACATTAATTTTCGCCCGCGCTTATTACTACAGCCACAACCATTTTTGTGCTCGTGGTCTTGCTCACGACGCTCTAACGTTGAATATACAGGCTCGTTCTGGGCTTTCTCATTGGTGGCGAAAGCTTTCTTTTTTTCTTTCGGCATATCCAAAAGTTCAGGCGCCAAGCAAATAACACGCGCGGCTAAAGCATTACAATGGGGGCAAGGCTTAGGCTGATGAGACTCGTCCATAGTCGCTAATTCAAAAAACAAACCATGCTCTTTACACTTATAATCGTACACGGGCATAACAATTACTCCATAAAGACAATAACTGAGGGCCATAGTAGGCCCCCGGTAATCAATTGATCGAATCCGAACTATTCTTTATCGGGCGACAATGGTATATCCACACCCGGCGCCACCGATTGCGTTGGTCCATCGGCATTGGGCTGTACATCAAAATCAAAAATATCCGTCGGCAACCAAAGTGTTGCGCAAGCATTGGGAATATCTACCACACCACTAATGTGCCCTTGCACCGGTGCCGTACCTAAAATAGCGTAAGCTTGCGCTTTTGAATAACCAAATTTAGTAAGGTATTCAATGGCATTTAAACAGGCTTGGCGATAAGCAATATGAACATCTAAATAATGCTGTTTGCCATACTCATCAACAGAAATACCCTCAAAAATAAGGTAATCATCGTACTTCGGAGTAATAGGGCTAGGTTTAAATATCGGGTTTTTAATGCCGTATTTTGACATTCCCCCTTTAATTAAATTCACGCGCATGTGAATCCAGCCGGCCATTTCAATGGCGCCACAGAAGGTGATTTCCCCGTCGCCTTGGCTAAAATGTAAATCACCTACCGACAAGCCACCGCCATCAACGTAAACCGGAAAATAAACTTTAGAACCACGAGACAAATCTTTAATATCACAGTTACCGCCATGTTCTCTAGGTGGCACCGTTCGCGCGCCTTCGGCCGCAGCCTTATCGCGGTCGTCCCCTGTCATAGTGCCCATATGGGCGGTGTCGCCATATGGCAGCGTTGCTAGCGGTGGCGTGCGATCCGGCTCGGTATCAAATAGTCCCTTTTCCCGAGTATTCCATTCTTCTAGCATTTCTTTTGACGGTAAGCAGCCTATTAAACCTGGGTGAATTAAACCTGCAAACTCAACTCCAGGAATATGGCGCGAGGAGGTAAACATGCCTTTAAAATCCCAAATGGACTTTTGGGCTTCTGGGAAATGCTCGGTTAAAAACCCACCGCCGTTTTTCTTCGAGAAAAAACCATTAAACCCCCACTGGCTATCATCAAAGGCACCAATATCAAGAATGTCCACCACGAGTAAATCACCAGGTTCTGCGCCCTCCACGCCAACAGGGCCAGACAAAAAGTGAACCTGCGACAAATCAACATCGCGTACATCGTCCGCACAATCATTGTCTGCAATCTGGCCACCGGTCCAGTCGTAACACTCAATAATAAAATCGTCGCCCGGTTTAACCGTTTCGACCATGGGGATATCAGGGTGCCAACGGTTGTGGATTTTTTCGTTATCGTAAGGTGATTGCTTTAAATCAACTTTAATAATCGTCTCTGTCATAGCCCATTCTCCGGTTATTTGTAGTGCACAATAAAATATTAAAAATCAAACCGATAGGTACTTCTTAATCTTATCGGTATCAACATCATCCCTTAAGTCTTCATGTATAAAATTGCCCTTATCAATCACAATAATGCGATCTGCAACGGCCATGGTAAAACTCAACACTTGCTCCGAAACAATAATCGTAATATCACGTATTTTTTTGATTTCATTAAGCACATTGGCAATATCTTTGATAATTGAGGGTTGAATACCTTCTGTAGGTTCGTCAAGTAATAAAACCTTAGGGTTTGTAACCAACGCCCTCGCAATTGCCAACTGTTGCTGCTGCCCACCCGATAAATTTCCACCTTTGCGGTGGCGCATATCGCGCAACACGGGAAATAAAGCATATATTTCTTCGGGTATTTTTTTAGTTTTTGAGACCTCCATACCCGTTTCAATATTTTCCTGCACGGTTAGAGTCGGAAAAATCATGCGCCCTTGGGGTACATAGGCAATGCCATTTTCAACACGCTGATAACTTTCATTTTTTGTAACATCTACGCCATCTACAGCAATAGAGCCTTCGGACATGGGTAGTATGCCAATTAAAGATTTAAACAGCGTTGTCTTACCCATACCGTTACGCCCCATAATGGCTAGGGTTTCATTCTGTGGTACAGAAAAGTTCAAACCATGAATCACTTCACTTTGGCCATAACAAACTTTTAAATTATCGACATCCAACATAAATTCACCTTAATACTTTGCACAAAAAGCCCTTCTATTAAGCCCGTTGCTAATGGCCTAAATATACCTCTACTACTTTAGGGTCGTGCTGAACCTTATGCATATCACCAGCAGCTAAAATTTTACCCTGATGTAGCACCGTAACCTTATGGGCAATGCGCTCGACGAACTCCATATCGTGCTCAATAACTAATACCGATCGCCCTTGACTAATTTTATTGAGAAGCACCGCCGTTTGCTCTCGCTCTTTTACGCTCATACCTGCCACCGGTTCATCTAACATTAATAGCTGAGGATCTTGAATAAGCAACATACCAATTTCCAGCCACTGCTTTTGCCCGTGGCTTAATAAGCCTGCAGGCATATCCAAGGCATCATCCAGCATAATTTCGTTAGCGATTTCGTGAATTTTTTCCATCACTTTAGGTGTACGCTTAAACAATAAAGAGCCGAATATCCCCCTGCCTTCGGGGTAAGAAACTTCCAAGTTTTCCAGCACCGTTAAGTTTTCATAAATAGAAGGGGTTTGAAATTTTCTACCAACGCCCGCCCGCACTATTTCATGCTCCGGCTTTTTCGTAAGCTCAACATTTAAAAATTTAATGCTGCCTGAAGTTGCTTTGGTTTTACCGCAAATCAAATCAAGTACGGTTGTTTTACCCGCACCGTTTGGGCCAATAACAACATGCAGCTCGTTTTTATCGATATAAAGGTTTAAATCATCAACCGCTTTAAAGCCATCAAACGAGACCGTTAAACCTTCTATTGCCAGCGTAAAATCTGTTGTTGTACTCATAGTTTTCTCCAATACAGTAGGTTATCTATAATTTAGCCAATCAAATTACAACTAACCTAACCAACATCTTCACTTAGCTTAACTGCGCCTCTCGCTGCAGGGCCTTTAATCAAGCTGGATTTTAAGCGCGCCAACGGCCCAGTGATGTAATGGCTATAGCTCTGCCAAATACCAGCCAAGCCATTAGGGAAAAACATAACAACAGCAATAAATAGTCCGCCCATCAAGAATAGCCACAACTGGGGAAACGATTCGGAAAATGTCGTTTTACCAAAGTTAATGAGTAAGGTGCCGTAAATTGCCCCGATTAAAGACATGCGACCACCAACAGCGCAAAAAATTACCATTTCAATTGAAGGTACAATGCCAACAAATGAAGGGGACATAAAACCAACCTGCAGTGTAAACATTGCGCCGCCAATAGCCGAAAACATAGCCGCAATACAAAATATAAAGATTTTAAAATTGGACACGTCGTAACCCGAAAAACGCACCCGATCTTCTTTGTCACGCATGGCAAGTAACAAACTGCCAAATTTACTGGTTAGAATAAAACGACCTACTACAACCACTGCAAGCAATAAAAAGCAGCATACATAATAGAAGATCATTTTCGCGCTATCAGAGGTTATATCCCAACCGTGTAAAGTACGTAAATCGGTGATGCCATTAATGCCCCCAATAAACCCCTGCTGCCCCACAATTAGAACCGTTAAAATCACTGCAATAACCTGGGTAATAATCGCGAAATAAACTCCACCGACGCGTCGCTTGAACATAGCTGCACCAATAAGGTAAGCAAATACAGCCGGCACAACCAAGATTGCGATCAATGTAAAAGTAAAGCTTTCAAAAGGCACCCAAAACCAGGGCAATTCCGTTAACTGATTCCAATCCATAAAATCAGGAATACCTGGCGTAGACTGAATAGCGGTATTTTCTGGTGACGAGGCCTCTAACTTTAAAAACATCGCCATGGCGTAGCCGCCTAAGCCAAAAAATATACCCTGCCCTAAACTAAGAATTCCCCCGTACCCCCACAGTAAGACCAAGCTTACAGCAGGAAAAGCATAGGTTAGGTACTTACCCACTAAATTCAGACGGAACACATCTAAAAACAGTGGAAACACTAGAAGTATTAATACTGCGAGAATAACAAAACCTGTAAAACCAGCTTTGCCTCCCATTAATTTTTCATACACAAAATTCATACATGTCTCCAACTATTTCTTAGACAAGCGCTCTAGTTAAATTACAACTGGCAAGCAGCGATTAACGGCGAACCTTGCTAGCAAACAGTCCTTCTGGCTTGAACATTAAAATAAGAACCAACGCTAACAAGGTATAGACTTTTGCCATTGAGCCACTAATAAAGAATTCCAAAATGGATTGTGCTTGAGCAATTGAGAAGGCCGATGCAATAGTGCCAAACAGGCTCGCTGCACCACCAAAAACAACAACCATAAAAGTATCAACAATATATAAAGAACCTGTTGTTGGCCCTGTTGAAGCAATCGTGGTAAATGCAGCGCCTGCAATGCCTGCAATGCCACACCCCAAAGCAAAGGTATAGCGATCAACCTTTTTAGTATTGATGCCCACAGCGCCACTCATAATGCGGTTTTGGGTAGTAGCGCGTACTTTTAAACCCCAGCTGGATTTAAATAAAAGATAAAATACACCCAGCGTCACCACGGCTGTTAAGCCCAATACAAACATGCCATTAATGGGGATATCGATCATCTCTGTAGGCTGATAAGAACCCAGCAACCAATCAGGCAAGGTAGGGCTTACTTCGCGCGCACCAAATATCGAGCGAAAAGACTGCTGCATAATCAGGCTTAAGCCCCAAGTTGCAAGCAATGTATCGAGCGGCCGTTTATAAAGGTGCCTAATCAGAGCAAACTCGGCAAAATAGCCAAGCACCCCGGCCAAGAAAAAAGATGCAATAATTGCAATAAAGAAGTAATACGGCATTAATGCCGGCGTATGAGATTCTACAAGCACAGAAATAAGGTAAGTGGTATAAGCGCCCACGGCCATAAATTCGCCGTGAGCCATATTAATAACCCCCATTTGACCAAAAATAATAGCCAAGCCCAAAGCCATCAATAAAAGAACGCTAAATAAACTAATACCAGCAAAACCTTGCATGGCTAGAATGGCACCTAGCTCACTGTAGGTATATTCGCTCATGGCGATGCCTCCAATACGATTAAGTTAACGCGAAATTTTAGTAGCATTAAAATTACAGCGCGGACGTTAACAAGCGAGCATCCCTACTCGCTTAGCGTAATGCCTATTGGTAACCTTCAGGGAATGGGTTTGGCTCAATTAATTCCGATGTATATACAACCGTTGCTTGACCGTCCTTATTCCATTCCCCTACACGCGCCTTGCTCCACAAGTGATGATTTTTGTGTAATTTCACGTAACCTTCAGGGGCTGTTGTCAGCTCTATATCGCCCTCCTCAGAGGCAGCAACGACTTTATCCACATCAAAAGACCCGGCTTTTTCTACAGCCGCTTTCCACAACCAAGGCCCTAAATAAGCCGCTTGCGTCACATCACCAATCACACTATCTTCGCCCCACATTTCTTTAAAGGCTTTAACAAAGGCTTTGTTGTTAGGGTTATCTTGGCTTTGGAAATATTTCATGATGGAATAAAAGCCTTCAAGGTTTTCACCACCAATGCCTAGCACCTCATCTTCTGTAACAGAAATCGTCAACAAGGTTTGCTTTTTAGAGGTAATGCCTGCTGCCTTTAACTGCTTAAACCAAGCCACGTTGCTACCACCAACAACAGCGGCATAAATCACATCGGGTTTCTTCAAGCGGATTTTATTAATGACTGAGCCAAACTGTGTATTGCCTAAAGGCTTATATTCTTCACCGACGACCTTGCCGCCCAAAACATTTTCAATGTGTTTGCGCGCAATTTTCATAGAGGTGCGCGGCCAAATGTAGTCGGAACCAATAAGGTAGAAGGTTTTAGCTTTTTTCTCTTTGGCCACCCAGTTAAGGCCATCCAAAATTTGCTGCGTTGCTTCTTGGCCGGTATAAATTACATTCTTCGATTGCTCTAAACCCTCATAGAATGTTGGGTAATAAAGCAAGCCATTTTCCTTTTCAAAAACCGGAAGTGCAGCCTTGCGTGATGCCGATGTCCAGCAACCAAATACAGCTGCGACTTTATCTTTTACTAATAATTTTCGCGATTTTTCTGCAAATGTTGGCCAGTCGCTTGCCCCATCCTCTTGGATAATCTCAATTTTTCGACCAAGAATACCGCCCATATCATTTATCTGTTTAATGGCTAATTTTTCGGCTTCTTGCGCTCCGGTTTCGCTAATAGCCATTGTGCCGGTTAGTGAGTGAAGAATTCCAACCGTCACGGTATCGTCTGTTACAGCCAGCCCCGTTGTATTAACTTCGGCACTACTCACCTGCGCCGAGAAGCCCATGCACACGCTCAACGTGGTTAATGCTGCTGCGTATTTAAGACTTCGATGCGTAAAACCCCATTTTAATTTCATAGCAAACCTCTGATCACTCGTGTATGGAAAGACAAAAGCGCCTCTGCAAACGCTTTTGTCTTTAATGCCTTCGTCTGAACGCACGAGCATTATTGGTTCTCAGGCCCCAAAACCCTATGAGTCAATTGGAGTACAGCACTACGTCATTTGACGTAGTGCTGTACTCCATAGTTGGCACCAAAATCGCTACACAGCAAAGAATAGAAATAAATAAAGGAAGAAAGATATTAGCGGCCGGAAAACGCCTACCAAAACCCTACGATGTAAATATGGGCATCTCTAAAAATGCACTTTTTCCGCGATAGCAGCGTCAGCTCCGTCCTCGAGTCCTCATTTACACCGCGTAAACTGCGGCTCTCTGGGCGGTGCTTCCTTGCTCTCACACAAAAATTACTATTTTAGAGGTGCCCATATGATGAATCCCAAACAATCGGTTTTTAGAGTAAGGCGCAGTTATAACCAATGGGTCAATAACCAAACGCTAGAAGACTACGCACTACGCTTTACAGCCAAGGCTGCACGCCGGTTTTCTTTGGGGCAAATTGCGAGCACCGCCTTAGGTAGCATTTCATTTTTAGCCCTAGAAGCCATTGGCGCTGCCATTACATTAAACTATGGTTTTTACAACGCTTTTTGGGCGATTATCATTGTTAGCACTATCATTTTTTTACTGGCCATCCCCATTTGTTTTCACGCTGCCAAATCAGGCCTTGATATTGATTTACTCACTAGGGGCGCGGGGTTTGGCTATATTGGCTCGACAATTACTTCCCTAATCTATGCCTCTTTTACCTTTATCTTCTTTGCCTTAGAAACCGCCATTATGGCAGCCGCCTTAAAGTGGGTATTTGGTGTACCGCTGTTTATCGGCTATGTAATTTGCGCACTAATTGTTATTCCTTTAGTCACACATGGCATCACCTTTATTAGCCGTTTTCAGCGTGCCACCCAACTGATATGGATGGCATTACAAATCATTCCAATAGCCGTTATTTTAGTACGTTTCCCAGAATTTATTGCCGAGTGGACAAATTTTGCAGGCATAGAAAACAGTATGGCGGCATCACTCAGTGCGCACCAATTCGGTGCCGCATGTGCGGTTATATTTGCTTTGGTGGCTCAAATTGGGGAGCAAGTAGACTATCTGCGCTTTATGCCAAATAAGACTAAAGCCAATCAACGGCGCTGGTGGTTAACACTGTTTAGCGCAGGCCCTGGCTGGGCATTATTAGGGGCGGTAAAAATGTTGATTGGCTCATTGCTGGCCACCATTGCATTCGGCCAGGGGGTTTCGCTTGAAAACTCAGCCGACCCTACCCGTATGTACGCTATTGCTTTTAACTATGTTATTCCATTACCGGAAGCGTCTTTGTTTGTGGCTGCATTTTTTGTGATTCTTTCACAACTTAAAATCAATGTTACCAATGCATATGCTGGCTCCATTGCGTGGTCTAATTTTTTCTCCCGTTTAACTCACAGTCACCCAGGGCGGGTTGTTTGGCTGGTATTTAATGTAGCCATTGCTTTAGTACTTATGGAACTCGGCATTTATCAAGCCTTTGAGCATATTCTTGGCGGTTATGCACTACTCGCCATAGCATGGCTTGGTGCATTGGTAGGCGACTTAGCCATTAATAAACCGCTAGGGCTTAGCCCAAAGCGCATTGAATTTATGCGCGCTTATTTATATGCCATTAATCCTGTAGGCGTTATTTCCATGCTTGGTGCCGGTATAGTCGGCGCTTTATGCTATACCGGTATACTCGGCGAAAACGCTAAAGCTTTTGCACATTTTTTCACGCTACTCACAGCACTTACACTTGCGCCAGTTATCGCCATTTTAACGCGCTCTAAATATTACATTGCCCGCAAAAACTCCATTATTGTTAGTAGCCGCGAAACAACATCGGAATCTAGCCCAATAAAAATGGCGACTAACGCGATACACACCACCGAGCATACTTGCTGCATTTGTGAAAACAGTTACGAGCCTGAAGATATCGCACAATGCCCCGCTTATGAGGGCCATATTTGCTCGCTATGCTGTTCGCTAGATGCGCGCTGTGACGATATTTGCAAACCCTCGGAACAAACTTTTGAAGACACCCTTAAACGCATAAAGCACTTTTTACCCGATTCGCTCGCCGAATTAATTAGCGCAAGGCTTTTACAGTTTTTGGGGCTTATGCTATTTGCCATGCTAATCAGCGGTTCTCTTTTGGCGGTTATTTATGTGAATGCTTCACAACAGGGTACCGCATTGCACGCTGTGCGCGAGGCAACTGCTACAGCGCTTATTCAAACATTTTTTGTTTTGCAAATTGCTTTAGGCGTTGTGGCATGGCTTTTTGTATTAGCCAACAATAGCCGTCGGGTAGCCATTGAAGAAACCCGCATTCAAACCCAACGCCTAATGGACGAGATCACCGCGCACGACGAAACAGACAAAAAGCTACAACAAGCCAAAGAACTCGCAGAAGCTGCAAATAATGCCAAAAGCCGTTATTTAACCGGCTTAAGCCACGAACTTCGCACGCCACTGAATTCCGTTTTGGGGTATGCTCAATTACTAGAGCAAGACAGTCACCTAGCGCGGGACCATCAACGTCAAATCGCTGTAATTAAACGCAGCGGCGAACACCTAGCCGACTTAATTGAAGGGTTGTTAGATATATCTAAAATTGAAGCCGGCCGTTTAGATATTCACCGTAATAAAGTCGCGATTAAAGACCTAATAGACCAACTAGGTTACATGTTCGAGCCACAAGCCCAGGCAAAAGGTTTATCTTTTTCGTTGCGCTATACAACCGCCATGCCCAAATATGTGATTACTGACGAAAAGCGACTGCGCCAAATTTTGATCAATTTATTATCTAATGCCGTAAAATACACCAACGAAGGCAGTATTGAATTTACTGTGCGCTACCGCAACCAAGTCGCTGAGTTTTGCATTAAAGACACCGGCATTGGTATTCCAGCTTCCGAATACGAACGCATATTTAAACCTTTTGAGCGCGTGCGCTTACCCGGCGTACCACAAGTAACCGGCACAGGATTAGGTTTAACGATTACTCGCTTACTGATCGACATAATGGGTGGCGAGC
This sequence comes from Marinagarivorans cellulosilyticus, assembly GCF_021655555.1. Classification (NCBI taxonomy): domain Bacteria; kingdom Pseudomonadati; phylum Pseudomonadota; class Gammaproteobacteria; order Cellvibrionales; family Cellvibrionaceae; genus Marinagarivorans; species Marinagarivorans cellulosilyticus. The sequence goes on along the minus strand of NZ_AP023086.1, from coordinate 973,249 downwards.
TGCGACTAGAGCCCAATAAAAAATCAACTATTAATAAGCAGTATATTTCGGGAACGGTATTTACAGTATCGCTGATGCTATCATCGGCAGATCACCACACCCCTGAAAGCGCGCCCTCTAAGATAATTACAGGCTTCGAGGGCGGCACCAAAAAACTACTGATATTAGACGACGATCCGTTTCATCGCGGCTTAGTTTTTGAAACACTAACGCCACTTGGCTTTACGGTATTTGAAGCGCCGGACATAGAAACAGCGCAACAAAAAATTGACCTACCAACAATAGACCTTTTTATTCTAGACGTTAACCTACCTGATAGCAGCGGCTGGAGTTTTGCCACCAGCCTACGGGAAGAAGGCATTAAAGCGCCAATATTAATGGTCTCTGCCGATGCCGATGAGGGCCAGCACCTACCTAACGAGCCCCATAACGGCTACATTATTAAACCGATTAAAATTTCAGACCTACTCGATAAATTACAAGCTTTATTAGGCCTCACCTGGGTACACCAAAGCGCCAACATGCCGCCGATTAATCACAGCTTTCAAAATACGAACAATGCAAGGGCGCCTATTCCATTAACCGCACCCTTAGCAAATACTTTTGACGACATGCTCGCAATCCTAAAAATAGCTTACGACCATGCCGACAGTGGCAATTTAAATGGCCTCCAACAACATCTAAAAACATTGCCTAGCACATCACTATTAAGCGACTTGCAACCATTTTTAGATACCTTTGACTTACCTAAAATCACCGCTTATTTGGAGCAAAAAATCCATGAATGCCAAGCCAAGCAGTGACACCATCCTTGTTGTCGATGATTCACCAGAAACGTTATCCCTAATTAATGACACCCTAGAGCAGGTTGGGCTAACCTGCCTTGTGGCACTAGACCCCAAGCAGGGCCTACACATTGCGCAAAAAATGCAGCCCGACCTTATCTTGCTAGATGGTGTTATGCCTACGATGTCGGGGTTTGAATTTTGCCAAACCTGTAAAATCCAACCCGAACTTCGAGCCATCCCTATTATTTTTATGACGGGCATGAGCGATAGCGAAAGCATTGTAAAAGCGTTTTCTGCTGGCGGGATCGATTACGTTACCAAGCCTATAGACACTCAAGCCCTAGTCGCACGCATTCGCGTTCACCTTGCAACGGCCAAAATCATTCGCAGCGCACAGTCGGCATTAGATCAAGCCGGGCAACATATTTTTGCAGTCGATAGAAGCGGGAAACTGCTCTGGCAAACACCACAAGTTCAAGAAAGCCTAGAGCGTTATAATATTTCGCAAGCTAGCGGCCCCACAGATTGGCTAAGCACAACATTTTGGCCTGCGGTGGAGCGGTGGATTTGTGAACTAGATAGGAACACACAAGAAACATACAGCACGCACGCCGGTACTGTAAAAAGCGCCGCTTTGGGGAATAGTTCGCTGAACTTACATATCAACGGGCAGCATCTGCACTTAGATATTCTGTTAGGTGGCGGCGCACTTGGAACCAACCCAGCGCCCTTTCAAAAAACGCCAGGGGAAGCTAACGCTAACGAAATACTTATTCGCCTACATGCAAATAATGACCGGGACGACAACCATATTTTAATGAATGCATTTGGCTTGTCGCAGCGTGAATCCGATGTGCTTATTTGGATTGCACGCGGCAAAACCAATCGAGAAATGGGACACATTTTGGGTATTAGCCCACGCACTATTAACAAGCACTTGGAGCAAGTGTTTAAAAAATTAGAGGTGGACAACCGCACCAATGCTGCAGCTAAAGCCATCCCTCTTTTGCGGCGTTAGTCAACGCCTGCAATTATTCCGCCGGTGTTTTTTGGTTTTGGCACTTTAGGGCTTCTATTTCTAGCTGTTTCATATCCTTTTTATAGCTAAGGTAAATAACAAAACCTGTAAAGCTCAAGCAAAAAATAACGCAAATACTCAAAAAAAACCAAAGGTTTACACTCATGCCCATCTCCAATCATTATCAGTAAAAAGTTTTACCACTTAAACAAGCCGTTAAAATATCAGTATTTTAAACCCTATTAAAATAAGGGTGATTCCGCCCAATAGCGCAGCTTTACGCTCTAACCACACGCCGCTTTTAGCCCCAACATAAACGCCAACCCAACTGAATAAAAAAGTCGTTAAGCCTATAATGGCACAAGACAAAAAGGGATCTACCGCCATTAATGTCAAGCTAAAACCTGCCGCCATGGCATCGATGCTTGTCGCTATCGCCAATACCAGCATCACTTTGTGGGTTATTTGGGTAATGTCTTCTTCGGCGCTTTCGGCAAAGGCTTCATAAATCATCTTGCTGCCGATAACAAACAACAAACCAAACGCAATCCATGCGGCATAACCCTCAACCCAGCCGAGTACTCCCCTCCCCCCTAAATACCCCACTAATGGCATAACGCCTTGAAAAACACCAAAATAAACGGCTGCTAACAAAGCTAAAAACTTCGTTTTACTCACATGCTTTGCACCCAAGCCTAGCGATACCGCAAAGGCATCCATACTCAGCGCAATAGCTAATACAACAACTTCCGGCATTCAATTAATCCTAGTTTCAGGCGTAATTACAAAAAGAGCACATACCAGTAATGCAGGCCCGATTATAGTGCGAACTAACGAGCGTAAACCCAGTTACTGCCGCGCGCATCGCAAGTAATAAAGTTATTGCCAATAACCTGGCAAGCCGATAAAGGCGGGGCTTTTTTTCCTCGGTGCTGCTTTGCCACCGCCATCGCGCTTTTGTCTTTTTTCAGGTAGTCGTACATCACACCAAATCGCTTTACAAAGTCTTGCTGCTGTTGCTGTGCTTCGTCAAAAATATAATAAAATTTACTGTAAGACAAAGTCGTACCGGCCAAACCAATGGTATGCATTTTAGTTAAATAGAGGCTATAAGCGTGCTGTAAATAATTGTGTAATTCCAGATTAGAACTGTAATTAGGGACAGCTGGAAATACCAAGGTGTTTGATGCCGCCAAAGCCGTAGGGCTAAGCGATTGATTGCCACGGTTATCCAACAAACGATAATACGCATTGCCACATTGAATAGCACCTGCGGAAATTGTGCAGCCCTTTAAATTTGAAGGCACACTAGGCTTATTAGCCGAAGAGGCCGGCGCCTTGGCTGCTGGCCTTTTGGCGGTTGCTTTAGCGCTTGATTTTGGCTTAGGCGCCACGGCCTTAGCCGCTGCAGGCAAGTTTAAGCCTGCTCGCTTTGCTGGCCGCTTAAGCAACAACCGCTGGGTAGCCGGCGGGTTGCGCCTAAAATCATCAAAGCTCGGCAGGCCTGCACCCTCGCCTTGAGCAACCACATCGCAATAGAGTTTTTCGAGCGGCGAATTCACCGCCACGGTGCAAGCCAGCGCTGAAGAGGCGAAACTACCTGCCGCCACAATGATCGAGCCTGCCAACCACTTGCGTATAAATTGCACACACAAAACGGCACCTTGGCACCCTATGGCCACACAATAACGGTTATCTGCCTTTTTTCTCTGTTTATGCATTACGCTCGAATCGACCACCCACTGAATAAGCCTGTACAATGCCCGCTCAGATTGAGGAGCTCCCATGGATAAAGACAGCATTACGCACTTTGGCTTTGAAAATGTCAAAGCCGGTGAGAAAGCCGAGCGCGTAGCCGGCGTATTCCACTCCGTTGCCGCCAAATACGACATCATGAACGACTTGATGTCCGGTGGCGTTCACCGCCTGTGGAAACGCTTCACCATTGAAGCCGCCGCACCGCGTACGGGCCAACAAATACTGGATATTGCCGGCGGCACTGGTGATCTCACTAAGCAGTTTTCCCAGCGCGTTGGCCCCACAGGCCATGTAGTACTGGCCGATATCAACAGCTCAATGCTAAATGTAGGGCGCGATAAATTGCTGAACAGCGGCATCGCGCACAACATTACCTACACCCAAGCCGATGCGCAATTTTTACCCTTCGAAGACAACAGCTTCGACTGCATTACGATTGCCTTTGGCCTGCGCAACGTCACCGATAAAGACATCGCCTTGCAATCTATGCTGCGGGTTTTAAAGCCAGGCGGCCGATTACTGGTTCTTGAATTTTCAAAGCCCCAGTCGCAAGCGCTAGAAACACTGTACGACCAATACTCTTTTAAACTTTTACCGCTTATGGGTAAAGTGATTGCCAACGATGCCGAAAGCTACCGCTATTTAGCCGAAAGTATTCGCAAACACCCAGATCAAGAAACCCTAAAAGGTATGATGGAAACAGCAGGTTTTGTGAATACCAGCTTCACCAATATGACAGGCGGTGTTGTGGCCCTACACAAAGGCTTTAAAGCATAAATGAATACACACCCCACAACGGCAACGGCGCTGTGCCAAGCACTGGAAGCCGCCATCAATAAAGCATTGCAACACGACCCCGCCACCCAGCAACGGTTAGCCCAGCAAGCCGGGCGGTGCGTGTGCTTACTGCTTACCCAGCCAAATGTGACGCTGTCTATTCATTTTTACGAGACCACAATTACCGTAAGCCCCATAGCCGAAGAAAACGCAGACTGCACCCTTAGCGGCAAATGCAGCGGCTTAATACAGTTAATGAGTGGCCCCAAAACATCGCTAGCTGGTAGCGAGCTAACCTTAAATGGCCAAACAGGCTTTTTAATGGAGCTATTAGATATCACCAAACAGCTGGATATCGATTGGGAGGGCATTATTTGCCAACACCTCGGCGATGTCGCCGGCCACAGCCTTGCCCAACTAATACGCTATAAAGGCGCCTACTTCTCCCGCCTGCAGCAACGCGCACCGCACTTTATCAACACGCTACTCACCGAAGAACTGCAAGCTATTCCTTCCTCGCCAGAATTGAATGCATTTAACAATGAAGTGGACGACTTACACGATGATGTTGAACGCTTGCAAGCCAGAGTAAACTTAATAATAAACGCCTTAACGCAGTAGCCAGCCATGAAAAAAATGCAATCCTTTCAGCGTTTTATAAAAATAGCCCGCGTTATCGCCCACTACCGCCTAGATGAATTGCTCCCTACCAATATGCAGCACACGCAACTAAAGCTTGCACTGCTGCCGTTTAAATGGAGTAAAGCCAAACAGTTAACGCCCGGCGAGCGCTTAAGGCTTGCCTGCGAAGAGCTAGGCCCTATTTTTATTAAATTTGGCCAACTGCTATCTACCCGCCCCGACATCATCCCTGCCGAACTCGTCGAAGAACTTAATAAACTTCAAGACCGCGTTACCCCCTTTGACGGTGAAGAATTTTGTGCGCTAGTAAGCAAAGCGTTAGGGCAACCACTAGAAGCCATATTTAGTGACTTTACACGCACGCCCTTAGCTTCGGCATCTATTGCTCAAGTGCATACAGCCACCCTTAAAAATGGCGATGCAGTCGTTGTAAAAGCCGTGCGCCCCAACATCGAAAAAACCATCGAAAAAGATGTCGCATTAATGCGCTTGCTGGCAAAATTCCTAGAGCGCTTTAGCAGCCACGGCCGGCGCCTGCGCCCTATCGAAGTTGTCGAGGAATACCAGCAAACAATATTTGACGAGCTGGATTTAATGCGCGAAACAGCCAATGCCTCGCAATTAAAACGTAACTTCGACAATTCCCCCTTACTGTACGTGCCCAACGTGTACTGGCAGCACTGCCGCCGAAATGTCATGGTGATGGAGCGCATTTACGGCACCCAAGTAACCGATGTAGAAACCTTTAAAAAACATGATGTCAATTTAAAACTATTAGCCGAACGCGGCGTAGAGATTTTTTTCACGCAAGTCTTCGACGACAATTTTTTTCACGCTGACATGCACCCTGGCAATGTGTATGTCGATTTATCTAACCCAGATTCACCCAGCTATATCGCTTTAGATATGGCCATTATGGGCTCGCTAGGCCGAGAAGATCAGTACTACTTAGCCCGTAACTTACTGGCCATGTTCCGCCGCGACTACCGTCAAGTGGCCGAGCTACACGTGCTTTCGGGTTGGGTACCTAAAACAACATCGGTAGGCGCCTTCGAATCCGCCATTCGCGCGGTATGCGAACCCATTTTTGAAAAACCCTTAAAAGAAATTTCTTTTGGTGAAGCACTGATTTCACTATTTCAAACGGCGCAGCGTTTTGATATGCCTGTACAACCACAATTGGTATTATTGCAAAAAACCCTGCTAAATATCGAAGGCTTAGGCCGGCAGCTATACCCCGACCTAGACCTATGGGAAACCGCACACCCCTATTTAGAACGCTGGCTGAAAAAGCGCTTCGCGCCAAAAACACTGTGGAAGGAATTAAAACGACAGGCACCAGAGTGGATGGAAAAATTTCCAGAAGTCCCTCATTTACTATTAGAAACCACGCAAAATATTAATAAGCTGGCGCAATCGCCGTCGCTACCGCAACAACTGGCATCATGTTCAAACCATAACCCAAACACCCAAGTACACTTGGCGGCGCGTGTGCTTATTGCTGGCGCCATCGCTACTGGCTGTTATTTCGGCTGGGACATTATCGCCCAATTACCCGCAGCATCGGCTGCACTGTTTATTGGCGCTGCTGCTTTATGGTGGAACCTAAAACGGTAGCACTGGCTGGTGCCAATATTTATAGTTCGGATGCACTATCTTTTGGGTGAGCAAGATACTGGGCGCTGTGATTCAGAGGCATTAAAAATGCGACCAAGGTTAAACCTTGGTCGCATTTTATTTCTCAATTTATCCAATCAAACTAAAGGGCATCTCTAAAAACAATCACTCAGCCCCTTTTGATTTATGGGGATAATTTCTAGGGATGCCCAGAATTCTCAAAAGCCATTTATTAAATTTTCACCAATAAATAACCCCAAGTTATTAGCCTTCGGTTATTAGCACCTTTCATTACGTAGGCGAGACGCTTGCAAAGCATTGACCAACTCGGCATGTAATCAATTAGGCTAGTATCGTTATCTTTTTTGGCTTGCCAGTCCTGCATTATCGCATTTACCCGCTTTGAATTTTCCTTTGATTGTTCATTTTAATTCTAGAATCACATGATAAGAGGCAATGGATAAAGCTACGAATGTAATCTATGGTTATTAATAGCCAATTGAATTGACATAAAGCTGGCCCGACCAAAGAATTAAATCGAATTAAAACTCAAACCCCTACAACTTTTGAGTAACCCTATGAAGTTACCTTTCTTGGCTTGTTTTATTATTTCATTTTTATCGGCATGCGGAGATGGTGGCAGCGACGCATCAAATGACAACGGCAATGTAAGCAGCGGAAATAACGACAACGATAACCCTTCATCAGCCACTGAATTTTCCTTGAGCGGCTCGGCTGTAAAAGGGCCATTAGCGCAAGCCCAAATAAGTATCTATGCGATGGATTTATCTACCGCTAGTGCAAAAGGCAACTTATTGGCGAGAGGAACCACTAACGACCAGGCTCAAATCGTCGACCTTTCTCTCACAGGTGAATTAAGCGGCTGGTACTTAATTGAATATTCTATAACGGATAACACCATCGATATTAATACCGGTGTCTCGCCCATATTTAACGAACTCATTTCAGCGGTCAATGCCGCCCACATTGAGAGCGCGAAACCGCTTTACGCCACACCACTAACCACAATGGCGGTCAATTTAGCTTTAGATCGGGCCGACAAGGGTTCGCCGTATTCGGGTAATGGCGATGAAACCATTTCTGAGCCGGAGTTTGCGTCTGCGCTGCTGCTTGCTGAGGCTCAAGTGAAAAGCGTTTTCGGCTTCGGCATAGGCGATGACGTAAGCCTGTTTGAAACACCACCACTTATTACTGAAGATACCGATTCCATACAAGAACAAACCGAAGTGGCTGAGTATCGCCTAGCGATTGAAGCCGTCGCCGCGATTGCTAGCTCTGTTTCCGAAAACTCCAGCGCAGAAGAAAGTGCAGAAGATATTTTAGAAGCACTGACGTTGGATTTAGCCGATGGCAGTATTGATGGTCAGGGAAGTGAGGGCGCAGTACCCGTGCTTGAGCAGTTAGATCAATCTATCGATATGGCGATCACAAATCTCGATTTAGACGCATTACTTGTACCCGGCACAGAAACAGCGCTCACTGATATCGAAGCACTTTTAATTGACGAATTGCTAACAACCAACGTATCCGCCGACGTGACACTTCTTGAAGATGGCTCAATAAACGTTGAGCCCTCAGAAATCGTTTTAGACGCAGATGCCGATGCTGACGGTGTGGCTGATGAAGATGATGCCTTTCCACTGGACCCACAAGAAACCATCGATAGTGATGAGGATGGGGTTGGGGACAATGGCGATGCTTTCCCTAATGACCCCACTGAAATAGCCGACAGCGATGATGATCAAGTCGGTGATAATGCCGATGCCTTCCCTAACGCCCCTGAAGAATCCGTTGATAGCGATGAGGATGGAGTGGGTAATAACAGCGACGATTTCCCAAACGATCCCAGCGAAACAACAGACAGTGATAATGATCAAGTAGGCGATAACGCCGATGCATTTCCAAACGACCCATCTGAGACCACAGATAGTGATAACGACCAAGTGGGCGACAACTCTGATGCTTTCCCGAGTGACCCGAGCGAAAGCATGGACTCGGATGAAGATGGTGTCGGTGACAATGCTGATGCTTATCCAGACGACCCAACGCGCAGCGAACTAGAAATGCTCAATTTAAGTTTATGGGTTGGCGAGAACGACACTTTGATTTATTACCCAGAAACAGCATCGGGTATTGAGCACTATCGCAGCTCTGAACCCGCATGTGATATCACTAATTACAGCGTATGTGAAAACGGCGCCCTTAATATTATAAATGGCAGTGATCTTAGTGATGAGCTCAGCACACGCACGCAAGCAGGATTCCACCAATTTATAACGGCTACACGCAGTGGTGAACTTGATGTGACCGGCGCTGAACGCTGGGTTCACCGACAAAGTTTTGCCACTGCGACATTTAATGGTCGCATGTGGGTGATCGGTGGCTGGGACGGAGTTCACGATGGTGTTGAAAATGGCGACGTGAGCGAAGACGATGTCAATAGCGGTTCAAATGCGGGGTTCGATGGCTTTTTAGCGAATGATGTGTGGTCTAGCCAAGACGGGAACACCTGGACACGAGTAGTTCAAAATACTGAGTTTAGTGTTCGACAAGAGCATAAAGTCGTTGCATTTAACGACAAGCTTTGGCTAATTGGCGGCACCACTTACAACACCAGCACTACGTTAAACGAAGCGCTGAACGATGTTTGGTCATCGGAAGATGGCAAGACCTGGGTACAAGAGCTAGAAAACGCTCCATTTGCTGTCCGTCGAGACCATGCCTTGTTGGTGCACAACAACCGCATGTGGGTAATTGGCGGCACGGCGGCCGACTTCGAATCGTTAAACGACGTGTGGTATTCCGACAACGGCACTGAGTGGATTCAAGCAACCGATGATGCAGGCTTCCCCGGCCAATCATACCCGCGAGTAATTAGTAAAGATGGCAAACTCATGCTCATTGGCGGCGGAGGTTTATATGAAGGTGTTTGGTCATCCAGTGATGGCGTTGAATGGCTGCAAGAGGCTGACACCAACTTCCCAGCGCGGAACGTATACTCCGTAACGGTACACAATAACAAGGTGTGGGTTGCAGGTGGTTACAATGGCGGCTACCTTCGTGATGTTTGGGTATCCGATGATGGCCTAAGCTATACAGAAGTAGAGCGTGCGGATGGCATTTATTTTCAAAACCGAGCTGAGCCAGGCTTCCTTTCGTTTAACGACAAGCTTTGGCTAATCGGTGGCCGAAGCAGCACGCGCTATGGCGAAGTGCTTTCATCAGATGATGGTTCGACTTGGTTGCGCAATAGCTTTGGCCCGAAAGAAATGCCCCAGAGAACTGCCGGTGAGCTAATCGCCTTTAATGATCAACTGTTCGTGTTTGCCGGCACGACCTATGAAAACGATAACGGTGTTTGGTCAACCGAAGATGGCATTAACTGGACCGAGTTAGAGACGCAGAATATGTTCGACGCACGATCGGATACCGAGTCAGCCGTACTTGGGGAAAAACTGTATGTCTATGGCGGCTTGGTGAAATACGATGGCGAAACGCCGCAGCACCTTGCGAATGATATCTGGTCTACCGAAGACGGCTCAACCTGGCTACAGGAAACCGCTAGTGCCGCATTTTCTGAGCGCTATCGACACCGCGTTATCGAGTGGAATGGTGCACTGTGGATGACAGGTGGCATTAGTAACTCAAACACCTACCTCAACGATGTTTGGTCAAGCACCGATGGCGTTAATTGGACTTTGGTCACCGAAAATGCCGCCTTTCCTGAGCGAGGAGGCCACAGCATGTTCATTCTAAACGATCGCTTATGGGTGATGGGCGGCAGGGGCTCAAGTATCCTGGATAAACGCGAAGATGTTTGGTCAACAGCAAACGGCGTAGATTGGGTTGAAACGAGTGTCGTAACACCCGAAGTGTTTCGACCCTTTGATCGCGGCGTTAGAGAGAATTATGAAGCCGCGGTATATAACGATCGTATCTATCTTATTGGAGGCAACGATAGTGGCGAAGAGTTACAGGATATTTGGTCTTCCGCGGACGGTGCGAGCTGGACTCTGGATGTTGAAGACGCTGGCCCACTGGCTCGACGCAATTACTCAACGGAAGTATACAAAGGCGAGCTTTGGTTACACGGCGGATATCACCATGATTCCATTGCTTACTATCAGCGCGACCTGTGGCGAAGCAATGATGGGATAAATTGGCGGGTTGGGTTAAAAGCCGAGATACCCTTAGTTGAAAATAACCGGCCTTGAGAATCTTGAGCTGAGCCATTGAGAGTACCTTATGATGAAACCTTGTTATGGCGGACAAGGTTTTAGCGAGGCCATTGAGGGCGGCTTTGTGCGGTAGGTATAGAAATACGCAATCTCCAGCGCTGCAGCCTCGGCAAGCGCTTTTTATTTTCGTCTTAATTCGGTTTCTAACTTCTTAATCCGTTTCTTATCCTGCTTTGCCTGAACGCGATTCGCCTTGGTCATTTCCTGTCTTGACGCATTGGCTTGGATACTGCTGGCCTTCCACTCCGTCACTTACTCTGGGGACAGAGCTTTACTGCGACAGTACTCACTTAACTCTACTTCGTTCATTGCAGTAGTTTCTAATGCAACTGCAAATTTATCGGCGGATGACCACTGTCCTGCATCCAATTTTGGTTCAAAAATATTTTGAACATCCCGAAACCCTAAACAAGGGCACCGCAAAAATTAAGTTATGTGTTTGTTGGTAAGCTCCTCCAAATCCAATGGATATTAATCGGCTACAACCAAGCCCCATGTGACGTTTACCTTGCAACCGTGTCGTAAAAGCACCCGCTACTTGGTAAGCCGTACAAGCCGTACAAGGTTATAGGGGCCTTAAGTATGCTTTGCCCCATGTTTCTAGCGCACGAACTACTGGTTCTAGAGTTCTTCCTATCTCTGTTAGGGAGTATTCCACCTTGGGTGGTACCTGCGGGTAAACCTCGCGGTGGACAATGCCATTCGCTTCTAGGTCGCGCAGTTGCTTGGTTAGCATTCGTTGTGTGATACCTGGAATGAGGCGCATAAGCTCGTTAAAGCGTCTTGTCTCTGAGCATAAGTAGTAAAGGATCATGCCTTTCCATTTACCCCCAATTACATCTAGTGCGGTTTCTGTTGGGCAAGCTTCTTTTATGTCTTCGGGCATGTGTATTTCCCCTTTAGTATACAAAATGTATGTATAGCACAAAAATGTACATTCTTATAAAAAAGATAGTGTTGCATTAAGGTAGCCCAAGGTTTGTAAATAATAGAGGCTAGTTTATATGTATAGAGAATGTTCAATTTTGGAGAACGTAGTAGTTAACCAGTTGCACCTTAACAACCGCGCGGTGGTTGCCCCCATGACGCGGGTAAGTACTCGGGGCGATGGGGTACCTACAGAGCAAATGGAAAAATATTATCGCCGCTATGCAGAGGGTGGCTTTGGGTTAACCATTACCGAGGGCGTGTATACAGATCGTACGTTTGCACAGGCTTACCCTAATCAACCAGGTATGACTAATGCGCAACAGCAAAAAGGCTGGGAGGCTATTGTGCGCGCTACACACAAGGCAGGTGGTAAAATTATTCTACAGCTTATGCATGCTGGGGCATTGTCTCAGCATTTGTCACATACACGCAGTGCGTCGTCTATCCAGCCTTTGAGGGGTATGTTAGCAGGTTACAGTAAGAAGCAAGGGCGGTTTCCTGCACCGCAAGCGATGAACTTAGCTGAAATTGATGATGCGATTAAAGGGTTTGTAGATTCAGCCATACGTGCAGAAAAGGCGGGCTTTGATGGAGTAGAAATTCATGCAGCCAATGGCTATTTATTAGATCAATTTTTAACGGATTACACGAATGATCGCGAAGACCAATATGGCGGAAGTGTTAAAAATAGATGTCGTTTAAGCGCAGAGGTTACAGCCGCTATTAAAAGCTCGGTTGCTAGTCATTTTATTGTTGGTGTGCGTGTATCGCAGGGCAAGGTGAACGACTTTGATTACCTTTGGCCTAACGGTTTAAACGATGGAGAGGTTATTTTCGACTCTCTTAAAAACGCAGGTGCGGACTATATTCATTTTGCCAGTGAGGGCAAAGGCTTCGATCACGGGTGCCTTACCCGGGCTGGAGAAAGTTTACCTAAGTTGGCTCGGGATTTAACTGGGTTACCTGTTATAGCAAATGGCGGCTTGGATAACCCGGCAGAAGCGAATCGTATTCTTACAGGTAGCCATGCGGATTTGGTGGCATTGGGTACCGGTGCTTTAGCTAACCCCGATTGGCCCGCTAGATTAAAAGCCAATGATGATATAGCAGCTTTTAACCCAGCGATGTTTACTTTTGGAGTTACTGTTGAAGACCAGTTTACTTGGGAGGAGGAAGCTGGGCTTGTGAGATTGTAGGCAGGTTTTTAATTGGGTTTTAAAAGTTTGAATAAAGAAATCTGCCCTTTTTTTATAAGTGATTTACACACTGCTTAACGGAAGTGTTCTTAGGTGTTTGCTTGGGTGTCAACGTTTAGCTAACCGTAACCTGCTAATTTCTTGTGAGAAAAAAATAGGATTTTTACTACCCAATATAAAATGGTGATAAGTATGGCCATGGTGGTATCGCAACGATGAGTAACAGTTGTTCTTCCTGCATACTCTTTAGGTTAGCGCCAACCATTTTTACGATTTTGTCGGTGAATGCTAAAGCTGCCCATAACAGTGAAAACCCAATGCTTGGGTGGTTCAGCTTATCGCTATAATTTATCTGCCACCATCGCCAACGCTAATGCCTCGGCCACTTTAATACCATCGACACCGGCTGATAAAATACCGCCAGCGTAGCCAGCCCCTTCGCCTGCGGGGTATAAACCTTGGGTATTGATGCTTTGCAAATTAGCGGGGTCACGTTTAATGCGCACAGGGGAAGAAGTGCGTGTTTCTATGCCGGTTAAAATCGCATCGTCGCGATCAAAGCCCCGTATTTTTTTACCGAATGCGGGCAGTGCTTCGCGAATTGCTTCGATTACGTAATCGGGCAACGCTTGCGATAAATCGCCGAGTTTTACGCCCGGCTTATACGATGGTACAACCTCGCCCCATGTTTGGGAGGGCTGCTGTCGAATAAAGTCGCCCACCAATTGGCCTGGGGCACAATAATCTTTGCCGCCTAGTTCAAAGGCGCGGCTTTCTAAACGCTCTTGAAATTCCACCCCCGCTAATGGCCCACCAGGGAAATCTTGCTCGGGGTTTATACCCACAACAATACCGGCATTAGCATTGCGCTCGTTGCGTGAATATTGGCTCATGCCGTTAGTCACAACGCGCTCTGGCTCCGATGTGGCAGCAACAACTGTACCGCCGGGACACATACAAAAACTGTAAACGGCACGACCGTTTTTAGCGTGATGCACTAGCTTATAATCGGCTGCGCCTAGCTCGGGGTGGCCGGCATATTTACCTAGGCGCGCCTTATCGATTAAAGATTGAGGGTGCTCGACGCGAAAACCAATGGCAAAAGGCTTGGCCTCTACATAAACTCCACGCTGCTGCAACATGCGGAAGGAATCCCGCGAGCTGTGCCCAAGCGCCAGCACCACGTAGCGGCTATTTATTTTTTCGCCGGATTCTAACTCAACACCGCTTACACGATTATTGTCGATTAATAAATCGCTAACACGCGTATCAAAACGTACTTCCCCGCCGAGCTTTTTAATTTCTTCGCGCATGCTGGCAACCACGCCCGTCAAGCGGAAGGTTCCTATATGCGGTTTACTCACAAATAATATTTCTTCTGGCGCGCCGGCTTTTACAAATTCGTGCATTACCTTGCGGCCATAAAATTTTGGGTCTTTTATTTGGCTATACAGTTTGCCATCAGAAAAAAGGCCTGCACCACCTTCGCCAAACTGCACATTTGATTCGGGCGATAATTTTTTATTGCGCCACAAATTCCAGGTATCTTTGGTGCGCTGGCGTACTTCTGGGCCGCGCTCCAAAACAATCGGTTTAAAGCCCATTTGCGCCAACGTTAATGCCGTAAATAATCCGCATGGGCCAAAGCCAATAACAATGGGGCGTTCGGTTAAATCACTCGGTGCTTGGGCAACAGGGTAATAAGCCGTGTCTGGGGCAGGCACAATATGGCGGTCTTTTTCGTGGGCAGCCATTACTGCCGCTATATCGGCGACCTCAACATCTACAATATAAACAAAGGTAATTTCTGTATTTTTTTTGCGCGCATCGTAACTGCGCTTAAATACCGTAAAGTTAATTAAGGCCTTAGCAGAAATGCCCAAGCGCTGAATAATTGCAGCGGGCAGCGCCTCGGGTGGGTGATCTAGGGGCAAAGATAATTCATTAATACGGATCACGATAATCTCCTGGCCGGTGTCTCCGGCAAAGGGTAAAAAGAAGGCATTTTTGCCTGCTGAAAAAATTAATAATGCTGCTGATGAAGAACCATGTCGCCATGTAAATAACGCTGTTGCCCTATACGGCAAACCGAAGCCACAATGCGCGATTCGGCATTCACCACAAAGGGTTTATCGGTAGTGAACTGGCTGCCAGCAATATCCAACCTTGCATCGTTTAAATGCACCGCGCCGGCAATGTGGCTACCGGTTACAACCGCAACAGAATCGCTGGCGTCTATTGCTATGCTGGTAGCACCAATATGGGAATTATTAATTTCGATAACAGAATCACGCAATACAATTTTTTCAGCAATAACATCTTGCAATACAATGCCGGTACAGTCATTTAAAGAGATGTGCCGGTATTGCCCGGTCAATACTTTTCCTGCCTGATGTTCGCAATTAAAATCCTTAGGTGTATTTTGGTTGGCGCCTTGCGCTGAATGCTTAGTAGCGTTCGCAGCTGCACCCCAACCTTTATCGGCCAGTAGAGTGTGTAAAAACCACTGTTCTACGGCAGCACTATGGCTGGCCATTGGCACATGTTTGGCGCCATCGATAATAGTTAAGTGACTATCGGGCAATGTGTTCACCAGTGCCTGGCCTGTGCGCAATGGCGCAATAGGGTCGTTTTTACCCCACAGTATGGCAACGGGCAGCGGGGTTTCAAAAGCGGCAGCCGCGAAATCTTCTTCAATTAAACCCATCGCCGCATTTACATTCGGGTATGCCCCTAACGCAATCCCCCATGCGGTTTCACTTTTGCCCAGCCATACCGTTGGGTCTGGCAGGCCTATCATTTTTTCGATCATGGCATTGCCAAGG
Organism: Marinagarivorans cellulosilyticus; assembly: GCF_021655555.1. Classification (NCBI taxonomy): domain Bacteria; kingdom Pseudomonadati; phylum Pseudomonadota; class Gammaproteobacteria; order Cellvibrionales; family Cellvibrionaceae; genus Marinagarivorans; species Marinagarivorans cellulosilyticus. Next base: position 957,439 of record NZ_AP023086.1, on the reverse strand, counting down.
TCTTGTGCGCCTACAGCGTATTCAAGTATTCCTTGCGATACCACTTCTGGGTTTGTCGGGATGCGCCCTGTTGCGCTGTGCTTAATAAAAGCGGTGCGCTGCAATATACCAGCGGCATCTATAAGGCCTATTTTGTGAGTGTCGTTAGGGTATTGGTGGGCATAACGCAAGGCAACCGCCGCCCCCATAGAATGGCCCACAACGGTAACCGCTGCGGCTGAAAAATACGGTTTAATAAAATGCAAAAGCTCGGCGTAATGGCTGGGCGATAATTTAGCTTTTGGCGGTGCCGACAAGGCAAAACCCGGTAAATCGACCATCACTATACGGTAGTGCTGCTCTAGAGCAGGTACAACCGGTAGCCAGTCGCGCAAACCATTTTGCCCCAAACCGTGCACCAGCATAATAACGGGGCCATCGAGCTTGCCAGTTGCCGCCAAAAATACACGGCCTTGGAATACGGGTTCGTCTAACCAATAGGTTTGCCAATGCTTAGGTAACCTTGGGTCACCATTTTTTGCTTCGATTAACTGTGCAGCCGGCCGGCTTTCTTCAATATTGTCGTTAGCGCTAACCTCTTTAAGAATATCAGCGACTTTATCCAGCCAGCCAGCATTTGCCAGCGTGGGCCACCACAACAAAGTAAGTACGACTAAACGCCAATAGGTTTTCATTTCAGTTTAACCTTGCGCATATAGTCTTCAATTTCGGCCAAAAAGCCGTCGTCATCTTGATTAAAAGACTGCATAAATTCCTGTTTTAAATAACGCCCAATAGACGCTTTAATATTGCTGTCTTTTAAATCTGCGCCTTTTGCTAAATCGCTAATAAAAGCGCGTTCTTGCTCTGGCAAATTGCCTTCTTGTAGCAGGCTTTTGAGTAGCCTTGCCGATTCTGCCCATTTATTGCTGTAAATATAAGCCGCCGATTGCGCTAGCGTAGGTAGCCAAGGCTTATCTAAGTAATTACCCACCGTCATAAAACTGCTGCGTGCAACGCCTGCATCGCCCTCCATTACCGCGAGCGAGCCCACTATCAGCTGTGCGATTGCCTGTTTTTTATCGTAATCTTCCGTTAGGTTATTATCGGCCAATAATTGTTTAGCAAATTGGGATTCGCTACTGGCCAACTGCCGCCATTCTTTTTGGTAAAAGGCAATAGAGCGCGTGGTGTGGGCTAAATAACGTTCTCGCACGTTGCGGGCTTTGCGCTCCGACAACTGCGCTTCGGCCAAGGCAAAATCGGGTTTTAACGCCAACGACCAAGAAAACCCAACCAGCGCATGTGCAAAGCTTTCGTCTATTGTGCTACGGCCTGTTTTCTCGCGTTCGCGGTTATAGGTTTTGATCAGCGGGTTTAGGCTTTCTTTAGAGACCTTGCGGTAGGCGCGATAGGTCCAGCCGTCTTGCAGTTTTTGATAACGTCGCTGTTCGGTTAACGGCTGGCTAGCACAGCCGGCCAAGCTGCTATACAAAACACAAGCCAGCAGCGCGGCAATAACCCGACGTCCTATCATGTTGCAGTACCCTTATATTGAAAAGGCGCGAGTTTACCAGAAGAGCCTAAACCCACGCTTAACAATACGAGAAAAGCTACTTTGCTTGTGCGGCCTTTGGCTTTTGGCGCTCAGGAGGTGGGGCACCGATATGCTCTTGATTGCGTACTTTTGCCAGCTCCATTTGCTTTTGCCGCTCGGCAAAGCGGGCGCGTTGATCGGGGGTTTGATCGTCATAGCAACGTGGGCAGGCAACGCCTTTCATATACTTTGGCGAGAGCTTATCGTCTTCGGTAATGGGGTGACGGCAGCCGTGGCATTGATCGTAGCTGCCTTTGTTCAGGTCGTGATCTACCGCCACGCGGTTATCAAATACAAAACACTCTCCCTGCCATAGGGTTTGCTCTTGTGGCATTTCTTCTAGGTACTTAAGAATGCCGCCTTTTAGGTGGTAAACCTCGTCAAACCCTTGCTGCTTCATGTACGCAGTAGATTTTTCACAGCGTATGCCGCCAGTGCAAAACATAGCCACTTTTTTATGCTTGGCGGGATCTAGATTTTTAGCAACATATTGAGGAAATTCGCGGAACGTGGTGGTTTCTGGGTTGATAGCACCCTTAAAAGTCCCGATATTGTATTCGTAATAATTGCGAGTATCGACCAGTACTACCTCTGGGTCGCTAATCATCTCGTTCCACTGCTGTGGATCTAGGTAAGTGCCGACGGTTTCATTGGGGTCAATATCTTCCACCCCCATGGTGACAATCTCTTTTTTGAGTTTGACCTTCATGCGGTAAAACGGCAAATCGCCCTCAAAAGACTCTTTGTGTTCTATATCGGCAAAGCGTGGGTCTTTGCGCAAGTAGGCTAGCAGGTTATCAATAGCGGCCCGCGTACCGGAAACCGTGCCATTAATCCCCTCGTGGGCCAACAGTAAGGTGCCCTTAATGTTTTCGGCTAAACAAAAATTTAACAGTGGCTCGCGCAGGTTTTCATAGTCTGGCAGGCTAACAAACTTATACATTGCGGCAACAACAATGGCACTCATATCACTTTACTCTCTTTATGCGCCTAATGGCACGCTTGTTCAGCTAATTGGAGCGTAAGTCCAACGCATTTAACGGGGCATCCCAAGGATTACCCCTACAAAAAAGGCGCGTATTGTAGCAAAGCCGCACTTGATACGCGCCCATTTCCGCCGAATAACTTGCCTTAAGTGACAAAGCTTGATCCAACGCAAACAAGCAATACAGTGATCCCTCAAACACAACCGGCTATCCTGCAAGCCAACAATAAAAGGGGGTATAAAACACAAAAGGCGCCAAAATCAGCCAAACTGTAAGTTGATATTTGAACAACCTAGGTGGCTCAGTGGGTGCGTTTGCGGGCGAGAACTTACGCTTTTTAATCGTCGAAGACTCCAGCTTTTTCCGCTCGGCGGTTAATGGCATGCTCAACTCGTTTGGCGTAACCAAGATAGAAGCGGTGCAAAACGGGAATCAAGCCATGGAAGCCTGCCGAAGCCACCATTACGATGTTGTTTTATGTGATTACGATTTAGGCAAGGGCCAAACAGGCCAACAGCTGCTGGAAGCGCTGCGGCACAACCAGATTATTAACCGCACCACATTATTCGTCATGGTAACCGCCGATACCTCGCGGCAGGCGGTGCTGGCCTCGAGTGAATGCGCTGCAGATGATTACCTCACAAAGCCCATTAACGCCGTTGTGCTCAAGCGCCGGGTGGGCCGTTTAGTCACGCTGAGTAAACAGTTTTCCCCCGTATTTAAAGCCCTTGACCACAACGATACCGAGCAAGCTATTCAGTACCTAGAACTACTGGCAGAACCCCCACTACGCAATGCCAGCTACGCCAGCAAATTACTCGGTGAAGTACTGCTGCAAGCTAATCAAATAGATCGCGCCGAGCAACATTATCAAAAAATTGTGGCCGACAAACCCTTAGAATGGGCGCGGCTAGGCCTTGCCTTTGTCGCCCAAGCCCGCGGGCAGCTCGACGACGCCAATGCCATTTTCACCGCCATTAGCCGCGACAATCCTTTTTGCCTTGCCGCCTTTGACGGCCTTGCCAAAAACTACCACCTACAAGACGACTTTATCAACTTGCAAAAAGCCATCGCCGCTGCCGTTAAGGCATCGCCGGCATCTATTCTTAGGCAAAAAAACCTAGCCAATATTGCCGAGCAAAACGGCGATATTCCAACAGCCTTGGATGCGCTGCGCGAATGCGTTCGCTTGGGTTACCACAGCTGTTATGGCGATTGGCAAGATGCTTACCGGCTAGGCATGAACACTGCCGATATGCCGGCTGCACTACTAGAGGAAAAAGATAAACTGCCCGAGGAAGCCCTAAAGATTTTAAAAGCCGCCACCAATTATTTTGACGTTTCTAACGAAGATTTACTGCGCATGCAGTTTTTGCAAGGCCGGTTACAATTTTTGTCTCACCAAGGCGCACTTGGCGAGCAATCTATTTATAAAGCCGAAGCACTGTATTGCGAATTAGAACAGGGCGATGTCGTGACGGATATTGCCCGCGTTAAAGCTATTCGCACACTCAAAGAAAACACCCGCGCCGAAGAATTAACGCAAGATTTAAAAGAGCAATACTCTGATGACCAAAAAGCATTGCAAAAACTCGACGAGATTCTAGACGAGCCGGCCAGTAAAAAGAACCGAAGAATACTGGCCGAAACCAACAAAAAAGGCATTCAACTTTACAGCGAGAAAAAGTTTGATGAAGCCATTCACTGCTTTCAGCGGGCACAAGTTTTATTCCCACGGCACTTGGGTATTCAGCTCAATATTTGCCAAGCCTATATTGGCAAACACAACCGCGGTGATGCTGGTGATATCGATCAAATAGTGCAAGAAATGCTTGCCACCATACGCAACCAATTAACGCCTTCAGACCCACAATTTGCGCGCTATAAAAAGCTGCAGGAAATGGCGCGTACCATTTAACCTAAAAACCACAGTTCAGCGCAGAAAAGATTCGTGAGCGATTGCAGTGACTGGGTTTCGCTCAATCGACGTAGTCGCCTTATTGGTCATGAGCTCGATTGATCGGAGACCAGGTGCGGTAAGCGATTGTGAATACTTTCGTGATTTAACTGCGGTTTTTAGGTTTAAGCCCACCCCAACGATCGTTTTCGCGCAGAACTAAGGTTTTTAGGGTTACGATAGGCTCCAGCAATAAGCAAAGCCGAATATCGTTAACAATAAATATTGATCGTGTATTTTAGGAAATGGCAGCAAGATAAAAAGTGTGGGCTTTAGAGTTCTGCCCAGCTTGCTCTTTGCAATAAAAATTAAAGGCATTAACCATTCCAGGGCTAATGCCTTTAATACGCCCACTAAGCAGGGGCGCTTTCAACCGCAATAAAACTATTGCTCTGTAGCATCCCACACTTGGCCAGAGGCCGTGCCATCACTGCCGGGATTAAACACCTCAACAGCCATCACCTGATAAGTGGGATCATCGCTGGCATCAAGGTTATTCATATCCGGTAAAATCCAGCCCGTATCAGTCCAGGCTTTAACATGATCGGCAAATATAATTTTATGATCTTGCCCTAGCGGGCGCTGCTGTGAAGGCTTGCTCCAATACTGGTAAAACGTAGAAGGGCTATTAATTGAAGGCTGTTGCTGCCGTATTGAACGGTAAGTGGAGTACTCAACTCCATCACTCACAAAGGTCTTACCGTAAGTTGCCCCTTGACTGGGGTCGTAGCTCCAGCGCTGTAAAATGTAATATTCCACTAAATGCGCAGGGTCCGACTTGGGCATGTCTTTGTCATAGCCCCAACCGTACATAGTAATATAACTAGCACCACTATCACTGTCGAAGCGGTATCCGATTACTCGGTCTTCATCACCATAATGCCAACCGGGGCCACCCACATAATTGTAACCGCCCCCCTGCCAAGTCACGCTGAAATCACCGTTGGTATCCATCGTTAACGAGGTCGAGCCGCCATCTTTCCAGTGAGTAAAGAAAAAATCACCAATATGACCCGTCGCATGATTAGACGTAATTACGGTTCGTTCATTGTATTGCTGGGTGTACGCCGAAAATTTAGAAAGGTCGGTACTTACATCTGGCACAAAGGCGGTATCTAACTCGCCATCGTTAGAGTAAATAGCAAAGCCGGCAATAGTTGGGTTTTCTACCCCTGCCTGCAGTTCAATAGAAACACTGCCGTCATTTACCGCCACATTAGTAAAAGTTTCGCTATAACCGCTGTCATGCCCTACTCTCGAAAATAAATCCAAATCGCTAATAACAGGGGTTCCTTCAAGCGCGACACCAAAGCTACGCGCACCGTCAGAGGTTTGGTAAATCTCGGCAAAATGCAGCTCTACCGTATAACTACCATTGGCCGTCACTGGAATTTCATAACTAAGCGCGCCGTAACGCTCTGTTTGATACAGCTCGCCACCAGTAACAAAGTCGTCGGTGCTATTACTTGTACCGCCGCGACCATATTTATCGCCGATAAACGCCACCCCATCTAGGGTTGTCGCTGAGCCGCCAGCGTTAATCGCCACAACAAGCGCTAAATCATCAGCCACAGTACTCGTCGAGCTACTCGATACATTAACGCTTGAAGGCTGCGCTATAACGCTTGCACTACTCGCACTACCAATAGACGAACTCTGTACACCGTTAGCAACTGAGGAGCTAGTCGCATCAGCGGACGAGCCAGAAGAGTCCGTTTGTGAAACGCAACCCGCAAATAAGGCCGCAACAAATAATGCAAGGCTGGACTGACCAAAACCCGCCAAAGTGAGTATTTTTTTTGACATAGAGATACCCTAATAAATCGTTATAGAAATTATTTTTCCGACATTACAAACAAACTAAACCATAGTGCGCACACGGTAAAAAAGCGCAATCGACCTCGCATTTAGGCTATTAATTTAACGACTAATCGCCCAATGCGCCATGCACAAAAAAGCCGATAAACTCTAACTAAGTCACAGCGCCAATAAAATACTAGGGGAAGAGTATACCCTTTATATCAAGGCGCAATAAAGAACACCCCACCAGAATTCACGCCTTTCGTCAGAAGCTAAAATACGAAAAAAATAAAAGGTAAATAAAAACAAAATAAAAGGTAAAAAAATTATTTAAAACGAAGCAAGAGCTGCAATTTTTAACTCAAAGCTAGCCCTTTATAAACACAAAGAATATTCGGTAGGTACATTTAAACTGAAAGGGAAATCATCTTCGCTCAGAAAACCTAGCGCAATAATTAATCCGCAGGTAAAACCAGCATCACAAGCTGTTTCTTTTAAGGGGCCGTAGACAGTGGGGATTCTGCCCTGAGGTTAAACCATAGATCTTCCTGCGCTACAGGGAAATCAATACGGTTACTCAATGGAATTATTGTTCGCTCGCTCAACCTTGCACGCTGAATAATACCGGAGAAATGACGATTAAATAGCAAGTCGAAATCGCCATCGGTAATCGCCTGTTTAAGGCCTATCGCAATGGCGTTAGCTAAACGCTTGTTGTCAGAATTCACAAAAAAGTAATAGGCTGCAGGATACCGAATTACAAGACTAGTTTCGACATACAAACCCAGCGACTCAAACAACCTTAGCTCGCGCTCCACCTCGATAATTGAGCGCGGAAAATAATCAATTCGGTGATGGCTTAGCATCTCGAATAAGCCCCGCCAGCTGGGCAAGCCCCGTACTTTAAGGCCGTTATCTTTTAGCACTTGAGTGTCAGGCCAGTCATGTCCCTGCCCTGCAACAAATTGCGCCAGCTGCGCTTTCGTTTTTACCTTTAAAAATTTCGCTTGGTCCTCGGCACGAATAAAAAATACCCGCCAACCAATTAACCCTTTAAACAATGGCACTTTAATAGGTTTAAGTGTATTTTCGCGCCCACCACTGGCATTCAACCAATGCACCATGTGCTGGTTAGCTTTCAAAAACTCTGCGCTTCTACTTTCTACCATAACGGGCAATTCGACACCTTCAAGCACGTAAGGTATTTTAGACTTATCCAACGCCAGCCTAAGCAACTCTAAAAAATAGAGGTCAAAATCGCGCTCGTATTTATCCAACATTTTAGGGTATTGCGCAACCAACACCCCTCCATTCGCATGATCATTAGGTGATGCAGCTTGCGGAACAACAACACTTTGACCACGGGCTTGTGAACAGAGCAAAAAAAACCCACAAAGGGCGTAAATCAAGATGTATTTATTGTTATGTAGCACTGAGATTTCCAGCATTTTTTAATATTGCTATCCAACCACAGTATTGAAAAATTAGGTACAACAAAAACAAAAATAGCGCCACAAGGGCGCCTTTGGCGACAGCAATATGCCTACTAAGGGCAAAAGCATTACCGCTACTTAAACAACAAGCAGGCGTACGCACCAATGGTTGTAACAATTTGCCCCTCTGCAATATAACCGTGCCCTACATCACCAAAATCGTCACAATAAATACGCGCATCACTATTAAAGACTAATTGTGCATTTTCACGAATATTGTGCATAGGTACTGGGTAATCATAGACAGTGTTATTACCAAAATTAAATACCACAACAAAAGAATCTCTACCGTTGGCATGGCGTGATATCGCCAGAATTTTAGCCTCGTGATCCAATACCAAAACTTCTGTATTTTCGCCCGTCAGTGCATCGCCTTCATTGTATAAATCTAAACGCTTAGCGATAAGGTCTTTATGTAATTGCAATATACCGCCATAAGATTCAGCTTGCGACCAAGCTAAGGCCTCTGAGTCTTTAAACCAACCGCGCTGTAAAAATTCTTGGCCTTGAAAAATCATCGGTATGCCGGCGCTGGTTAACGTTAAACAGCTCCCAAGTACCGCACGCTTAATAGCAAAATAATTAAGGGCACCTCTAAAAATGCACTTTTCCCGCGATAGCGGCATCAGCTCCGTCCTCGAGTCCTCATTTACACACGTAAACTGCGGCTCTCCGGGCGGTGCTTCTTTGCTCTCACAAAAAAATTACTATTTTTAGAGGTGCCCTTAAGGCTATCATCTATCTCGCTTGGCACGCGCTGCTTACCATTTGCCACCTCATCGTGTGATTCGGTATATACAATACGCGAAAAAGGCTTGCCATTATATTCACTTAATAAGGCACTTTCTAAAGCGCTTAAATTGCGATCGGCATCATTAACTTCGAGAAGAAAAGATCTAACCGGATGAACGAAGTTTTTATCCCATTGCGCATTAAAACCTGCACCGCCGTCTTGCGTACCTAAAGTAATTGCTGCATCACCTTGCAAATCTTCCGATATCATTAGAATATTAGGATTAATCGTATGCGCCAAATCATTTATTCTACGGCACATATCCCAACCTTCAGAAATAACATCGCCATCATCAAACGCATTGCCATTGATTGTTCGCATAAAAACAGTCATATCTAGCCGCAAGCCATCAACGTGGTATTCTTCTAGCCACATTCTTACATTATCCAAAATAAAATCTTGTACCTCCTTGCGACCATAATCGGGGCGCGTATCCCCCCAAGGGGTTTCACTGCGGTGATCGTTATAAAAATAAATGCCGCCTTTACCATTTTCACTCCAGCCATCAAATTGCCATAGTGCAAGGTCACTCGGGCCAAAATGATTAAACACCACATCTAACACTACCCCAATCCCACAATCGTGAGCAGCTTTTACAAAGCGTTTAAATGCATCTGGCCCGCCATAAGCCGATTCGATAGCGAATATATTGGCGGGGTTATACCCCCAAGATAAGTCGCCAGCAAACTCGGCTACAGGCATTATTTGCACTACGTTAACGCCCAGCTGGCTCAAATAATCTAACTTTTCAATAAGGTCGTCAAAGGTTCCAGGTACGCCGTCTTGAGACATTGCGTAGGAGCCTACGTGTAGTTCATAAATAACCAGACTATTGTGCGCGGGTAAATGATAATGCTCCTCCTGCCACTCAAAACTATCTTTATAAATAATGCCATTGCCCGAAGAATTTGTGACAGACCGAGCATAAGGGTCGATTCGCGTAAAAATGTGCTTGCCCGATTTTATTTGATACAGGTATTCATCTCCTTCGGCAAGGTTATCTAGCCTTCCATACCAATAACCTTGTTCTTGCATCAGCTTCTTAGGTTTTCGTTTACCCCAATCATTAAAATCGCCAACAACGGCTACACTATCTGCATTGGGAGCCCAAACTTTAAAAGTACATGTACCGTCATCATTAAGTGAAGCGCCCATTGGCAAATCAAGCATATTCAGTGACGGCTTATTCAACGCCATAATATTCATAATAAACGCCTCGACCCTCCAACCTCGCATTCACAAAACGGCGGATAGGTAGCCAATAAATTTAATTTTTAGGAAAACATAAGGCTGCGAACTAGCAGCCTTATAGAATTAACCCTGTTTGCGACAAGCTGGTGATGCACTATAGTGCCGATAAACGCTATTGATAAACTCTGCGTCGGGGTATTGCGGCCAGTTATCTTTATCAAACCCTGGCGCATCTTTTAGTCGCTCTTTGCTAACATTCAATACGAGCTCTTCGTTTTTAGTATCAAACGAAAATTGATCCAAAGGGATTGCAAACAGCTTTTCACCTAACCCCATAAAACCACCAAAAGATAAAACAGCATATGCGACTTTGCCATCGTTCCAATCAACGACTAGGTCTTTAATCTCGCCAATGTCTTTCCCTTCAATATTTTTTACACTGAAGTCACGCATTGACGATGCGGAAAGTAACGGAGTATTCATAACATAAACCTTATTTTTTGATTAAAATCACCTTGTCAGCAATCGCTTTACAACAATCGCATCGCTGCCAAAGCACCGATTAACAAATAGCAGGTAGCATGCCAAAATAAAAATAAGATTTAGAAAGATACATCTCCCCTGAGCGCGCCGATTTCAGGGGGTCCGTGAAAAAAAGTAGAAAGGCAGTGAAAAAATTGAAAGGCGTATATCTGTAAAATCTACAGTATGGTTTTAACGATATTACAAAATATACAGCAGGCAGGGTGCCCCGCTTAAAATACTTTACGCAGCCCTAGGCTTACGGATTTTTGCTCTAGGTATTCATGCAAGAATGTTTGCTCTAACGCCACAAAAAAGCTTATACCATTAGGTAACACAGCGGCTGACCCAAAACGCATTCTGAGCCAATTTTGATCTGGCGCCTCGTTAAGGAACGCCAGCCGAGGGGCATCTGACCGAAGATCCTCTGCGAATGTCGCTGTTAGCAAACGCTGCTTATCGCTCCATTCATGAAGCCAATCCATATTGAATTGAAAATTAATCACACCAAACGATGCACTAAAAGCCCGGCTTCCCTGTACGCCCAATGTGCTAATCACAGATTTTTCGACTTGCCGGTCGAACTGCAAAGTCATCGGTGTTTCGCCACTTTCGTCAAAGCCGTCCATTATCGTTTTACGCTGCGCCACCCCAGCACGCGGACCCACAGTGAAAGCAGACCAATTAAAATCGTAGCCGCCATTTAAGGTTATATTCAAACTTCGGCTATGGCTGCGGCTTTGTGTGCGCACATAGGGTATATCAATAATAATCGTCGTGATGTCATCAGCATGAATAGGTTCCTCACCTTCCGGCACGGCTACTGCGTCGGCGGGGGTTACTAGCACTAGATGGCGGCCTACATTTCGGCGAGTATCGTGCTTACCATCATCTAAGCCCACACTAAAATCGATAGACGCATTATTCAGAGGATACCAAGCACCAAAAAGCCAAACAGCTTGGCTGCTTTTTTCAAAGTCACCACCACCAAAAAAGTCTCCCTTAACGCGGGCGAAGCTATAGGCCGCACCCAATACGGCACGTTCCCCAATGCGGTAATCGGCACCCAGTAATACATCAAATGCCTCTGCACGGTTACCAGCTTCATACGGCGTAACATCTTTTTCTTCGCGCCGGCTATTATAGGTAAAGAACAGGCCAAGGTTTTCTGCCGAATAAACATCCAAGGTTGTACTGTAGCTAGCATCATCAGATACCGCTTCTTTTTCCCTATTGCGCTTTTCCCGATTGCGCAGTACTTGCGATGCATCTGCGCCACGCGTAGCACTAGCGCCCCCGCTAGAATTAGCGGTTATTGAACTACCCGGCGGTAAAGGTATCGAGCCTTGCGGGCCGCCACAATAATTCGACAAGTTTTCCTCGGCCTGGCCTTCCTCTAAAAAGCCTCCGGTAACTCTCGTAAAATTAAGGTTTTTACATTTATTTGCCAGATAATATTCGTACTGTTCATCCAATGTTTGCGCGCATACCATCTGCCCAGCAAAGCTTATAGACAAAATACTCACAATAAATCGATGCATTATTTTCGCCAATTTATGAATTTTATTAGGCGTTGTACCAATCCGGCACAATCGTTCGAACGGTATTTTTTGGCACGCGATTGCTATATTTCGAGCCTAAGCGATTAGGGTATTGGGCGCTTGGCGTTTGCGCCCAAGCATTTGATAAGGTCACCTGAATACCAGAGCCTTCGCATAGCGCAATAAAGGCCTTAACATCAACAATAGTTTCAAGGCCAAAAACATTTCCCTTTGGTGTAAAGGCAACAACAGGTAGATCCACATCATCTAAAAATGGTCGGGCACTCTCATCGCTATGCCAAAGCACCTGCCGCCCCACAATGGAATTAATTAACTGGCAAACCCGATAAATTCGGTTAGTGATATTCCCCAGCTTAGTTCCTTGGCCAGAACGGGTAAAGTTGCGCTCTAAGTGGTCTATATTACTACGCTCCTCCTTTGTAAAACCCTTTGTTGTACCCAAAGGGCGATAGTCATCACCACCTGGCGCAGGGTTATAATTTTTAACAAAAGGCCATATCGCAAAAAGATCGTAATCACCTGTTACCGCATTCAAATAGCTAGTATTTGCTGATAACCGGTGGCCTACAGGGTTTGTCATCGCCAATAAAGGCTCGTAAGCGTTACCGTATTTTTTATGGTATTTAACTGCACAATTACCACGTTCTTGAACAAATCGATTATTGCTATCGCTATTATCGAAATACACACCCCAAAGCCCATTTACCTCTGGAATAAGGCTGTACTTAAAATGAATACCTGTGGGATGGCTTGCGATACCATCCCAACGATCGCCCTTTTTCTGCACGGTGATAATGCGCTGCTCTACCAGCCACTGCCTGCGCGCATCTGTGATCATTAACGGAGTCGTGTTAGCGAGCCAACCTTGATTTTCTTTATCGTTCACTAAAGCTTCAATATGCTTTTTTCGATTAAAAGCTTCCTTGGCTAAGCCCGCCTTGTTTAGGCGCGGGTCCCGTACAACAAAACCAGCCATTGGCCCCCAATTACAAGATTTACCATGAATGCGATAACCTTTTGTATCGTAGCCTTCGTGCAACAAACCAAGACAAGTAGGCCCCGTTGCTCGGCTAATAATCACGCTTTTCTGTGACGCGGCGATGGTTTTAAAAGCCCGTGCATGGGGTTCTGGCATACCGATAACATTTTTCAAAAAGAGCGGGTTGTTGTATTGCATTAGAAGATCCTTATTTTTATTGATTATTCTGCGATATAGCTTAGGACCGCGGCGCATTCAGCCTGCCAAGTCAATTAAATGGGCATTGCCACTAACCGCCCGACTAAAACGTTAACGTAAAACCAATATTAGCGCCTTTATTCATTTTGACCTTACTAACAATAGCTTCGTCGTATTTTATGTTGATGCTTTGTAATCCAACAAAAAATCGCGCCTGCGGATTAACGCTATACGTTAACCTTGCAAGCACTTCAAAATATTGTTTGGCATCATTGGTATTAAGCATACTGGGCGCAAAATAAGCGCTACCTTCAAGGCCAAAGCCGGACCATGCTTCAGGCTCGTAGCGTGCCTTTCCACCCAATGCCAGCGAGCCGGCTGTTTGAAAAGTATCGTGAACCACAAGCTTTAAGCCCAGCCCAGTTTGAAGCCCGTTGGCCGATTGGGATTCACCAATAACATTAAAACTCACGAAAGCTTGCGAAGCATTGTTCGGGTCATTATAAAGCGCCCCAAAACCCCACTGGCTTCCTCGTTCACTGTGGGTATTGGCGTAATCAATCGCTACCACGTCTGAAGATAGCGCCAAATTTAACTCTGAAGATGCATAACTGCTGACAGAAGTAATGGACGATAAGATGGCAGTGGCTAAGCGGCGAAATTTCAACATAAGAATTTACCTTAAAAATTTTGTAACTATTCAGCCATAGAAAAATATTGCTCACGCAGGGGCTGACTGATTGTTTTCTAGGCATTCACGCGCCGCGCCTTACAGGGATTGTAAGGGGAGAAAGCGCAGGAGCACGCTTTCCAGAGCGCGTGAATAGTGCCCATGAATCGCTTGAGCGGCCTAGAAAATGATCAATTAGCACTCAACTTCACAGATGGCCGAATAGTTACGAATAAATATTAATAATAAGCAGCAAACCATAAACAGGTTTACCAATAAGTATTTGGGGCCATTATAGGCTGCTTTTACCCGCCAGCCTATGGTTGCGCCAACGGTTCCTGTAGCATGGCTACGCTACAAGCTTGCGTTAGGAGCAAAATGTCGAAAAGCAAACCTGTAAGCTGCTATCGCGAAAAAGTGAATTTTTAACGATGCCCGCAAAGCAATAAAGAGACAAGCTTTTCACAGCACACCCCCCACCGCCGACACTCCACCGTAAGGCCCAGCGAATTAGCCCAATGAATATTTCACTCACCATTATTTTCGCCATAATGACCGGCGCTTGCTTACTTGCACTTATTGAATCCCTTCGCCGCTGCGAAGCCCCACAGCAGTACAACCCCTATTTAACAGGGTTATTACTACTGATTTTGATGCATACGTTAGGGGAGTTATTTATCGCCTCTGCCGGCTATAAATATGCGCCGCACCTAGCCGGCATGCAATTGCCTATTCGCATGTTACTGGGCCCTGCGCTCTACCTTTACGCCAAAAGTATGATGTCTAGCCCCCCAAGGTTATGGTTAATTGGCGGCACAGCGATGCTCGGGCCGCTTGTTGTCGCAATCATTATGCTGCCTTTTGCCAACCTTAGCGCAGCCGATAAGCTCGCATTGGCAAACCCCGCCACGCGTGACCCAGAGCTTTTTCGCCTAGCTTGGGTTACCTGTTGTAGCGCAGCAGGGGCTTTTATTGCATTTACAAGCCTTTACTGGGTAATGACTTTTAAGCTGCAAAAGCGGCATCGCCAACGCATCATGCAGCGCTACGCTAATATCGAAAAACGCGCCCTCGATTGGCTGAAATATTCATTGTACGTTTGGGGGTTACTGTGGTTATTTTTGGCCTAGACATTGTCTTGTGGGCCAACGGTATCCATTCGCAAGAACTGGCAATGGGGCTAGCGCTGCTGCAGGCCGGCGCATTCATTGCATTCGCACACATGGCAATTAACCAACCGCGCCTTGTTGTACCTCAGGCACAAACGGCCACAACCAAGCCTATCAATCGGCCCGCCACATTAACTTCAGCCCATATGGAACGCCTAAGCTCTAAGCTGCAGCAAGCGATAGCCAATGACCAATTATTTAAGCACAACGACCTATCGTTGCGACAACTCTCAGATACTACCGGTATTGCAGAAAATCATATTTCAGAAACTTTTTCGCAACACCTGAACACCAACTTTTTTCATTTCGTCAATGGCTATCGGGTTGAGCACGCCATGCATCTACTCAAGTCAACAGACCTTAGCATCACCACAATTGCGTATGAGGCAGGCTTTAATAGCCGGTCCACTTTTAATAATGCGTTTAAAAAAACCAACCAACTCACGCCCACAGCGTTTCGCCAGCAAAACACCGCGGTATAGCCCCTGAAGACTTAAAACCTTGAATGATAGGGCCTGCAGGTTGTACGACTAGGCCCATCCGGACGACAATCACCACAGCACACGGCATGCTCTCGCGTTTTAGGCGCATAGAAGGAAGGCCAGCATGAACGTAAACCCGCCACAAGTCAGCACACCGCAACATCAGCACCTCAACCCCCATGATATAAAAGCTCAAACCACACTCAAGATCACTGGGCTTTTCTGGTTCGCCATAGTTGTATTAGGGCAATGGGCTTTCCTGTATTACATTGCCGCTTTTTATGGCGTCTCAATCATAAGTGGCGACATTAGCATTTGGAACCGCTATGAACCGCTGGGCAGTACACCATTTAAAGTAGGAGACACCGCCGGCAACACCATGTTCGGCATTCACGCCCTTGGGGCTGGAATTGTGGCTTTCGCAGGAGCCCTTCAGCTGATCCCACAGGTGCGGCAATGGGCGCCTAGGTTTCACCGCTGGAATGGGCGGGTCTTTCTTGTAACAGTTATTGCCCTTTCGCTTTCAGGCTTTTATTTGGTTTGGGTACGCGGCAGCAGCCCCAACACGCTATCCGCTATAGGTACCACTATTAACGGGCTGCTCATTTTAAGCTTTAGCTACTTAACACTTGCACGCATACGCGCTAAAGCCATAGCCAGCCACCGCCGCTGGGCATTACGGTTATTTCTTGTTGCCAATGCGCAATGGTTTTTGCGCGTGGGCGTGTTTAGTTATTTGATGGTGGGAAATGCGTTGGGAGCAGAGCCAAACTTAAACAGCCCTTTCTTTATATTTTGGACGTTTGGCTGCTACTTGCTACCACTTGCCATACTAGAACTGTTTTTATACGCCAAAAGCCACAACTATACCCTTATAGCTTGGGGCGTAAGTGCCTTGGTTTTGGCGCTTACCCTGCTAATGCTTGGCGGCATCATCGGGCTTGGCTTCTTTTTTCAGCTTATTATTAACGGCGACCCCATTCCTTTTTAAACGTTAAGGTGGGCAGAGGTCTCGCAACTCGAGCCTCCGCCAGCGCCAACTAAGACCAACATCTCACTGTGCGAATACAAAGCGCCAACTACGTAGTTTTACCCATAGTTAAGCAGCAACATAGGCATTAACCTGCAGCCAAAACCCAACCAAGAGTATTAGGCGATGAAGATTATATTTTCATTAATAGCGGTTCTGGCATTGATGGCCTGCGACGGTGCTAGTAACGGCGGTCTTATTGAAGACTTCAACCTCACCAACGATAGCAGCTATACACTTACCGTCACCTACAAGGTCAACCCAAGCGAACTGAAAACCTCGGTAAGCTCAAACTACGATGATGAGGGCGTATTCTTTGGCGATAAAATTTACACCGCCGATATTGGGCCCGGAGATAGCCATAGGCTGTTTAGAACAGACATAAAGAAACACGCGAGCTGGCATGCAACGGGGCCAGCAAAACCCGATGATTTTTTTGAATATATTACTACCGAAGCAATATTAGATGGGCGTGTCGTGGCAAACATTAATGCGCTAAATTTTGAATATATCAATCACGGCGCCACAAGCGCTGTTAATAACTCGTCCGTTAATCCATCTTACGAATATCACGCTACAGTCACAGACCAAGACTTACAATTCCCCTAGGCATGCAAGCAAGATTAACCGACCGATCAACCCCACCTGCCGCCTTCGGTAGCGAGCTTTAATGTGTAACGATGTTCAGGAAAACCCAAATAAAACCCCAAGGCTTTTGTAGGCCTTGGGGTTTTATTTACCGTGAATGTATTTAAAAATATGGCTAATACCCGCATTAGTACTGCGCCCAGTATAATTGTGACAAGCAAAACAATTTGCTGCAGGCTTTAAGTTACCGGTGCCTGTGTATTCAGGGTCGCTAAAACCTTGCTGAGCATTAGTTTCCATTGTGGTATTGGCCAGTTGAATAGAGCCGCGCTGGTTAGCTAATACACTCGATGGCTGGCTAACATCGTTCTCCCATAATGCACCCACAATTTTGTAGTTTTGCAGTACCTTTAAAGCATTGCTATCGTTTAAGCCACCAAAAATTGCGCTTAACTGCGTATTAATTGTGATGATATTCTCACGGTTTTTATCCGCTTGGTTATCGCCTGGGCGCGTACCTTGAGCATAAACTTGGCAGATTTCGGTCGCCTCACCGGTTAACGGCGAGCTCCCCCCGCTGGCAGGCTCCAATACTTTATTAAAATGGCAGGTACTTGTAGCCGGCGGGTTAGGTAATTGCTTAGCGCAACTTTCGCTGGTGAAAGTCCAATGGTCAGCCTGACCCGATATTGGCTTTTTCTGGCAGTCCGGCGCATTGAGTTTATGCTCAAAGGTTGCCCATATAAACTCGGGATGTAACGGCGTGCTTTTCACTAAGTGAAAACCCACCATGCCGTAGAGCTCGTCACTTTCTAAGGTGCCATTATTATTTGTATCGCTTTGAATCCACACATAATTAGGCTTATCGGCCTTCTCGATAGTGCGCCAAGACGATTTAATTTCCGTCGTGCCGGCCGGCAAAGTAGGAGAACCTTTAGGCACCGCGCACATACCGCGGTCTATTCTTGCCTCATATAAAACAATATTGCCTTGCTGGTCATAAATAACCGCATTGTTAAAAGCCTGATTCATTTCATTAGGCGCAACAAAATCATTACTGTCTACGGTGTTGTCTTTTAACGAGCGAACAAAGAGCTTAGATTCCGTATTGTTATCGGCACAAGAGTTTTGGCCCTCCCCTAAAAATACAGGATACTTCTGGCTATCTAAAAAAACGCGCTGCGTGCCATTGGGTGCATCCATTAGCGCAATAAACCACTGCCACGAAAATTGATAAAACTGACACAAATCAGCTCCATTACCAGGGACCTCTGCCGGTGCACCCTGAGGTTTTTGGACCCAGCTAGCATTGGCGGCACAAAAAGACGGGTCGACGGAAGCCGTCGATACCGCCGATGACTCTTGAATACTCTGGTTACCGCAACCAGCACTCAACATCGCCAAAACGAAAGGAAGGGAAATAGCTTTTTGTACATTATGCATTGTAGGCCAGACCTTAATACCAGAAAGTGTAGAACTACAATAGCGGCAAACACATATTACGCCATTACAGAGTATTACACCGCTTAGTAACACCCCGCATTGCACCAAACACAACCACGCCAAAACAACGAAACCTACGCCAGCCGCGTAACCATTTTTAAAAAATCGAGAAATCGAGAAAACGAGATATTTATCTATAAATCGCAGCTGAGAGTCAAAAGGTGCAGTCTTATAGGTGATGAATCGTTTTTATCGCGCGCGAGGTGCGCCAAGGCGAAGGGTAGACTTTGATGGTTCAACTGAGGCTTTTAGGTTTACTGCTAATAACTAAAAGGGCATCCCTAAAAACACACGCCTATATAAGTGTTATAGCTTGCGGCTAGGTCTACTATTTTTCAAAAATTAACTGCGGTGCAAACAGTCGGATTTTGGCATCCCCCCTTTCTTATTGGCTAAAAAATCATCTAGTCGTGTTGAATTTATCCAGAATCTGCCTAGCCTGAATAAAGAGCAAAACCATTTAGGTATATGTAATGAACGACCGTAACTGGATGCTAAATCCATCCGCGATAAGATCCGCCAAAGAGTGTATTCAATTGGTTAAAAAGGAGCTGGGAGTTAAGCTACTGCTTTCGCACCCTGAGTTTATCCAAATGCTGCATGAGTATGTTGAGCTCACGGAGTCTCAAGAGTTAAATACCGCTTATGGAAAATTAGTTTCTTTTGCTGGCGCGGGAAATGTAATAAAGAGCTTAAAATCCAAAGAGGCAACAATTGTAGAATTTAAAGCCAATGGCACCGATGCCGCGCCATCAGAACAGGAAACCACCACCCCATCGGACGACGAGATGGTAACTTACGGTAATAAACAATTTCCCCGCTGGCGCGAAGGAAAAGAATTTTCCGGGCTATACCGTGGTCAGCCTAATTATACATAGTGACACTAAATCACATTTAAAAACGCAGCGTTAAAACGTCTCTTGCAACATATTCAGCATATCGTCTACCGATAGTTTTTGCGCTTGCTCGTTTCCTGCCAACAATTTATCGGCTAAATCGCGTTTGTGTTGGTGCAAAGCAACTATGCGATCCTCGATGGTATTTTTCGCAATTAAACGGTAAATGGTAACCGGCCGCGTTTGCCCCATTCGGTGTGCCCGATCAGATGCTTGCTCTTCTACTGCTGGGTTCCACCAAGGGTCCATATGAATAACATAATCCGCTGCGGTTAGATTCAGGCCAGACCCACCGGCTTTTAAGCTAATCAAAAATACATCGCCTTCGCCACTTTGAAACGCATTAACACGCGAAGCCCGTTGCTTTTGTGGCGTACTGCCATCGAGGTATTGGTATTGGATAGATCGTGAATCAAGATGCGCTTTAATTATCTGAAGATGGCCTACAAACTGGCTAAATATTAGCGCTTTATGATTATTTTTCTGAAGTTCATCTAACAACTCATCCAATGCAGCCAGTTTTGAACTGTCCAGTGGCGTCTCGGGCATCACTAACTTAGGGTGACAACACGCTTGGCGTAGCTTTATAAGCTCGGCTAGCATTTTAATGCGCTGTTCACCTTCGTTGGCAGTTTTAGTGGCGTTAGTAATATTTTCTACAGCATTCCGCCTCAAGGCTTCGTAAAAATTTTGTTCTTTAATGCTTAGCTCAACATGTATATTAATTTCTGTTCGGGCAGGCAATTCGGTAAGCACTTGGCTTTTCATGCGCCGCAAAATAAACGGCTGTATTAGGGCCTTTAACCCCAAGCTCGCCTTGCGAGCAGCGAGTTTATCTTCTTTAACGTTTTCAATAGGCAATGCATAGCGCTCGCCAAAGCGTTTTACATTCCCCAACAATCCCGGTGTAATAAAACGAAAAAGACTCCACAATTCGGTTAAATTGTTTTCGATAGGCGTGCCTGTGGTAATAATTTTAAAATCACCTTTCAGCGCACACGCAGCCTGTGTACGTTTTGCTAATGGGTTTTTAAGAGCTTGCGCTTCATCGGCAACAATAGTGTGCCATTGCACCTTAGCCAAACGCTCGCTTTCGCGCTGCAATAATCCATAACTTACAATAACGCAGTCAAAACCTGTAACGCTATCCAACAAGCTACTGCGTTGCTCCGTCGTTGTGCAATCAGCAAATAATCTAACGTTAAGTGTCGGCGCAAATTTAACGGCCTCTTGCTGCCAATTAAAACAAACCGAAGTGGGTGCAATCACTAGGCTCGGGCCATTTTTAGCGCGCGATAACAGAACCGCTAACGCCTGCAATGTTTTCCCCAACCCCATATCATCGGCTAAACAGGCACCCGCCCCCCAGTGCGCCAAACGAGACATCCAATCAAAGCCCACTATTTGATAGTCGCGCAGTTCAGCCTGCAAAGTAGAGGGAACAACAGGTTCAATGCTATTAGACTCGTGCATTTTCTGGGTTTGGGCCTCCCAAGCATGGTTGGTTTTCATGCGCATGCCAGTGGTAGCCTCTGCGACCTGTACACTTGCCAGCTGATGGAACTTGCCACCATCGGTTGCCTGATTAAGCTGATCTAGTTTTTTTCGTAAATCTTGCGATAGCACCAAAATTTGATCGGTATTTAGCGGCACAAATCGTCCACTGGTTGCACTGACCAACTCCAATAGTTTACGCAGCTCTATCACTTCACTTTCATCAACCGCTAGCTCGCCTTTTAAATCAAACCATTCACTTTTTTTGTTGACGGCTAATGCAAGGTGTTGGCCATCCAATGTTTTGGTGAGCGTAATACGCTTGCCTTTAGGCCAACGCAAGCGTAGTGCAAATGGCTTAGGCGTGGTATTAATCACGCGCTCTAACTGTTCAAGCGCTTCGAGTGCACCCTGCAAGTCATCAATCGCTAAGCAATTATCCGGCATCGCCAAAAAGTGCGGGCAATGTTTGTCCAGATCATCCAATAACGTTTGTTCGCGCAGTAAGTCACGTTGCGTGGCAATACGCTTACCATCAAGCTCTGTTGTTAAACTCGCATTGCCCATAATGGGTTTAAATGCGGGTCCATTATCTCCAAAAGGCATGACTACGCAGGTAAATTCTAGCCCCTCCCCTAAGGGCTGAATATTGATCACTAAATGCTCATCACAAGGGACAGTTTCTAGGCCGGTATCTAACTCTTCGATATCTGATTGAATATTCAGCAACGGCGCAATAGCAGAAACACTTTCAAGAACTTTTGCTTTGGCATGCACAGGAATAACCAGACCACCCTCGCCAACTATTTGGGCAACTTTTAAATGAGAGGCACTAAATACCGTAAAAACATAGCTTTGCACGCCATACTCTTTAACCGTTAACGCATCATCCTCATCTAAATCTGCTGGCAAATCGGCAATACTT